>NZ_JBEYTM010000021.1:0-126424 GCF_040643055.1 Streptomyces sp. NPDC047515
GATGTCCTCGGATGGGGTCTCCCCTGCTCGAACGAAGCTGAGAGCTCGGGGATGGAGCTACTAGGGCATTTCGGCAACGCGGGAGGGGGTCCCCCTGGCCCTTGAGGCCTTGGGGGAGTGCGTGCCAGGGCGTGGCCGCCCGATCAGAGGCCGCCCGACAGGCTCTGAGGGCGCGGGACGCCGTGCCGTGCGTACGGCACCCGCGTGGGTGCCGCACGTGGGCGGGGCTGGATACGTGCGGCGCCCACGCGGGCGAAGGGCCTGTCCGGCGGATCGGGGCCGGACAGGGCCCGGCTGTACGGGAACCGGCGTCCGTCAGGTGTCGCCGGTTCCCGTACGGGCGGGAGCGGTCAGGTCGCTCCCGGTCGGGGGGCCGACGTCAGTCGGCGATGCGCGGCAGCGCGCGCGTGCGGCCCATCCCGCCCAGCCAGACGGCGGACGGCTTGGGCAGGCGCTCGAAGGTCTCCGGGTCCCAGCCGATCAGGCCGAAGGTCGGCTTGTAGGAGCCCCACTCGTAGTTGTCGAGCGCGCTCCAGGCCAGGTAGCCCTGGATGTTGAGGCCGTCCTCCAGCGCGGACGCGACCTCGTTCAGCGCGCCGGTGTAGTAGTCGACGCGGCGGCTGTCGTCGTCGGTGGCGATGCCGTTCTCGGTCACGATCAGCGGCACGTCGTTGCCGAGCACCTCGGCGGTGTGGCGCAGCGCGTGGCCGACCGCGGAGGGGTAGTACTCCCACTGCGTGAGGGTGCGCTCGGCGTCGTCCGGTGTCGGGACGGGGCCTTTGGGGCCGATCTTGGTCCGGGTGTAGGACTGCACCCCGATCCAGTCGTCGCCGCGGGCGGCCTCGATGAAGACGTCCTCGCGGGGGTGACGGTAGGCCGCGGTGACTTCCTCGGCGCCGGGCAGGGCCTGGTAGACCTGGTTGGCGATGGTCCAGCCGACCTCGATGTCCGGGTTGATCGCGCGGACCTCCTTGACGGCCGCGTGGTGCGCGGCGATGACGGCCTCGGTGGTCTCGTCGTCAGGGGTCGGGAGCCCGGCGGGCGGGAAGCTGTTGTCGCCCCGCTTGGCCTGGCCGGCCATCACGGCGATCATGTTCGGCTCGTTGATCGTGCAGACGTGGCTGACGCCCTCGGCGATCACCGGCGCGCAGGCCGCGACGTAGCGGGCGAAGAGCTCGACCGCGCCCTCGGCGGTCCAGCCGCCGCGCGTCTCGAACCACTGCGGCACGGTGAAGTGGTGCAGGGTGATCATGGGGCGCAGGCCGCGCTCGATCGCACCCTCGACCATCCGGCGGTAGTGGGCGAGCTCGGCCCGGGAGAACCGGCCCTCGGCCGGTTCGATGCGCGCCCACTCGATGGAGAACCGGTAGTCGGTGAAGCCGAGGCCGGCCAGCGTGTCCATGTCCTCGTGCCAGCGGTGGTAGCTGTCGCAGGCGTCCAGGCTGGGCTCCTGGATGTGGGTGCCCGCGGTGTGCTCCTTGACCCACCAGTCGCTGTTGGTGTTGTTGCCCTCGATCTGGTGGGCGGCGGTGGAGGCGCCCCACAGGAAGCCTTCGGGGAACGGGACCTGGGTGTGAGTCATCGCAAACTGTCTTTCTGGTGCGTGAAGGGGTGTGGCCGGCGGGGTGCGGGGCGCGCGGCCTCGTACGTTTCGGTGGGGCGGCCGGGCCGGGCGGCTGCCCGGTTCGGCCCGCCCGGGGCGGGCTACTTCATGCCCGCCGTGGCGATGCCCTGGGTGAAGTGCCGCTGGAGCGCGATGAACAGGACCACGACGGGCAGGACGACCAGCAGGGACCCTGCCATCAGCATGCCGTTGGACCCGCCCGCCTTGTTGGGGTCGGTGGCGAAGGTGGCCAGGGCGACCGGAAGGGTGTACTTGTCGGGGTCGTTGGTCGCGATGAGCGGCCAGACGAAGTTGTTCCAGGAGCCCAGGAACGTGAAGATCGAAAGCGTCGCCAGGGCGGGCTTCACCAGGGGCATCACGATCCGCCAGAAGATGTACCACTCGCCGGCGCCGTCCATCCGGGCCGCTTCCAGCAGCTCGTCCGGGATCGACTGCATGAACTGCCGCATCAGGAAGACACCGAAGGCCCCGGCGGCGAACGGCAGCACCAGCCCGGCGTACGAGTCGATCAGGTGCAGCTTGCTCATCAGCACGAAGAGCGGCAGCAGCATCAGGTTGCCGGGCACCATCAGGGCGCCGAGGACCAGGCCGAAGATCTTGTTGCGGCCGGCGAAGTTCAGCTTGGCCAGGGCGTACCCGAGCATCGAGCAGAACACCAGGTTCGAGACGGTGACCAGCACCGCCACGATCACCGAGTTCATGAAGTACAGCGGCAGGTCGAGCTTGTCGAGCAGCTCCCGGAAGTTCTCCAGGGTCCAGTCGGTCGGGATCCACACGGGCGGGCTGGCCGTCAGCTCCTGCGGTGTCTTGAAGGCCGAGAGGGCCATCCACAGGAACGGCGCCGACATGATCAGCAGACCGACCGAGAGCAGGACGTAGACGAGCGGGCGCCTGGGGTTGCGGGCCTTCTTCGCCTTGGACGTCGTCCCGGCCGGCCGTGTGTCCCCGGGCTCCTTCGACGGGGCCGTCGAGACGGCGCCCGGTGCACTGGTGGCGCTCATTTCGTGTTGTCCTTCAGCAGTCGGAGCTGCAGCACCGTGATGCCCATGATCACTACGAAGAGGACATACGCCATGGCACTCGCATAGCCCATGTGGAAGAAGTTGAAGCCCTCGCGGTACATGTTCAGCGAGACGGTGAGCGTGGAGTCCGAGGGACCGCCCTGGGTCATCACGAACGGCTCCTCGAAGACATTGAGGTAGCCGATGGTGGTGATCACCGTGGCGTACAGCAGCGTGGGCCGCAGCAGGGGCACGGTGATGCCCTTGAACTCCTGCCAGACACCGGCACCGTCCAGCCGCGCGGCCTCCCGCACCTCGGTGGGGATGGCCTGCAGACCGGCGATGAAGAGCACCATGACCGTGCCGAGGTTGCGCCAGACGGCCATCGCGATCATCGAGGGCATGGCGAGCTTCTCGGAGCCGAGGAAGTCGGGTGAGGTGAGGCCCACTTCGGAGAAGAGCCCCGCGATCAGCCCGTCGCTCGGGTCGAGCACGAACCGCCAGACGACGGCGACCGCGACGATGGTCGTGACCACCGGTGCGTAGAAGCCGACGCGGAAGAAGGTCCGCGCCCGGTCGATGCCGTTGTTCAGCAGTACGGCGACACCCAGCCCGAGGAAGATGGTCAGGGGGACACCGATCACCACGAAGTACGCCGTGTTGAACAGCGACTTGAGGAACTTGTCGTCGCTGAAGAGATTGACGTAGTTCTCGAAGCCGATGAAGTTCGCGTCCAGCGGGTGCGTGACATTGCGCAGCCCGAAGTCGGTGAAGCTCATCACCAGCGTGGCGACGATCGGGAACGCCATGAAGACGAGGAAGAGCACGAGGAAGGGAGTGGAGAACAGCCAGCCGGCCACGTTCTGCACGCCCATCGAGGGCTTCCTGCCGCCCCGGCGACCCGTGGGCCCGGTGGCCGGGGGCGTGGAGCCCCCCGGCCCGGCCTGCCCCTTGGCCGACTCCGCGGCCTTTGAGGTCATGGTGCGCATGACTCCTACTTCACGAGGCCTTCGATTTGGGACTGGGCCGTCTTGAGCGCGTCCTCGGCGGACGCCTTGCCCTGGGTCACCTTGGCGATGGCCTGGTCGACCTTGTCGGTGATCTCGGTCCAGTTGGACAGCGAGGGCGAGGACTTGGCGGTGTCCATCTGCTTCTTGAAGACCTGGAGGTCGGCGTCGTCGGCGAGGTCGCCGGAGGTCCAGGCGGAGGTGTTGGCGGGCAGGTCCTTGGTGCGCTTGTACCAGTCGGCCTGGCCCTTGGTGTCCGTCAGGTACTTGATGAACTCGGTGGCGGCGGCCTTGTGCTTGCTGTCCTTGGAGACGACCAGGGAGGAACCGCCGGCCATGGAGACGGAGGACTTGTCGGCGGGCACATTGGCCACCGCCCACTTGCCCTTGACCTGCGGCTGACCCTCGTTCAGCAGGGTGACGTGCCAGGGACCGCCGAAGAACATCGGGACACGGCCGTTGCCGAAGTCCTTCACCACGTCGTAGCCGGGCTGCACGGACTTGTTGGAGAGCCCCTTGTCGAAGTACGAGCCGTACTCCTTGAGCGCCTTGACGGCCTCGGGGCTGTCGATGACGACCTCGCCCTTGTCGTTGACGATCTCGCCGCCGGCCGAGTACAGGAAGGAGTAGAAGTTCTGCACCGTGTCCAGGCCGCTCGGCTGGATGGACAGGCCCCACTTGGTTCCGGCCTTCTTCTGGTAGGCCGTGGCGAGGTCCTGCATCTCCTTCCAGTTGGTCGGGGCCTTGCTGACGCCGGCCTTCTCTGCCAGGTCGGTGCGGTAGTAGAGGACGCGGGTGTCGACGTACCACGGCACGCCGTACGCCTTGCCGTCCACCTCGCCTTGCTGCCAGCCGGCCGGGAAGAAGTCCTTCTCCTGGAAGGTCTTGGTGTCGACCGGCTCCAGCACGCCGAGCTCGGCGAACTCGCCCATGTAGCTGCCGCCCATCTGCGCCACGTCCGGCAGGGTGCCGGCGGCGGCCGCGGAGACCAGCTTCTGGTGGGCGACGTCCCAGCCGACCGGGGTCACCTTCACGGTCACGTTCGGGTTGGCCTTCTCGTAGACCTTGGCCACATCCGCGAGCTTCTCGCCCTCGGCCCCCATGGCCCAGACAGTGAGTGTCTGCTTCTTGTCCGCGGCGACGTCGTCGCCACCGGAGCTGCCGCACGCGGTGATACCGAAGGTGAGCGCGACTGCGGTCGCGATTCCGGCCGTGGCTGTTCTGGCGGTGCGGGACATGGAGGGCTCCTCCTTGAGCAATCCGAATGTATGCGCTGCCTGTAAGCGCATACATCACTCTGCGGCAGAGATTCAGGAATCCGCAAGAGGGTGCTAGGTCACACTCGTGCAACGTGCTGGACATCTGAATGTTCAACTTGGCACGGTAAGTGCACTGTTTGCGAAATTGTGGATGATGTGACCGATTTCGCTGAGGGCCCCATGATGATCAACGGCCTGTACCGCCGCGGGCGCGGCCGATACGGTCGGGTCCATGGCTTCGTTCGAACACGACTTCCCCTTCGATCCGGCTTACGGGCGTACGCTCCAGGACCTGCTGGACGTCCCCGCTCCGGCCGCCCCGGACGATTTCGACTCCTTCTGGCAGGCCCGTTTCGAGGAGGCCCGCAAGGTCGCCACGGAGCCGGAACTCGGCCCGCTGGAGGAGGAGCGCGACGGCGTACGGATCCACGGGGTGACCTTCACCTCCGTCGGCGGGGTACGGCTCGGCGGCTGGGTCGCACTGCCCGCCGAGGGGGCCGCGGAGTACGGATTCGTCGTCGGGCACGGCTACGGCGGCAGGCAGGAGCCGGGCCCCGACGTACCGCTGCCGCTGCCCCGGGCGGCGGCGATCCTGCCGTGTGTACGAGGCATGGGCGCGCGCGGCCTGTGGGCGGGCATCCCGGACGTGGCCGACCGCCATGTGCTGCACGGCATCGCATCGCGCGACACCTACGTCATCGGCGACTGCGTGGCGGACCTGTGGTGCGCGGCGTCGGCGCTGCACGAACTGGTGCCGGAACTGGCACCGGACCGGGGCGGCCCGCGGCTCGGGTACCTCGGCGAGAGCTTCGGTGGCGGACTCGGCGCGCTGGCCCTGCCCTGGGACGACCGGTTCGGCGCCGCGCAGCTGACCGTGCCGACCTTCGGCAACCATCCGCTGAGGCTCACGCTGCCGTGCGGGGGGAGCGGGGAGGCGGTGCGGGGTCATCACCGGGAGCATCCCGAGGTCGTGGAGGTGCTGCGGTACTTCGACGCCGCCACGGCCGCGACACGGCTGGAGCTGCCCACGCTGGTGGCCGCGGCGCTGTTCGACCCCTCGGTGCCGCCGCCGGGGCAGTTCGCCGTGCACAACGCGCTGGCCGGCGAGCACGAGCTGCTGGTGCTGAGCGCGGGGCACTTCGAGCACGAGGGGCTGGCGGCGGAGACGGAGGGGCTGCGGGCGGCCCGTCGGGAGTTCTTCGGGGCGCGCCTGGGGCGGTGAGGCGGGGCGGGGCGGCGGCCGGGGCTGCGGCCCTTGCCGCCCGTGGCATCGCACGTCAGAGCCCGGCCCACACGCGGTCGGCGGTGCGAGCGGGGCGCGGGCCCGCGCGGTGAGGCGACAGTTCAACGTCTGCTTCACCGCGCCCATCACCGGGGGCGCGCCGGTCATCTCGGACGAGAGCACGGAACTCCGCTCCGTGAAACCGGCAGAACTCGACCCACTGCCCATGCACCACACGCAGCGCCGTCGGCTGTGCCACTTCCTGGAGTGCCGCCCTGCCCTCTACCCGGGGTAGCGGTGCACTGGCCGAACCTTCCGCGGACTCACCCGACCTTCCAGGGACCGGTTCCGGCGCAGACAACCAGTGGATGGTTCCCCCTCGGGCGGCTCGACCGGCGGGGGACTTCGCCTTCAGGGGCCGGACGGGCTCGACGTGCCGGGCGGGCGCCATCTGATCGCGCCCGTGCGTGCCGCTCCCGTCACGCGCAGCCGCAGCTCGCGCGGTGGATCACCGATACCGGAAGCATGAGCGACACCGGCTCGCGCCCGCTGTTGCCCAGGCGCTGTACCAGCAACTCGACGGCCTGCTCGCCGAGTTGGCGGATCGGCTGGCGTACGGTCGTCAGCGGCGGCCGTACGATCCGGCTGAGCGGAATCCCGTCGAAACCGGTCACCGCGATGTCCTCGGGTACGCGCACCCCGCGCCGCTCCAGCGCGCGCAGCGCGCCCACCGCCATCTGGTCATTGGCGAACAGCACGCCCTGCGGCCATTCGGGCCCCCGGTCGAGCAGCGCCTCCGCGGCCCGCGCGCCCTCCGCCTGCGTCATCAGCTCGGCTCGCAGGTCGGGTTCGTCAGGCACCGGCAGTCCGGCGTCGCGGCACGCCTCCTGGAAGCCGCGGAACCGCGCCTCGGCGTCCGGCGAGTCGGCTTCACCCCCGACGAACGCGAGTCTGCGCAGCCCGTGGTCCTCGATCAGATGGCGGGCCAGCTCACGCTCCCCGTCGGCGTTCGCGACGACGATGTGGTCGAGGTGGTCGATCTCGCGCGGTCCGGCGAGCATCACCACCGGCAGTCGGCGCGATATCACTTCGAGATCCTCGGTCGGCACGGTCCGCGCCAGTACGGCGAAGCCGTCGACCCGTCCCGCGACCTTCGCGACGCTCTCCGCCCCGCCCTCCAGCGAAGCCGCGATCAGCAGCGCGTAACCGTGCCGGCGCGCCGCCCGCTCCATGCCCCGGATGATCTGGTCGGAGTAGAGCATCACCGCGTCGTCGGCGTCGCTGTCGGCCTCCGCGTCGGCCTCGGCGTCGGGATCGGCCATGTCGGGGAAGCAGAGACCCAGCACGCCGGTGGTCCGGCTGGCCAGGCCCCGGGCGTTCCCGCTGGGTACGTAGCCGAGCTGGCGGGCGGCTTCGAGGACCCGCTCGCGGGTCTGGGCGCGTACCGAATCAGGGGTGCGGTAGACCCGCGAAACCGTGGCAATGGAGACGCCCGACCGCTCGGCGACGTCGTACACCGTTGGCGCGCTCACTCGACCGACCGTCCGCTTCTTCTTCCGTACCGAAGTACCTGCTGTTGCACGTACCGACCCTCTTTTGAAAGCGCATTCACCCTAGATCGCTGGTTGCACGACGGGCAAGACCATCCAAGAACAGACAGGTAACCTTGCAAGATGGCCTGTGCATCTTCTACGGTGAAGACATGCCGGAACCGACCGAAGCCAGGCCTGTGGACCCTCGTGCCGAGCCGACCGCCGAACAATTGGCGACGCGGCTCACCGCCGCGGTCAGCCGACTGCTGCGGCGGCTGCGCACCACGTCGTCGGAGAGCCTGCTCACGCCGACCCAGCGCTCGGTGCTAGCCCGGCTGGAGGGTGAGGGCCCGGCCACCACGGCCGCGCTGGCCCGCGCCGAGTACGTGCGTCCGCAGTCCATGCGGCTGACCCTCGGTGCGCTGGAGGGCCAGGGACTCGTCGAGCGGGCGCCCGATCCGGCCGACGGCCGGAAGTCGGTGATATCGATCACCGAGACGGGACTCACCACGCTCGCCGCGGTCCGGGCCGCCAAGCACAACTGGCTCGCCGAAGCCATCGCCGCCGAGCTCGACGGGGCCGAACGCCGCACGGTCGCCGAGGCGGCGGAGCTGCTCGACCGACTGGTCGGGAAGTGACCGGCCGGCCCTCCGGCCGGGAGCCGACCGGTCGACCCTCCGGCCGGGAGCCGACCGGCCGTGAGGCACCCGCGGCGGCGATATCCGCGGCGGTGCCGGCTCCCGCGCCGGCGCAGACGCGGACCGCGACCTCCGCACCGGCGCAGGCAGGGACCGTGACCTCCGCGCCGGCACCCGCCGGAGCAGCCGTACCGCCGTCCGCGGGGCGGCCCGCCCCCGGATTCAGCGCCCGCCTCACCGCCCCGCTCCTCATCGGCTCCCTGCTCAATCCGCTCAACACCACGATGATCTCCACCGCCCTGGTGGCGATCGGACACCACTTCGGCATCGGGGCCGCCGACACCGCCTGGCTGATCTCGGTCCTCTATCTCGCCAGCGCCGTCGCCCAGCCTGTACTCGGCAAGCTCGCCGATGTCCTCGGCCCCCGCCGCGTCTTCCTCGCCGGGCTGATCGTCGTGATGGCATCCGGCCTGGTCGGCACGTTCGCGCCGGACTTCGGGTGGCTGCTGGTCTCCCGGCTGCTGCTCGGCCTCGGCACGTCGGCGGCGTATCCGGCGGCCATGGCCGTACTGCGCGACGAGTCCCGGCGGATCGGCCGCCCGACCCCGCGTGCGGTCCTGGCGAGGCTCTCCTTCGCCGCGCTCGGCAGCGCCGCCGTCGGGCCCACCCTCGGCGGGCTGCTCGTCATGGCCGTCGGCTGGCGCGGCATCTTCGCCGTCAACGTGCCCGTCGCGCTCCTCGCGTTCGGCTCCGCGCTGCTCTGGATCCCGGCGGACCCGCCGCGCGGACGGGCCGCCGACGGCAGCGTGCCGAAGCTCGACCTGGACCCGCTCGGCATCGGCCTCTTCTCGACCGCGCTCACCGTGCTGGTCGTCTTCGTGCTCGATCTCTCCCATCCCATGTGGTGGCTGCTCGCGCCGTTCGCCGTACTGACCGGCGTCCTGGTGTGGTGGCAGCTGCGCAGTCCCCGGCCCTTCATCGACCTGCGGATGCTCGCGGACAACGGAGCACTCGCCCGTACGTATCTGCGGCACGGTGTGAGCTATCTGCTGATCTACTGCGTGATGTACGGGTACACGCAGTGGCTGGAGGAGGTACGGGGCTACTCCTCCGGGCACACCGGACTGCTGATGCTGCCGATGTCGCTCGCCGCGCTGGTCTGCTCGCTGCTCGGCGCCCGGACGAAGGGGATCCGCGGTCCGCTCGCCCTGGCCTGTGTGCTGCTCACCGTCGGCGCCGGGGTGCTGGCGTTCTTCTCCGGCTCCACCCCGCTCGCCGTACTGCTGCTCGCCGGAGCCTGCTTCGGCATACCGCAGGGGCTGATCGGTACGAGCAACCAGGCCGCCGTCCAGTCGTACGCCCCGCCCGAGAGCATCGGCTCCGCCGCCGGACTCCAGCGCACCGCCCAGTACATCGGGGCCATCACCGCGTCCAGCCTGATCGCCCTCGCCTACGGGCGGTCGGCGAGCAACGGCGGGCTCCACCTCATGGCGGCGGTCTCCGTCGTCCTCGGCCTGCTGCTGATCGTCCTGACCGTCACCGACCGCGCCCTGCGCGCACGTACCTGAACCGTTTCCACCCCCGAGTCACAGGAGCTCCACCATGACCGCCACCACTCTGGACCCGAAGACCGCCCTGGTCGTCGTCGACCTCCAGAACGGCATCGTCAGCCGGCCCACCGTCCACCCCGTCGCCGATGTCGTCGCGAACGCCGTGACCCTCGCCGACGTCTTCCGCGCCAAGGACCTCCCGGTCGTCCTGGTCCGGGTCACCGGCGGTGCCCCCGGCCGCAACGAGGCGCCGGCGCAGTCCGGCGGCCGGCCGCCCGCCGACTGGGCGGACATCGTGCCCGAGCTCGGCCCGCGCGACGACGACATCGTCGTCACCAAGCGCAACTGGGGCGCCTTCCACGGCACCGACCTCGACCTCCAGCTGCGCCGCCGAGGCGTCACCCAGATCGTCGTCGCGGGCGTCGCGACCAGCATCGGCGTCGAGTCCACCGCCCGTTTCGCGCACGAGTACGGCTACCACGTGACCATCGCCACGGACGCGGTCACCGACATGGACGCGGACACCCACCGCAACAGCGTCGAGAAGATCTTCCCGCGCCTCGGCGAGACGGACACCACCGAGGCGATCGTCAAGCTGCTCGGCTGAGAGCCTGTCGGGCGGCCTCTGAGCCTCACACCCGGTCCCCGCGCCGGCCGATCTTGTTCCCCAGCCACACCAGCGGGTCGTACTTCCGGTCCACGGCCCGCTCCTTCGGCGGGATCAGCGCGTTGTCGCTGATCCTGATGTGTTCGGGGCACACCTCCGTGCAGCCCTTCGTGATGTCGCAGTACCCCAACCCGTGCTCCTCCTGGGCCGTCGCCTTCCGGCCGAGTCCTGCCTCGGCGGCGGCCAGGGGGGCATGTCCAGCTCGGCGCGCAGTTCTCAGCCAGGCAGGGCACGTCGACGGGTCCGGTGCGGTCGGCGGCTTCGAGCGACGCCGCTCCGGCTTCCGTCCCGCGCAGCCGCGCGATGCTCCGCTCCAGCCGGTCGACGGTGCGGACCAGGTCGTCGAGGCAGTGCTGAACAACCGTCAATTCTTCGTGCAGTGAGATGACTTGCCCTCACTTCCGCGGTCGCGGGCGGCCATCTTCATGCGCCCGAGAGTGTCACGCGTCACAACCGCGGGGTGAAGAGCGTGGGCCTTCCCGGTATCGCGCGACGTTGCGCCGCCCGGGTGAGGTTGCGGGCCGCTGCGCCGTGTCTGCGCCGCGGCTCGCGCGAGGGCGCCTTCAGTGGACGGACGAAACCAGTGTGATCAGCTACATATGACACCAAGAATCCAGAATCTGACCCATTCCGGTGCGGGTGGGCCGGTCCGGCCTCGGAGGTATCAGCCATGTCCCACGTCGGCGTCCCGCGGGGGACGGCCAGAAAGCGCCGCTCGCTCGCGCTCCTCACGACGGGCGTGCTGACGCTCCCCGTGCTGGCGGGCTGCAGCTCCGACGACGGCGGCACGGCGGGCGCCGTCGTCCCCCAGGACATCGCGGTCGCGGGCCGGGACCTGGTCGCCCAGGGGGGCACGGTCAACTGGGCGATCGACACCATGCCCACCACCCTCAACGTCTTCCAGGCCGACGCCGACAGCGCCACCACCCGGATCACCGGTGCCCTGCTGCCGACGCTGTTCCCCCTGGACGCCAAGGGCAGGCCGCAGCTGAATCCGGACTATCTGGAGTCCGCGAAGGTGGTCGAGCGCGAGCCCAGGCAGGTGGTGGTCTACCGGCTCAACCAACAGGCGGTGTGGAGCGACGGACGGGACATCGGGGCGCCCGACTTCGTCGCCCAGTGGCGGGCGCTGAGCGGCAAGGACTCGGCGTACTGGACCGCCCGCAACGCCGGCTACGAGCGGATCGAGAAGATCGAGCGGGGCGCCGACGACCTGGAGGTCCGGGTCACCTTCGCCAAGCCGTACGCGGACTGGCGCTCGCTCTTCTCCCCGCTGTACCCGAAGGAGGTGACCGGCTCCCCGAACTCCTTCAACGACGGCGCGCGCACCACTCTCAAGGCCACCGCCGGACCATTCCGGCTGGCCGGCATGGACACGAAGGCGGGCGAGGTCACCCTGGTCCGCAATCCGCGCTGGTGGGGCGCGACCGCCAAGCTCGACAAGCTGGTCTTCCGGGCCGTCAAGCCGCAGGACCGCGCCCAGGCGCTGACCGAGGGGAAGGTCGACGTCGCCGATGTCGACGCCGCCGCGGCGCACCGGATCGTGCAGGCGGGCCGCGACAGCGGCGGGAACGGGCAGCCGCTCGCCCAGGGCCCCGGCTCCGGGGACGGCCCGGCCGCCGCACTGCGCTCCTGGGCCGTGGCACACGGCTCGAACGCGGAGGAGGCGGCTGCGGCGCAGGCGGCCAGGGAGAAGGCCAGGGCGGCGGCCGAGGCGTACACCGCCGAGCAGGGCAAGCTGCGCTCGTACGCGGTCCGCAAGTCGCTGGAGCCCGCGTACACCCAGCTCGCGCTGAACGGCGAGTCCGGGCCGCTGGCCGACGACCGGGTGCGCCGGGCGGTCGCACGCGCCCTGAACCGCCAGGAGCTCGTCGACACCGTGCTCAAACCGCTCGGTCTGCCCGCCGTACCGCTCGGCAGTCACCTGGCCCTGGCCGGACAGCCCGCGTACCAGGACAACAGCGACGCGCTCGGCGGCCAGAACACCGAGGAGGCACGGGCGCTGCTGGCCGAAGCGGGCTGGACGCAGGAGGGCGCGGTCAAGAAGCCGGACGGCACCAAGGCGGGCAGCGAGGCCGGGAAGAAGGACACGAAGGACAAGGGGAGCACCGCCGGGAAGGACGACAAGCCGGCCGGCTCCGAGAAGGCCGGCCGCCCACCCGGCAAGCCCGGCACCGAGGGCGACGACAACAAGCCCGGCACCGGCACCCCGGGCACCGGGAGCGACGACGGCAAGGCCGACGGCGCCGCCCACAGACGCGAGCCCGCCGCCGACGACGGCCTGTACATCGTGGGGGACGACAACAAGCCCGGTGACGCCGAAGGAGCGGGGAGCGCCCTCCAGGTCCTCGCCCCCGCGCCCGCCGCCGCGTTCCACAGCGCCGCCCTGCTGCGCCAGGCCGGACACCTGGCCGGGGCCGGCACCTCCGAGGACACCGTCTCCAAGGTCACCGCCCAGGACAAGCGGCCGGGCGGCACCACCGGTGCGTACGCCCCCGCGGGCACCGCGGCCCCCGCCCAGGCCGCCGAGGCACGCCGCGGCCCGCTCGGCAAGGACGGCAAGCCGCTGAACCTGCGCTTCGTCCTGCCGTCGGGTCCGGGGTCGGAGCCGCTGCGCGCGGTCGGGCAGCGGATCTCGGCGATGCTCGACTCGATCGGCATCGGCACGACGGTCACCAAGGTCTCCGACGACAGCTACTTCAAGGACCACATCGCCTCCGGCGACTACGACCTGGCGCTGTACTCCTGGCCGGCCACCGCCTACCCGGCCACCGACGACCGCCCGATCTTCGCCAAGCCGGTGCCCGCCACCGACGGCTCGCTGCTGGTCGAGCAGAACTACACCCGCGTCGGTACGGACCACATCGACCAGCTCTTCGACCAGGCGGCCTCGGAGCTCGACGAGGGGGCCGCGCAGGACCTGATGAAGCAGGCGGACGCCCGGATCTGGGCCGCGGCAGGATCGATTCCGCTCTATCAGCGTCCGCAGCTCGTCGCGACGAACAGAAAGCTGGCGAACGTCGGCGCCTTCGGCTTCGGGGCACCCCACTACCAGGACATCGGTTTCAAGGAGCCGCAGGCTGCCGGAGCCCCGGGGAACAAGAAGAAGTAGCAAGTCAGAAACGAATCGGAAGCTCAGAACTGGCTCAAGTCCCTTGCCCGCCGGGCTCCCCGGCGGGCAAGGTCGTGCCTGCCCGCCGAGCCGGGTGGCCGCTCACTCCCCCCACCTCCGAGCCCCCACCCCGGAGCCCCGGCTCCGGGCCCCGTCCCGGAGCCGCCGCTTCGGAGCCCCACCTCTGAAGCCGCTTCCGCCCCGTGTCCGCCGTCCCCCTCCCCGGGGCCGTGGTCATGGCCACTGGTGAAATCCACCGGAAGACATGACCACGGGGGCGGAAACACGCGGCGGACGCGGCGGCCGTGGCCCGCGCTGCCGTGCGGGGGACGGGCGCGAGCGCCGGTACGGCGAGCGACGGAACCATCCGCGAGAGCCTCCGGACGGCCGGTTCGACGACGACCGGGCGGGGCCGCGCGCAACGGGGCCGACCTGGAGCCGGCCGCCGGGCACGCGAGGACAGGGGGGCAGTCCGGGCGGCGCGGTGCCCGACCGCGACGAGCTGCCGCGCACGCTCGCGAGGCCGCGGCCCGTGAGGCCGTACGCCCGTCCCGAGGCCGGTAGGAATCGCCCGGGAAGCCGCCACGGCGCCAGCCCCGTACCATGGTGGGTAGCCGTGGCGCGTCCGCCCGGCGGGCGTACGAGGACCCGAGACCGACTGAGACGCCTGATCCCACGACCCGAGAGAAGCGCTAGCCACCCATGCCCACGCGCCACGACATCCGTAACGTAGCCATCGTCGCCCACGTCGACCACGGCAAGACCACCCTGGTCGACGCCATGCTCAGGCAGGCCGGCGCCTTCGCCGCGCACGCCGCCGAGAACCTCGACGAACGCATGATGGACTCGAACGACCTGGAGCGTGAGAAGGGCATCACGATCCTCGCCAAGAACACGGCGGTGAAGTATCACCCCAAGGACGGCGGGGACCCGATCACGATCAACATCATCGACACCCCCGGCCACGCCGACTTCGGCGGCGAGGTCGAGCGTGGTCTGTCGATGGTGGACGCGGTCGTGCTGCTCGTCGACGCCTCCGAGGGCCCGCTTCCGCAGACCCGCTTCGTGCTGCGCAAGGCACTCGCCGCGAAGATGCCGGTCATCCTCTGCATCAACAAGACGGACCGCCCCGACTCCCGGATCGCCGAGGTCGTCGACGAGACGTACGACCTGTTCCTGGACCTGGACGCGGACGAGGACCAGATCGAGTTCCCGATCGTCTACGCCTGCGCCCGTGACGGCGTGGCCTCGCTGACCAAGCCCGAGGACGGCACCGTCCCGCAGGACAGCGACAACCTGGAGCCGTTCTTCTCCACGGTCCTGTCGCACGTCCCGGCCCCGGAGTACGACGACGAGGCCCCGCTGCAGGCCCACGTCACCAACCTGGACGCCGACAACTTCCTCGGCCGTATCGCGCTCTGCCGCGTCGAGCAGGGCGAGCTGCGCAAGGGCCAGACCGTCACCTGGATCAAGCGCGACGGCACGATGTCCAACGTCCGCATCACCGAGCTGCTGATGACCGAGGCGCTCACCCGCCAGCCGGCCGAGAAGGCGGGCCCCGGCGACATCTGCGCCATCGCGGGCATCCCGGACATCATGATCGGCGAGACCCTGGCCGACCCCGAGAACCCGATCGCGCTGCCGCTGATCACGGTCGACGAGCCGGCCATCTCGATGACCATCGGCACGAACACCTCGCCGCTCGTCGGCAAGGGCGGCAAGGGCCACAAGGTCACCGCCCGCCAGGTGAAGGACCGCCTCGACCGCGAGCTGATCGGTAACGTCTCGCTCCGCGTCCTGGACACCGAGCGCCCGGACGCCTGGGAGGTCCAGGGCCGCGGTGAGCTCGCGCTGGCCATCCTCGTCGAGCAGATGCGCCGTGAGGGCTTCGAGCTCACGGTCGGCAAGCCGGAGGTCGTCACCAAGCAGGTCGACGGCAAGACGCACGAGCCGATCGAGCGCATGACGATCGACTCCCCCGAGGAGCACCTCGGTGCGATCACCCAGCTGATGGCGACCCGCAAGGGCCGCATGGAGACAATGACGAACCACGGTTCGGGCTGGGTCCGCATGGAGTGGATCGTCCCGTCCCGCGGCCTCATCGGCTTCCGTACGGAGTTCCTGACGCAGACCCGCGGCACGGGCATCGCGCACTCCATCTTCGAGGGCCACGAGCCGTGGTTCGGCGAGCTGCGCACCCGCCACAACGGCTCCCTGGTCGCCGACCGCGCGGGCTCCGTGACGCCGTTCGCGATGGTCAACCTCCAGGAGCGCGGTGTCATCTTCACCGAGGCCGGCACCGAGGTCTACGAGGGCATGATCATCGGCGAGAACTCCCGCGCCGACGACATGGACGTGAACATCACCAAGGAGAAGAAGCTCACCAACATGCGTGCGGCTTCCGCGGACACCACGGAGAACGTGGTCCCGGCCCGCAAGCTCTCCCTGGAGCAGTCCCTGGAGTTCTGCCGCGAGGACGAGTGCATCGAGGTGACCCCGGAGACGGTCCGCATCCGCAAGGTCGTCCTGGACCAGAAGGAGCGCGGCCGCGCCGCGTCCCGCGCCAAGCGCTGACGCGGCGTAGGCCGACGGTCGTCAGCAAGAGCCGTTCGAGCCATTGACATGAGACCCGGGCCCCCGCAGACACTGTGGGGGCCCGGTCTTTTCGTCAACTCGTTTTTCTGCCCGAGGTGTCCGGTTATCGAGCGTCGCTCTCCGGAACATGTGTTAACGGTCCGTTTCGGGTGTGTCTGTCTGGGATCACTTTGTCCGGATTTCGATCAACCGCGCCCTGTCGATGTTGTCAAACCGAGACCCTTTAAGTGTGGTTTACGGCCCGGACGTACTTAATAGTTGGCTCCATTGAGCTCGGGTCAATGGGTCACGCACTGTGGGGAGTGCCGACTCACGAGCACACTCAGGGCACGGAAACGATCACCGTCAGGGGTGTCGGTGTATCACTCCAGTGCCCTTCTTGTAGTCAAAAGTGGACTCATGAGGAGGAAACCCATGCGTGGTGCCAAGAGCGCCAAGTGGGTCGCGGGAGCGGCCATCATCGCCCTGGCCGCGACCGCCTGTGGTGGTAGCGACAAGGGCAGTGACAGTGGCATGAAGTCGGGCAAGGCGGACCCGAACGGGATCCTGACCGCCCAGCTCGGCGAGCCGCAGAACCCGCTGCAGCCGGCGAACGCCAAGGAGAGCCAGGGCAGCCGTGTCCTGGGCGCCATCTTCTCCGGCCTGGTCAGCTACGAGCCCGGCACCGGCAAGCTCACGTACATCAACGCCGAGTCCGTGACGCCCAACGCGGACTCGTCCGTGTGGACCGTCAAGCTCAAGCCGGGCTGGAAGTTCCACGACGGCACCACGGTCACCTCCAAGTCCTACGTGGACTCCTGGAACTGGTCGGCCAACGTCAAGAACAACCAGACCAACTCCAGCTGGTTCCAGGACATCAAGGGCTACGCCGACGTCCACCCCGAGAAGGGTGCCCCGAAGTCGGACAAGATGTCCGGTCTGAAGGTCGTCGACGACAACACCTTCACCATCACGCTGAGCGGCCCGGTCTCGTACTTCGCGTACAAGCTGGGTTACGACGTGTGGGCGCCGCTGCCCGAGTCCTTCTTCAAGGACCCGCAGGCCGCCGGCCAGCACCCGATCGGCAACGGCCCCTACAAGTTCGTCTCGTGGGAGCACAAGAAGCTGATCAAGGTTCGGAAGTTCGACGGTTACCAGGGCCCGAACAAGGCCAAGAACGGTGGCATCGACTTCAAGAACTACACCACCGCCGACGCCGCCTACTCGGACCTGCGGTCGAACAACCTCGACTGGATCGAGCAGATTCCGACCACCTCGCTGACCAGCTACAAGCAGGACCTCGGCGACCGCGCCATCGACTCCGAGTACTCCGCGGTCCAGTCGATCGTCCCGGCGTTCTACACCAAGCAGTTCAAGAACATCGACCCCAAGGTCATCCAGGGTCTGTCGATGGCGATCGACCGCGAGACGATCACCAAGACCGTGCTGCACGGCACCCGTACCCCGGCCGACTCGTTCGTCGCCCGCGGTGTGCTCGGCTACAAGCCCGGCGCCCTCGGTGACGTCGTGAAGTACGACCCGGCCAAGGCCAAGGACCTCATCAAGCAGGGTGGCGGCGTCCCGGGCAACAAGATCTCGATCCAGTTCAACGCCGACCAGTCGCACAAGCCGTGGGTCGACGCGGTCTGCAACAGCATCCGCAAGGCCACCGGTGTCGAGTGCACCGGCGACTCCAAGCCGGACTTCCAGGCGGACCTGAACGCCCGCGACAACAAGCAGGTCAAGTCCATGTACCGCGGTGGCTGGGTGCTCGACTACCCGGTCAACTCGAACTTCATGCGCGACCTGTACGGCACCACCGCCGCGGGCAACACCTCGGGCTACTCCAACAAGGAGTTCGACGCTCTCGCCTCGAAGGCCGACAAGGCCAAGACGCTCGACGACACCGTGAAGATGTACCAGGAGGCTGAGCAGCTCCTGAAGAACGACATGCCGGCCATCCCGCTGTGGTTCTACAAGGTCAACTCCGGCCAGTCGGAGAACGTTTTCGGCAAGATCGTCTACGGCCAGGACGGCGACCCCATCTTCACCGACGTCCAGGTGAAGGCCAAGAAGTAAGTATCGGGACCCGAAGGCCGGTTCCGCCGTTCCTTCTTGGGAATGGCGGAACCGGCCCGTAGGCGCAGGCCCCGGGGCTCTCCCCCCACACCCCGCGGCGGAGACAACTCTGAGAAGGCCATCGCCGACCCCTCACGGCATGGAGGCATGATGGGGCGTTACGTCGCAAGGCGACTGCTCCAGATGATCCCGGTGTTCATCGGGACCACTCTGATTATTTTCCTCATGGTCCACATCCTTCCCGGTGACCCAATCCGGGCGATGTGGGGAGACAAGGCGGCGGACCCCGCACAGGTTGCGTCGCTGCGCCATGAGTTCGGGCTCGATCAGCCCTTGTGGAAGCAGTACATCGACTACATGGGCAACCTCTTCCAGGGCGACTTCGGGAAGACGTTCGGTGGCCGCGAGGTCATCGACGAGATGTCCGAGTCGTTCCCGGTGACGCTCCGGCTGACCGCCGTGGCGATGCTCATCGAGATCGTCGTCGGCATCGGGCTCGGCGCCTGGGCGGGCCTGCGGGCCGGCAAGGCCGCCGACACCGGCGTGCTGATCTTCACCCTGATCGTCATCTCGATCCCGGTGTTCGTGCTCGGCTTCCTCGCCCGCTTCGTCCTCGCGGACCAGCTCGGCTGGGTCGCCCCGAACGTCCAGGACTCCACGAACTACGCGCAGTTGTTCCTACCGGGCTTCGTTCTCGCCATGCTCTCCATGGCGTACGTGGCACGGCTGACGCGCACGACCTTCGCGGAGAACCTGCGTGCCGACTACATGCGTACCGCGATGGCCAAGGGCCTGCCGCGACGTCGCATCATCGGTGTGCACCTGCTGCGCAACTCGCTGATCCCGGTCGTCACCTTCCTGGGTACCGACGTCGGCGGCTTCATCGGCGGAGCGGTCGTGACCGAGGGCATCTTCAATGTCCAGGGTGTCGGAAACCTGCTCTTCAAGGCGCTGCAGCAGCGTGAGGGATCGACGATCGTCGGCGTTGTCACGGTCTTCGTCCTCGTCATCCTTGTGATCAACCTGCTCGTCGACCTGCTGTACGCGGTCCTGGACCCGAGGATCCGGTATGCCTGACGTGACCGAGACCCAGACCGCAGAGGCGGTGGACGCCACCGCCGCCCCCTCGGCCGCCGACGGCCACAAGGCCCAGGGCAAGCCGCGCAGCCTCTGGGGCGACGCCTGGTTCGACCTGCGTCACCGTCCGATGTTCTGGATCTCCTCGATCCTGCTGCTGATCCTGCTGGTCATCGCCGCGTTCCCGGGGCTGTTCACCGGCGCCGATCCGCGCGACGGCGATCTGACCAACCACTTCCTGACCAAGCCGGAGCTGGGACACTTCTTCCAGGCCGACTGGTTCGGTTACGACGGTCAGGGACGTTCGATCTACGCGCGTGTCATCTACGGCACCCGCGCCTCGATCCTGGTCGGTGTCGGCGTCACCGCGGCCGTCACCCTGGTCGGCGGCCTGCTGGGCATGCTCGCCGGGTACTTCGGCGGCTGGCTCGACTCCGTGATCTCCCGGATCACCGACATCTTCTTCGGCATCCCCTTCCTGCTCGGTGCGATGGTCGTCCTGAACGCCTTCACCGACCGCAAGGTCTATGTGGTGATCCTGGCCCTCGCCTTCCTGGGCTGGACCTCGATCTGCCGTGTGATGCGGTCCTCCGTGATCACCGCCAAGCAGGCGGACTACGTGACGGCGGCCCGCGCGCTCGGCGCCGGCACCCCGCGGATCCTCTTCCGGCACGTACTGCCGAACGCGCTCGCCCCGACCATCGTCGTGGCCACGATCGCGCTGGGAGGGTACATCTCGGCCGAGGCGACGCTCTCGTTCCTCGGACTCGGGCTCGCGGACCCGACGATCTCGTGGGGCATCGACATCGCCGAGGGCAGCCAGGCGATCCGGGACAACCCGCACGCGCTGCTGTTCCCGGCAGGAATGCTCAGCCTCACGGTCTTCGCGTTCATCATGCTGGGCGACGCGGTACGCGACGCCCTCGACCCGAAGCTGCGCTGAGGAGGGCGTACGACGTGACCATCATGGACAAGACAGCAGACATCCCGGCGCCCCGTGCCGGGGGACCGGACGACAGCCCGCTCCTCGAAGTGCGCGACCTGCACGTGGAGTTCCACACCCGTGACGGAGTGGCCAAGGCCGTCAACGGTGTGAACTACAGCGTCGACTCGGGCGAGACCCTGGCCGTGCTCGGCGAGTCCGGCTCCGGCAAGTCCGTGACCGCTCAGGCGATCATGGGCATTCTCGACATGCCGCCCGGCAAGATCCCGCAGGGCCAGATCCTGTACCGCGGCCAGGACATGCTCACGATGGGCTACGAGGAGCGGCGGAAGATCCGCGGCCAGAAGATTGCGATGATCTTCCAGGACGCGCTCTCCTCGCTCAACCCCGTGCTCTCGGTCGGCTACCAGCTCGGCGAGATGTTCCGTGTCCACCAGGGACTCTCCAAGAAGCAGGCGAAGCTCAAGGCCATCGAGCTGATGGAGCGGGTCAAGATCCCCGCCGCCAAGGAGCGGGTCGGCGACTACCCGCACCAGTTCTCCGGCGGTATGCGCCAGCGCATCATGATCGCCATGGCGCTGGCCCTGGAGCCGGACCTGATCATTGCGGACGAGCCCACCACCGCGCTCGACGTGACGGTCCAGGCCCAGGTCATGGACCTGCTCAAGGAGCTGCAGACCGAGTTCAACATGGGTCTGATCCTGATCACCCACGACCTCGGCGTCGTCGCCGACGTCGCGGACAAGATCGCGGTCATGTACGCCGGCCGGATCGTCGAGACGGCACCGGTGCACGAGCTCTACAAGCGGCCCGCGCACCCGTACACCCGGGGTCTGCTCGACTCGATCCCGCGCCTCGATCAGAAGGGCCACGAGCTCTACGCGATCAAGGGGCTGCCGCCCAACCTGCTCAAGATTCCGTCCGGCTGCGCCTTCAACCCCCGGTGCCCGAAGGCGGAGGACATCTGCCGCACGGAGATTCCGGCCCTGGTGCCGGTCTCCGAGCAGGACGGCAGCGAACTGCCCGGCCGCGGCAGCGCCTGCCACTTCTGGAAGGAGACGATCCATGGCTGAGCTCGACAAGACGGACGGATCGTTGGACAGCACCCCGAACGTCACCGACGTCGTGGAGGTCGAGGCCGCCGACGAGACGGCGGCGGTCGCGGCGATCGAGGCCCCGGTGGAACGCGGTGAGCCGATCCTCCAGGTGCGCAATCTGGTCAAGCACTTCCCGCTGAGCCAGGGCATCCTCTTCAAGCGCCAGGTCGGCGCCGTCAAGGCCGTGGACGGGGTCTCCTTCGACCTCTACCAGGGCGAGACGCTCGGCATCGTTGGCGAGTCGGGCTGTGGGAAGTCCACGGTCGCGCGACTGCTGATGACGCTGGAGACGGCCACGGCCGGCGAGGTCTTCTACAAGGGCCAGGACATCACCCGGCTGTCCGGCCGCGCGCTGAAGGCGGTCCGCCGCAACATCCAGATGGTGTTCCAGGACCCGTACACGTCGCTGAACCCGCGTATGACGGTCGGCGACATCATCGGCGAGCCGTACGAGATCCACCCGGAGGTGGCCCCGAAGGGGGACCGGCGCCGCAAGGTCCAGGACCTGCTGGACGTCGTGGGTCTCAACCCGGAGTACATCAACCGCTATCCGCACCAGTTCTCCGGCGGTCAGCGCCAGCGCATCGGCATCGCCCGCGGCCTCGCGCTCAACCCGGAGATCATCATCTGCGACGAGCCGGTCTCCGCGCTCGACGTGTCAGTGCAGGCGCAGGTCATCAACCTGATGGAGAAGCTCCAGGACGAGTTCAACCTCTCCTACGTCTTCATCGCGCACGACCTGTCGATCGTCCGGCACATCTCCGACCGGGTCGGCGTGATGTACCTCGGCAAGATGGCCGAGATCGGCACGGACGAGGAGATCTACGTCCACCCGACGCACCCCTACACCCAGGCGCTGCTGTCGGCGGTCCCGGTCCCCGACCCGGAGGCCCGCGACCGCGGCGAGCGGATCATCCTCACCGGTGACGTCCCGTCGCCGGCGAACCCGCCGTCGGGCTGCCGTTTCCGTACGCGCTGCTGGAAGGCCCAGGACAAGTGCGCCACGGAGATGCCGCTGCTGGCGATCCCCGAGCGCTTCAAGGGCTCGGACACGCCGGCCGCGCACGAGTCGGCCTGCCACTTCGCCGAGGAGAAGGACGTCGTCGGCGCGGCCTCGTAGCACGGAACGTGTGACACGAAGGGCCCGGAACCTGGGGGACAGGTTCCGGGCCCTTCGTCGTGACCGCCGTACCGTCATCCTCCGCGTTCATGCCGGTCCGGCGACGTCCCCGGGGGACGTACTACGCGTACTGGATGCCCCACAGGTTGCTGCTCTTCTTCACGGGGGCGACGTTGTTGCTCTTCTTCCAGCTCTGCACCTTCTTGCAGCCACCGCCGAACTTCGGCTCCAGGTGGTACTTGGTGACGCTGAAGCCCTTCGCCTCGTGGTACATCATCAGCCGGCCCCGGCTCTTGCCCTTCTTCTTCGCGACCGTGGCTGCGTACGTCCAGGTGTCCGACTTCGACCAGGAGTAGCCGACCGAGACGCTGAACGAGGCCGACGCCTTGGCGAAGATGACGCCCGCTTCGGCGCCGACGGTCGCGGTGCCGGTGGCCGTCCAGGTGCCCGTCTTGTTCTTGGCGTAGCTGATGGTCACGCCCGGCTTCGCCCAGTCGCTGTGCACGTTGGTGGCTCGCCAGACGGTCTTCTTGTCACCGATCGAGTAGATCGGGGAGGCGTCGCACTTGGTGCCGGCCGAGGCCGGTGCTGCGGTCCCTGCCACGACTCCGGCGCTCAGCAGCGCGGTGGTGAGAACGGTGCTCATGACACGCTTCACGCAGATCCTCCAGTCTGAGGTGCTCTTGTGCGGTGTGCGTCACATCCTTGCAGTCAAAGTCCGTGTGACACATGGGGGTTGAGGGATTATTGAGCTTTGGTTGCCTGGCGGGTACGTGGCCGTGATTTCTTCTCCAACGGGTGCCGAACCCTCGGAAGCCGTTCCTGGGCGGACATGCGGAAGCGCCCGGAACCGATCGGTTCCGGGCACCTTTCCCGTGTACCCGGGAACCGGGCTCGCAGGTGGCTCGGGTCAATGGGCCGACGTGCTCGGTTCCTTGGGCGGGGGAGTCCCGCGGTTCGCGGACCGGTCAGGTCCGTGTCGGCGGGGGCGCCCACGAGGCCGGGGCCAGGGGTGTCAGGCCTCGGTCTTGGGGGCTTCGGCGGCCTTGTCGAGCTTCGGCCCCGCAGCGGTTTCACGGGCCTGCGGGACGGACGACGCGGCCTGGGGGCCCTCGGGGTAGTGGCAGGCCGTCAGATGGCCGTCTCGGCTGCCCTCGACCCGCACCAGCGGCGGAGCTTCGCTCGCGCACTTGTCCGTCGCCTTCCAGCAGCGGGTACGGAAGCGGCAGCCCGAGGGCGGATTGACCGGGGAGGGCACATCGCCGGTGAGGAGGATGCGTTCCCGGGCGGGTACCTCGTCGGCGGTCGCCTCGGGCACGGCCGAGAGCAGCGCCCTGGTGTACGGGTGCCGCGGGTTGCCGTACAGATCGTCCCGGTCGGCGATCTCCACGATCCGGCCGAGGTACATGACGGCGACGCGCTGCGAGAAGTGGCGCACCACGGCCAGGTCATGGGCGATGAAAAGGAACGCGATGCCGAGGTCCTTCTGCAGTTTCTGCAGCAGGTTCACCACCTGGGCCTGGATCGACACGTCCAGCGCCGAGACCGGCTCGTCGGCCACGATCAGCTTCGGTTCCAGGGCGAGCGCGCGGGCCACGCCGATGCGCTGGCGCTGGCCGCCGGAGAACTCGTGCGGGAAGCGGTTGTAGTGCTCCGGGTTGAGCCCGACGATCTCCAGCAGCTCCCGTACGCGCGCCTCGCGGCCGCCCGCCGGGTTGATGCCGTTGATCTCCATCGGTCCGGCGACGATCTTGCCGACGGTCTGCCGCGGGTTCAGCGAGGCGTACGGGTCCTGGAAGATCATCTGGATCTCGGAGCGGACCGGCGCCAACTGCTTGCGCGAGGCGTGGGTGATGTCCTGGCCGCGGTAGGTGATGCTGCCGGCCGTCGGCTCCAGGAGCCGGGTGATCAGCCGGCCGGTCGTCGACTTGCCGCAGCCGGACTCGCCTACCAGGCCCAGACTCTCGCCCTCGCCGACGGTGAAGTCCAGCCCGTCGACGGCCTGGACCGCGCCGATCGTCCGTCGGATCGGGAAGCCGCCCTTGATCGGGAAGTGCTTGGTGAGTCCGGAGACGTCCAGGAGGGGATCTGCGCTGCTCATAGTGGGGAAGTCCCGTCTCTTGTACGTCAGTTGGGCCGGATACCGGCGAAGTCGGCGAAGAATTCGGTGCGCTGCTCCGGGGTGAGGTGGCAGGCGGCCCCACGGCCGTCCACCAGCTCCAGCGGAGGCTGCTCCGTCGCGCAGCGCGAGGCGCCGACCTGTTCGGTGAACGAGCACCGCGGATGGAAGCGGCAGCCGGGCGGCGGGTTGAGGAGGCTGGGCGGGGAGCCGGGGATCGGCGACAGCGGTACGTCGACCGGACCGTCGAGGCTCGGCATGGACCCCAGCAGACCCCAGGTGTACGGGTGCTGGGGCGCCCGCAGCACCTCCTTCTTGGTGCCGCGCTCCACGCACCGGCCGCCGTACATCACCAGTACGTCGTCCGCGATGTCGGCGATGACACCGAGGTCGTGGGTGATGAAGACGATCGCGGTGCCGGTCTCCTGCTGAAGGTCCTTGAGCAAGTCCATGATCTGGGCCTGCACGGTGACGTCCAGCGCCGTGGTCGGCTCGTCCGCGATCAGCAGTTCCGGGTCGCAGACCAGCGACATGGCGATCATCGCGCGCTGGCGCATACCGCCGGAGAACTGGTGCGGATAGTCGTCCACCCGCAGATCGGGCTGCGGGATGCCCACCTTGGTGAGCATCTCCACGGCCCGCGCCCGGGCTTCCCGCTTGGA
Organism: Streptomyces sp. NPDC047515; assembly: GCF_040643055.1. Classification (NCBI taxonomy): domain Bacteria; kingdom Bacillati; phylum Actinomycetota; class Actinomycetes; order Kitasatosporales; family Streptomycetaceae; genus Streptomyces; species Streptomyces sp. NPDC047515. The sequence continues at coordinate 25,284 of NZ_JBEYTM010000021.1, forward strand.
GGCCCCGGTGTGCTTGCGGTAGGCCTCGCTGATCTGCCGGCCGACGGTGTGGTACGGCGACAGCGAGGCCAGCGCGTCCTGGAAGATCATGGCCATCTTGTTGCCGCGCAGCCGCTCCAGCTCCCGCTCCGAGGCGGCGAGCAGATCCTGGCCTTCGAGCAGGATCTCGCCGTCGATCTCGGTGTGGTCGGGGTCGTGCAGGCCGAGGATCGTCAGGTTGGTGACGGACTTGCCGGAGCCGGACTCGCCGACGATGCCGAGGGTCCTGCCCTTCTCCACGTCGAAGGAGAGGCCGTCGACGGCCTTGACGACGCCGTCCTCGGTCGAGAAGTGAACGTGTAGATCCCTGACGGAGAGGAGGGGCTGCTGATCGGTGCTCGTCACGGGGACGCTCCAGGAGGATGTTGCGGGAGAAGGGGGTGGGCCGGAACGGGGGGCGGGGTCAGGCGAGCCGGATCCGCGGGTCGATGAGGCCGTAGACGGCGTCCACGATGATGTTGGCGAAGACGATCGCGCCCGCCGCGACGATGGTGACCCCGAGCAGCATGGGCAGGTCGCTGGTGTCGACCGAGCGCACGGACAGCTGGCCCAGGCCCTGCAGGCTGAAGGTCACCTCGGTGATGATGGCGCCGCCGATCAGCGTGCCCAGGTCGATACCGAAGATCGTGACGATCGGGCCCATCGCCCCACGCCAGGCGAAGCGGAAGAAGACCGAGCGGCGGGACAGGCCCTTGGCGCGTGCGGTGCGGACGTAGTCCTCGCTGAGCTGCTCGACGAGCTGGGAGCGGGTCATGCGGGTGTAGTTGGCGGTGAAGATGATCGACAGCACCAGCCAGGGCAGCAGCAGCCCGCCGGCCCACTTGGCCGGGTTCTCGGTGAGGGGCGTGTACGAGGGCTGTTCGAGCAGTCCCATCTGCTGCACCAGCAGGAACATCGCGATGTAGCCGACGAAGTAGATCTGCAGCGAGGAGCCCAGCAGCGAGAGGGAGCTGGCGATCTTGTCGAGCGCCTTGCCCTGCTTGACCGCAGCGAGCATGCCCGCGCCGACACCGAAGATCACGAAGAAGAAGGCCGCGCCCGCCGAGAGCGAGAGGGTCAGCGGCAGGCGGTCCATGATCGTGCCGAAGACCGGCTGACGGTTGGTGAACGAGTAGCCGAGGCAGGGCGCCGGGCAGTAACCGTAGTTCCCGTAGTCACGGCCGACGAAGATGCCGGACAGCCAGTGCCAGTACTGGACGGGCATCGGGTCGGCGATCCCCAGGTTCTGCTTGATCTGAGTGATGAGTTCGGGTGTGCAGACCTTGCCGCAGGCCATCCGGGCAGGTTCACGGGGGATCGCGTAGAAGAGGTAGAAGGTGATGGCGCTGATGACCAACAGAATGACGAGAGCGCCGGTCACGCGGCGGAGAAGAAATCGAAGCATGGGGTCGTGACTTTCCGGGTGGGGCGCCGTCGCCGAGGGGTGGTGAGCGGGGGAGTGACCGGGACCGGGGAGAGGCGGCCGGTCCAGCCGCCCCTCCCCTACCGGATCACGCCATGGCGTAGAGCTTGGTGATCGCGATGCCGGTGGTGCCCGCGTCGTAGACCAGACCGCCGACCTTGGAACCGTGGAGCCAGTTGCGGATCGGCCAGTAGTCCGGAACGCATGCGGCCAGCTCCATGATCTGCCGGTCGATCGCGCCCCAGGCCTTGTTGGCCTCCTCCAGGTCGGTGATCTTGGCGGCGGCGTCGATGGCCTTGTTGACGCTCGCGTCGTTCAGCTGCGGCCAGTTGGAGGCGCCGTTGGCGATCACGCGGCCGTCGAAGGTCGGCTGGAGGGCCGTGTAGCCGCCCGGCCAGTCGGCGGACCAGCCGGCGGCGAACATGTCGAAGTGGTTGTCGAGCTGGGCGATCTGGCTGTAGAAGGAGGTCTTGTCGACCTGCTGCGTCACCACGTCGAAGCCCGCCTTGGTGAGCGCGCTCTTGATGGCAACGGCCTGCTTCACCTGGTTGTCGGACTGCTGGAAGGCGATGACGACCTTCTGGCCCTCCTTGCCGGCCTCCTTCAGCAGCTCCTTGGCCTTCTCCGGGTCTCCGGCCGGCTTCGTCTTCTTGCCGTAGAGGTCGAAGTCCGCGTGGCCCGGGGTCATCGGGCTGATGACGGTGGTGGCGATCTCGGAGGAGGAGGCACCGCCGCGGAGCAGCTGGGTCTGCTGCGACGGCCAGGCGTAGTTGAGTGCCTGGCGGACCTTGACGTCCTTGATGCGCGTGGTGTTGATCGCGTAGTAGTACGTCGCCGTGTCGAGGTGCGTCAGGACGCGCTTCTTCAGCTCGGCGTCGCCGAGTACCTTCTGGATGCGCTCCGGCGCGATCTCGTTGAGCAGCGAGAACGTGTGCTGGTCGTCGCCCTGGTCCGCGATGTAGCGGTCCGTGGACGCCAGGGACTGGAAGCCGAACTGCAGCTGGAACTTGTCCGGGTAGGCGTTGCGGATCGGGTCGGTCTTGGGGTCCCAGTGCGGGTTGCGCGACAGCGACATGGACTTGCCGACCTGGCGGGCGTCGATCTTGTACGGGCCGCAGGAGAACGGCTTCTTGTCGTAGTCCTCCTTGGTGTCCTTCTTTTTCGGCACCAGGGAGAAGGCGCGCATGCCCAGCGTAAAGTTGAAGTCGCCGCGGGCTTCCTTGAGGTGGAAGGTGACGGTCTTGCCGTCGATCTCGATCGAGTCGAGGTGCTTGCCCTCGTAGGGCCCCTTGTACTTGTCGCCGCCGACCAGCCACTCCTGCGGGTAGCGCGGGCCGAAGGTCACGAACTTGGCGAAGAGGCGCTCGAAGGTGTGGCGGACATCGTCCATCGAGATGTCCGAGCCGTCCTCCCACTTCACCCCGTCCTTCAGGGTGAACGACCAGGTCTTGCCGCCGTCCTTCGTGGTGCCGGCGTCGGTGGCGAGGTCGCCCACGAGCGTGGTGGTGCCGTCCATCGCGACCTTGTAGCCGACCAGGCCACGCATGAACAGCGGGGTGAGGAAGCCCTCGTAGCTCGACCAGATCTGCGCCGGGTCCAGGTGGTCGCAGTCGATCTGGTCCATCGTGTAGAGCGTGCCGCCCTTGACCGCGCCCGGAACCTCGGGGGCGGGACCGGTGGAGTCGGCCTTGGTGCCGACCAGGATCGCGGCCTCCTTGCTGCCGCTGACCTTCGGGGTGCCCTTGTCGCCCCCCTTGGTGCCGCCGCCTGCGTCACCGCTGCTGCATGCGCTCAGGACAGTGGAGCTCGCGGCCGCCACACCGGTGGCTATCAGGAAGTTTCTGCGGGAGAAAGACATGCGTATCGGTCCTTGGGATCGGTGGACGGAGCAGGTACGGCAGGCCGGACCACAGCGGCCGGGCTGGATGGAGCAGAGGCTCAGCGCTTCGACTTCGGGTCGAGTGCGTCGCGTACCGAGTCGCCGAGCAGGTTGAAGGCGAGCACGAAGACGATCATCGAGATGCCCGGGAAGAGCATGAAGGTGATGTCGTCCGTGTAGAAGGACGCTCCGCGCTGGATCATCACGCCCCAGTCGGGCGTCGGGTCGATGATGCCCACGCCGAGGAAGGCCAGGCCCGCCTCGGCCGTCACGAAGGCCGGCAGGGCGAGCGTGGCCTGGATCAGGATCGGCGTCCAGAGGTTCGGCAGCAGTTCCTTGAAGATGATCCGGGCGGGAGAGGCGCCGGTCACCTTCGCGGCCTCGACGAACTCCCGCTCGCGCAGAGCCAGTACCTGGCCGCGCAGCAGGCGGGCCATCGAGGCCCAGCCGAAGACGGTGAGGGCCAGGATCAGGCAGATGGCCCGCAGCGACGTCGGGATCTCGTCGTCCGGCGCCACGAACAGCCCGTAGACGACCGGCATGAAGGCGATGAAGAAGAGCGTCGACGGGAACGACAGCAGAATGTCGATGACCCGGCCGATGAAGTAGTCCGTCTTGCCGCCGAGATATCCGGCGGTGACACCGATGACCACACCGATGACCGTGACGAGAATGGTGGCCGCCGCCGCGAGCAGCAGCGAGGTGCGGATTCCGTACAGCAGGAAGGTGAAGACGTCCCGGCCGAGTTGGGGCTCGATGCCGAACCAGAAGTCGCCGGTGATACCGCCGTTGGGCAGGGCCGGATAGCCGAAGCCGTTGAGCAGTTCCGGATTGTCCTGGCCGTACGTCGTGTACGGATCCTTGCCGTACAACTTCGCTATCAGCGGCGCGCCTATCGCGATCGCGAAGAAGAACACGACGATGTAGGCGGAGAGCACGCCCGTCCTGTCGCGCTTGAAGCGCCGCCAGGCCAGCTGGCCTGGACTCCGTGCGTCGGCGCCCTTGTCGGGTCCTGCGGGCTGCCGGGACTCCTCAACGGCTTCGGTGGCTGTGGCGTCCACCGGAGCGATGGGGGCCGGGGATGGCGTGGTCATCGAGCTCCTGTCCCCGTACGGAAAGCGGCATCCTCCGGGCAGGAGGAGCTAAGGGGTTGGAACGGACCCAATCAATCGAGTTGACAACGGTCAATCAGCTATGAAAGTCCACACCTGGTCTTTAGGTTCTTGACTTGAACTTGACAATACGTAGATGTCCTCAAGGTGGACAGCCGTTTTACGGAACGGGGGAATCGGGGCGACTCGGGCGGGGCGTCCGATCACGGGTGTGTCCTTTTCGTTATGCGGCACACCTGAACGGCTTGATGTCACCCCCACACGTACGGCCGTAGATAAGGTGCATTGATGTCGTTATCGGGTGATATTTGGCTCTACATGTGACGAAGACTCAGAGGAGGAACTCCATGCGCGGAGCCACACGGGCCAAGTGGGCCGCATGCGCGGTCGCCGTCGCCCTGACGGCGACGGCCTGCGGCGGCGGTGGTGGCGGCGGTGGTGGCGGCGGTGGGGCCAATGGAATCGTGAGCTCCTCCTGGGGCGACCCGCAGAACCCCCTCGAACCCGCGAACACCAACGAGGTGCAGGGCGGCAAGGTTCTCGACCTGATCTTCCGGGGACTCAAGAGGTACGACCCGAAGACCGGCGCGGCCATCAACATGCTCGCCGAGAAGATCGAGTCCAAGGACAACCAGAACTTCACGATCACCGTGAAGGACGGCTGGACCTTCAGCAACGGAGAGAAGGTCACCGCGAAGTCCTTCGTGGACGCCTGGAACTACGGGGCCCTGCTGAAGAACAATCAGAAGAACGCCTACTTCTTCGGGTACATCGACGGATACGACAAGGTCCACCCCGACACCGGCAGTTCCAGGGCGAACACGCTCTCCGGCCTCAAGCTCGTCGACGACAAGACCTTCACGGCCAAGCTGTCGCAGAAGTTCTCCCTCTGGCCCGACACCCTGGGCTACCCGGCCTTCGCCCCGCTGCCCAAGGCATTCTTCACCGACCACTCCGCCTGGCTGTCCAAGCCGATCGGCAACGGCCCTTACACCGTCGACACATACACCAAGGGCTCGTCGATGAACCTGCGCAAGTGGGACAAGTACCCCGGGGCCGACAAGGCGCAGAACGGTGGCATCGACCTCAAGGTCTACACCGACAACAACACCGCCTACACCGACCTGACCGCTGGCAACCTCGACCTCGTCGACGACGTGCCCGCCTCGCAGCTGAAGAACGTCAAGGCGGATCTCGGCGACCGGTACATCAACACCCCGGCCGGCATCATCCAGACCCTCGCCTTCCCCTTCTACGACAAGAGATGGGACACCCCCGGCGGCGTCAAGGTCCGCCAGGGCCTGTCGATGGCCATCAACCGTGATCAGATCACCAGCCAGATCTTCCAGCAGACCCGCACCCCCGCATCCGACTGGACCTCCCCGGTCCTCGGCACGAACGGCGGCTTCAAGAAGGGGCTGTGCGGCGCGCCCTGCGAGTACGACGCGGCGAACGCCAAGAAGCTGATCCAGGAGGGCGGCGGCATCCCCGGCGGCCAGCTCAGGATCTCGTACAACGCGGACACCGGCTCGCACAAGGAGTGGGTCGACGCCGTCTGCAACAGCATCAACAAGGCGCTGGGCGACAACAAGGCGTGCGTCGGCGGCCCCGTCGGCACCTTCGCCGACTTCCGCAGCCAGGTCTCCCAGCAGAAGCTGACCGGCGCCTGGCGGGCCGGCTGGCAGATGGACTACCCGCTGATCCAGAACTTCCTCCAGCCGGTGTACTACACCGACGCCTCGTCCAACGACGGCAAGTGGAGCAACAAGCAGTTCGACGGCCTCATCAACAAGGCCAACGCCGAGTCCGACAAGGCCAAGGCCGTCTCGACCTTCCAGGACGCGGAGAGGGTCCTGGCGGCGCAGATGCCCGTCATCCCGCTCTGGTACCAGAACGGCAGCGCCGGTTACTCGGACCGGGTCACCCATGTGTCGCTGAATCAGTTCAGCGTCCCGGTGTACGAGCAGATCAAGGTCAAGTGACCCGTCGAGGCCGGGCGGCCGGCGTGTTCCTTGCGCCGGCCGCCCGGCCCCCCGCGACCCCCGGAGCCCTTCATGGGACGTTATGTGATCCGGCGGCTGCTGCAGATGATCCCGGTCTTCTTCGGCGCCACACTGCTGATCTTCCTCATGGTGAACGTGATGGGCGATCCCATCGCCGGCCTCTGCGGCGAACGCCAGTGCGACCCGGCGACCGCCGCCCGACTCCGCTCGGAATTCGGCCTCGACAAGCCTGTCTGGCAGCAATACGCGACCTACATGGGCAATGTCTTCACCGGCGACTTCGGCACCGCGTTCAACGGGCAGAAGGTCACCGAGCTGATGGGCAGCGCCTTCCCCGTCACCATCCGGCTCACCGTCGTCGCGACCGTCTTCGAGATCGTCATCGGCATCAGCTTCGGCGTCGTCACCGGCCTGCGCCGCGGCCGCCCCGTCGACACCACCGTGCTCATCCTGACCCTGGTCGTCATCTCCATCCCGACCTTCGTCACCGGTCTGCTGCTCCAGCTCCTCCTCGGAGTGCAGTGGGGCGTCATCAAACCGTCCGTCTCCCCGGAGGCGCCCTTCAACGAGCTCCTCATCCCGGGACTCGTCCTCGCCTCGGTCTCCCTGGCGTACGTCACCCGGCTCACCCGGACCTCGATCGCCGAGAACGCCCGCGCCGACTACGTGCGCACCGCCGTCGCCAAGGGACTGCCCAGGCGCCGCGTCGTGCTCCGGCATCTGCTGCGCAACTCGCTGATCCCGGTCGTCACCTTCATCGGTACGGACGTGGGCGCCTTGATGGGCGGGGCGATCGTCACGGAGCGGATCTTCAACATCCACGGCGTCGGCTACCAGCTCTACCAGGGCATCCTGCGCCAGAACTCACAGACCGTCGTCGGCTTCGTCACCATTCTGGTCCTCGTCTTCCTGGCGGCGAACCTTATCGTCGACCTGCTGTACGCCGTACTCGACCCGAGGATCCGCTATGCCTGAGCAGACACCGGACGAGGCGATCTCACCGGCCGGAGCGGGAGGCGTGATGGACCTCGCCCTGGAGGAGGGCACGACCCTCGAAAAGACACCGGGCGGGCCGGACGGCACCGGCCCCGCCGAGAAACCGCGCAGCCTGTGGTCGGACGCCTGGCGGGACCTGCGCCGCAACCCGGTCTTCATCATCTCCGCCCTGATCATCCTCTTCCTGGTGATCATCTCGATCTGGCCGCAGCTGATCGCCGATCAGGACCCGCTCGACTGCAACCTCGCCAAGGCCCAGCAGGGCTCCCAGCCAGGTCACCCCTTCGGTTTCGACGGGCAGGGCTGCGACGTCTACACCCGTACCGTCTACGGGGCCAGGAACTCGGTGACGGTCGGCGTCTGCGCCACCCTGGGCGTCACCCTGCTCGGCGGCGTCCTCGGCGGCCTGGCCGGATTCTTCGGCGGCTGGTGGGACTCGGTCCTCTCCCGCCTCACGGACATCTTCTTCGGCATCCCGGTGGTCCTCGGCGGCCTGGTCTTCCTCTCCGTGGTCACCAGCGCCACCGTCTGGCCGGTCATCGGCTTCATCGTGCTGCTGGGCTGGCCGCAGATCGCCCGCATCGGCCGGGGCTCCGTGATCACCGCCAAACAGAACGACTACGTGCAGGCGGCACGGGCGCTCGGCGCCTCCAACACGCGGATGCTGCTGCGCCACATCACCCCGAACGCCGTCGCGCCGGTGATCGTCGTCGCGACCATCGCGCTCGGTACGTACATCTCGCTGGAGGCGACCCTCTCGTTCCTCGGCGTCGGCCTGAAACCGCCGGCCGTCTCCTGGGGCATCGACATCTCCGCCGCGTCCCAGTACATCCGCAACGCTCCGCACATGCTGCTCTGGCCCGCCGGTGCGCTGGCGGTCACCGTGCTCGCGTTCATCATGCTCGGCGACGCGGTGCGCGACGCCCTCGACCCCAAGCTGCGCTGAGGAGCCCACTGCCATGTTGCTCGAAGTGCGCGATCTGCACGTGGAGTTCCACACCCGCGACGGGGTGGCCAAGGCCGTCAACGGGGTCGACTACTCGGTGGCCGAGGGCGAGACGCTGGCCGTCCTCGGCGAGTCGGGCTCCGGCAAGTCGGTCACCGCGCAGGCGATCATGGGCATTCTCGACATGCCGCCCGGGAGGATCAGCGGCGGCGAGATCCTCTTCAAGGACCGCGATCTGCTGACGATGCGCAAGGACGAGCGGCGCAGGATCCGCGGCCAGGAGATGGCCATGATCTTCCAGGACGCGCTCTCCTCCCTCAACCCCGTGCTCAGCGTGGGGGAGCAGCTCGGCGAGATGTTTGTCGTCCATCGCGGGATGTCCCGCAAGAACGCCAGGCTGAAGGCCGTCGAACTGATGGACCGGGTCCGCATCCCGGCCGCGAAGGAGCGCGTGGGCAACTATCCGCACCAGTTCTCCGGCGGAATGCGCCAGCGCATCATGATCGCCATGGCGCTGGCGCTGGAACCGTCGCTGATCATCGCGGACGAGCCCACCACCGCCCTCGACGTGACCGTCCAGGCCCAGGTGATGGACCTGCTCGCCGAGCTCCAGCGCGAGCTGAACATGGGCCTGATCCTGATCACCCACGACCTGGGCGTGGTCGCGGACGTCGCCGACAAGATCGCCGTGATGTACGCGGGCCGGATCGTCGAGGCCGCCCCCGTCCACGACATCTACCGGGCCCCCGCCCACCCGTACACCAAGGGCCTGCTCCAGTCGATCCCGCGCCTGGACCAGAAGGGCCAGGAGCTGTACGCGATCAAGGGCCTGCCGCCCAACCTGCTGCACATCCCGCCGGGCTGTGCCTTCAACCCGCGCTGCCCGATGGCCCAGGAGGTCTGCCGAGGCGAGGTCCCGCCGCTGTTCGAGGTGGCCGAGCACCGTGAGAGCGCCTGCTACTTCTGGAAGGAGACGCTCGATGCACGCTGACCACTCGGGGCGCGCGGAAGCGCGCGAAGGGGGTGGGAAGGCCCACGCCGTGCTCGCCGAGGAGCGGGCAGGGTTCCCGGTGGCCGGACGCGAGCCGATCCTGGAGGTCCGCGATCTGGTCAAGCACTACCCGCTCACCCAGGGCATCCTGATCAAGAAGCAGATCGGCGCCGTCAAGGCCGTCGACGGGGTCTCCTTCGACCTGGCGGCGGGCGAGACGCTCGGCATCGTGGGGGAGTCGGGCTGCGGCAAGTCGACCGTGGCCAGGATGCTGGTGCATCTGGAACAGCCGACGGCCGGCGCGATCAAGTACAAGGGTGAGGACATCACCAAGCTGTCGGGACGCGCCCTGAAGGCCGTGCGCCGCAACATCCAGATGGTCTTCCAGGACCCGTACACGTCGCTGAACCCCCGCATGACCGTCGGCGACATCATCGGCGAGCCGTACGAGATCCACACCGAGGTGGCCCCGAAGGGCGACCGGCGCCGCAAGGTCCAGGACCTGCTGGACGTCGTGGGTCTCAACCCGGAGTACATCAACCGCTATCCGCACCAGTTCTCCGGTGGCCAGCGCCAGCGCATCGGCATCGCCCGCGGCCTCGCCCTGAACCCCGAGATCATCGTCGCCGACGAACCCGTCTCCGCCCTCGACGTCTCCGTACAGGCACAGGTCGTCAATCTGCTGGACCGCCTCCAGACGGAGTTCGGGCTGAGCTACGTCTTCATCGCGCACGACCTGTCGATCGTCCGGCACATCTCCGACCGGGTCGGCGTGATGTACCTCGGCCGGATCGTCGAGATCGGCACCGACGAGCAGATCTACGACCACCCCACGCACCCGTACACCCAGGCGCTGCTGTCCGCCGTCCCGGTGCCGGACCCGACGGCCCGCGAGCACCGGGAGCGGATCATCCTGCACGGCGACGTCCCCTCACCCGCCAACCCGCCCTCCGGCTGCCGCTTCCGTACCCGCTGCTGGAAGGCGCGGGAGCGGTGCGAGCTGGAGGTGCCGCTGCTGGCGGTTCCGGCGGTCTTCCGGCTGACGGACACACCCGCCGGACACGATTCGGCCTGCCACTTCGCGGCGGAGAAGCAGGTGGTGCCGCCGGAGGGGCTGCTGGAGACGCCGGGGGAGACGATGGTGGAGGAGGCCGGGGTGCCACCGCAGACGCGCGAGGACGGGACGAGCGGGGCGGGCACGCCGGACGCCGAGGGCGAGGAGGACGGGCCGCCGCCCTCCGGCAGCAGCCGGGCCGTCTGACGGCCCGCACGTCACGGCCTTCCCCACAATGGAGAGGCCGTTGACGCCGGGGCAACTCGGCCGTCGCACGTCCGGCATACGCATGCGCCACCCTGGTCCGCGTACGGCCGTGCGGGTGCCGTGAACCGGCCGGGGGGCCGTCAAGTCCCCCCGGCCGGTTGCCCGTTCGCACATCTTCGCGGCCCGGCCCTTGTCCGGCGGCCGGGGGCGGTGGAGTATCGCTGGGGTGATACTCACACGGGGGGCAAGGGTCACCGGCGCCGTTCTCTGCGCCCTGCTCGCGGTGATGGTCGCGGGCTGGCTCGTACGGGATGTCAGGGCGGTCGGCGACCCGGGCCAGTTGTGGCGGTACTGGGCGGGCTACCGCGAAGCGCGACTGCTCGCTGTGCCGGCCACCTCGGCCGACGACGTGGTGCTGCTCCTGGTCTATGTCGCCGCCGCGTTCGCGGCCCTGCGGTCCGCGGTGGCCGCAACCGCCCTGGTCGCCACCGGAGCGGTCACTCTCGCCGTACGGCTGCCGGGGCTCTGGAACATCGGTGCGTCCCGGATGAACGACCGGTTCTCCGACGATCTGCGCACCCGCGCCCTGCTCTGCGCCTTCGCGGCCCTCGCGGTGGGCATCGCGCTGATCATCACCGCGGGCGCCGGCCGCAGATCGCCGCGCGACTTCTCCGAGCGCACCCCCACCCGGCCGAGCCAGGGCGCGAGTGTGACCGCCTTTCTGCTGCTGGGCGCCTCGGGAGCGGTGGTGATCGCCTGGGAGATCCGCCAGGCGGTGCGGTTCCCCTTCATCTACCCCGACTGGTACGTGGGCGGGGACCGGCTCCTCCAGGGACTGATCGACGCACCGCCTGGCTGGAACAACACCGTCCTCGCGCTGCTCTGTCTGTTCGCGGGGACGAGTGCGCTCTTCCACACCGTGCACGCACGGCCGTTCGGCCTGATCGCAGCCGGTGCGCTGCTGTCCGCCGGGGCGCTGGGAGTGATCCGCTCCGCGCACTACAAGATGCTGGACCACTTCGCCGATCTGCGGACCGAGGACCAACTCACCCTGCTGAGCTGGTTCTTCGAGACGATCGCCGCAGCGGTGGTACTGCTCGTGCTGGCCCGGCGGGGCACCGCGGACGACCCTGCCCCGCCCCACCAGGGCTACGGGCAGGGGTACGGCTATCCGCGGCCCGGCGTCTTCGGTCCGCCGCCCCCGTCCCAGCCCCCGCCGGGCTGGTGACGGGCGCGGCCCGCACCGCCTTGCTCAGGTCACCCCCGCAGCCCCAGCGACCGCTTCAGGAAGTCCACCTGGAGCAGCAGCAGATTCTCCGCCACCTGCTCCTGCGGCGTCATGTGCGTCACCCCGCTGAGCGGCAGCACCTCGTGCGGCCGCCCCGCCGAGAGCAGCGCCGACGACAGCCTGAGCGCGTGCGCGACCACCACGTTGTCGTCGGCCAGACCATGGATGATCATCATCGGCCGGGCCTCGTCCGCGGCCTCGGAGAGCCCCTCGTCCGTCAGCACCGAGTTGTGCGCGTACACCTCCGGCTGCTTCGCCGGATCGCCGAGATAGCGCTCGGTGTAGTGGGTGTCGTACAGCCGCTGGTCGGTCACCGGCGCGCCCACCACCGCCGCGTGGAAGACATCCGGCCGGCGCAGTACGGCCAGCGCCGCCAGAAATCCGCCGAACGACCAGCCGCGGATCGCCACCTTGCCGAGGTCCAGCGGGAACCGCCCGGCGAGTGCGTGCAGCGCCTCGATCTGGTCGTCCATGGTGAGGGCGACATCGTTCTTGACGGCCTTCTCCCAGGCCGGCGAACGCCCCGGTGTGCCCCGGCCGTCCGCGACGACCACCGCGAAACCCTGGTCGGCGAACCACTGTGAGGTCAGATGCGGATTGTGGGCGGCGAGCACCCGTCGGCCGTGCGGCCCGCCGTACGGGTCCATCAGTACAGGAAGGGGACCGTCCGACTCTTTGTACCCATCGGGGAGCAGCACGGCGCACGGAATTCGCCGTGCGCCCCCCTCGGTGAGACGTACCCGCGCGGACAGGACCGGCTCCTCGGCGAAGCTCGCCACGGTGGCGATCCGCTTGCCGTCCCGCAGGACCTCGGCACGGGCCCCCGGCCGCTCCAGGGAGTGGGAGACCAGTACCGTCACCCCGCCCGAGCGGACGGCCGAATGCACCCCGGCCCCTTCGGAGACCCGTTCGACGCCCAGCTCGTTGACTCGGTACACATGGCTCTCGCCGATCTCCGGCTCCGCGGCCTCCTCGCCCGCCGACGCCGACACCAGGACATCCGAGTCACCGATGTCCAGGACCGCCTGGAGCTGCAACTGCGCCCCGGTCAGCAGCCGGTCGCCGACCGCGAGCACCCGTGCCCCGCCCTCGTCCGCGATCCGCACGAGCCGTCCGTCCGGCGCCCAGGCGGGCACACCGGGGAAGATTTCCAGCCAGACCGGGTCCTCGTCGACATGCACCGTCCGGGTCGTACCGGTCTCCGGGTCCACCGCGAGGAAGAGCTGGCTCTGCTGGTCACGGGCCTGCACGAGGATCAGCGGAGCCCCGGCCGACGACCAGTGCACCTGCGCCAGATACGGGTAACGCGTCCGGTCCCAGACCACTTCGGTACGGGTGGCGTCCAGGCCCAGCACGAAGAGCCGCACCTCGGCGTTGGGGGTCCCCGCCGCCGGATAGGCGACCTCGGCCGGCTTGCGGTCCGGGTGCGCGGGATCCGCGATCCACCACCGCTGTACGGGGCTGTCGTCGACCCGGGCGACCAGCAGCCGGTCCGACTCCGGCGACCACCAGAAGCCCCGCGAGCGCTGCATCTCCTCGGCCGCGATGAACTCCGCGAGGCCGTACGAGACGTTCGGCCCCTCCGGCTCGGCGAGCGCCAGATCCCCTTCGCCCCCGGCGCCCACGACGCGCAGCGCGCCCTTGGCGACGTACGCGACGAGGCGCCCGTCCGGCGACGGCCGCGGGTCGATCACCGGGCCGGGCACCGGCAGTGCCCGCGCCGTACCCGCCCGCAGCTCCGCGACGTACACCTTGCCCGAGAGCGCGAACGCGGCCAACTCGGCCGCCGCGTCGACCGCGTAGCCCACGATCCCGGAGGAGCCCTCACGGCTGCGCTCGCGCCGGGCCCGCTCCTGGGGCGACAGCCGCTCCGCCGAACCGCCCAGCAGCGTCTCGGGGTCGGCGACGACGCGCTCCTGGGGCGTACCGCCCTCCGGCAGGTCCAGCACCCACAGCCGGCCCGTACGGTCCGTGCCGGATCCCGACCGCAGGAAGACCACCCGCTCTCCGTCGGGTGACACGGTGAACGCACGGGGAGCGCCGAGGGTGAATCGCATCGTCCTGGCGTGCTGACGCGGAAATGAGATCTTCTGCGAAGTCATGGGCCCGAACCTAGCGCCCGACCGCCCGGTCGTGCGCCCCTCGTGCTGCTGTGCCCCGATCAATGCGGTGCGACGGATAGTTATGATCCGTAGCGCTCGGTGGGTATGAACCTGCTGGCTCCATGTGTGCTGCCCGTCCCGACCGTACTGATGGAGGTGAACCGCCGTGGCACTCTCGATTTCGGCGGTGGTGCTGCTGGCGATCGTCGTCTTCCTGCTGATCCGGAAATCCGGACTGAAGGGTGGACATGCGGTGGTCTGCGCACTGCTCGGTTTCTATCTCGCCAGCTCGTCCATTGCCCCCAGCATCTCGAACCTGACCACGAATGTGGCGGGCATGATCGGAAGCCTCAAGTTCTGAGCCCCGACTCGTCGGCGGCCGGTGCGCGGGGGCGGCCGGCCGGGGCCCGGTCGGCGGATCGGGACCTGCGGCGCGACGCCCGGCACGGCCCCGGGGCGTTCGGCTCGTAGGCTGGTCCCCATGACGGACCATCCAGCCCGGCGTCTGCTCCTGGTGCACGCGCACCCCGACGACGAGTCGATCAACAACGGCGCCACCATGGCCAGGTACGCGGCCGAGGGCGCCCAGGTCACCCTGGTCACCTGCACGCTCGGCGAGGAGGGCGAGGTCATCCCGCCCGGACTCGCCCATCTCGCCGCGGACCGGGACGACACCCTGGGCCCCCACCGCCGGGATGAACTCGCCGCGGCGATGAAGGAGCTCGGGGTCGCCGACCACCGGCTCCTCGGCGGCCCCGGCCGCTTCCGCGACTCCGGAATGATGGGCGCCGAGCAGAACCACCGCCCCGGCGCCTTCTGGAACGCGGACGTGGACGACGCCGCCGGGTACCTCGTGGAGGTGATCCGCTCGGTGCGCCCGCAGGTCCTCGTCACCTACGACCCCGACGGCGGCTACGGACACCCCGACCACATCCAGGCCCACCGCGTCGCGATGCGCGCCGCCGAGCTCGCCGCCGACCCCGCGTACCGCCCCGGACCGGACGCCCCGCACACCGTCGCCAAGATCTACTGGAACCGGGTGCCGCGCTCGGTCGTCGAAGAGGGCTTCGCGCGTCTGCGGGACACGGCGCCGGACGCCTTCCCGGGGATCGCCGCCATCGACGACGTACCGGGTGTGGTCGACGACGCGAGGATCACCGCGCGGATCGACGGCACGGCCCATGCCGCGGCCAAGAGCGCGGCGATGCGGGCCCATGTCACCCAGATCGCCGTGGACGGCCCCTTCTTCGCCCTCTCCAACGACCTCGGCCAGCCCGTCCTCACCACGGAGTACTACGAGTTGGTGCGCGGCACCTCCGGAGCCCCGCGAGGGGCGCGCGAGGACGACCTGTTCGCCGGCGTGGCGGGAGCGGAGCGATGAGCGACGGCAAGCAGCGCGCACCGCGCTCCGGCGCGCCCTCCGGGGGCGTTCCCGCGACCGGCCTGGCCGCCCCCCTCAACCCCGGGCGGATCGCCGCCTACGTGGGCCTGGCCGTCCTCGGCGCGCTCGTCGGGATCGCCGGGGCGCTCGTCCAAGCCGCCTGGTTCCCCGCCGGACTGCTGCTGGCGCTGCTCGCTTGCGCCGGGCTGTTCTACGGCGGGCGCCGCGTCTTCGACACCCAGCTCGGTGCCCTGACACCCGCGGCGGGCTGGCTGATTTCGGTCGTTGTGCTGCTCGGCGGACGGCCGGAGGGCGACTATGTCTTCGGCGATGAACTGGGTCTTACCCTCTTCATGCTCGGCGGGATGGCCGTCGCTGTGATCTGTGCCACCATGTCGCGGTCGCCCCGTCCGGCCGCCGACAGCGGCCGACCTGGCAAGTAATGTGCCACGTCCGATCCCGTAATGCCCCTTGTCCGTTCGTCGGTCATGCGATCGTTTCCCCCGGTCGCGGGGTGTCTGTCGGCGGCGGCCAGTATGGTGGTTCGCGCGCCGAGCCGTCCCCTGGCCTGCGGCATGGGGGAAGTACGGGCGGCGGAGCCAATCGGGAGAACCTGCTTTGAGTCGTGAAACTGACAGTTCGTCCTCCGGGCCCCAGGGGCGCGGAGGAGCCGCGTACCCCTCGGGGACGCCGCCGTACGGATCCCGCCAGTATCCGTCGCTGCACCCTTCGCAGGACGCCCCGGAGGGGGCCCCGGAGCCTGCGGACCCGCCTCAGTTCGAAGAGCCGAGGACCGAGACGACGCTGACGACGCGTATCCGGATCAACATCCCGGGCTCGCGTCCCATCCCGCCCGTGGTCATGCGTACGCCCATGAGCGACGCCGACACCGCCGACGTCGAACGCACGGGCACCATCCCGCGCCCCGGCCCGCCCGCGCCGAACGGCACGTCGGACGCCTCCGACGCCGCGCCGGGCGCCGCGGCCGGTCCGGCGACCGCGGAACCGGCCGCCGAGAAGCCGGCCAGGGAGAAGAGCGGCAGCGACTGGTTCGCCCCGCGCAAGGCCCCCATGAACACCTCGGTCATCGCCACCGGCGGCGCGCCGGGTGGCGCCGACGGCCCCAAGGGCGCCGCGCCCGCCCCGCCCCGCCCCGACCTGCCGTACTTCTCGGACGGTCCGCAGCGCACGGGCGACCAGGACACGCCCGGCTCCGGCGGCAGCGCCCTCGACGAGTTCGGCGCGGGCGCCTCGCGCCCCACGCCGAACCTCGGAGTGCGTACCCCCGGCCCCTCGGGACCCACCACGGGCCCGGTCACCGGCACTTCGTCCCTGACCCCGAACCTCGACGGACCGGGCGCACCGGGCTCCGGCGGCCCGGGTGGCACGCCCCCGCGGATGCCCGACGACACGGCGGTGCTGACGCCCCAGTTCGCGGCCCCGGCCGCCCCCGGGCCCGGCGGCAACGTCTCCGGTGACACGCTCACCAGCGGCATCCCCGTCGTTCCGCCGGAGCACCGCTCCCCGTCCCCGTTCGGAGGCCCCGGCGGCGGACGCCCCGATCTGACGCCCCGTATCGCGGATGACGCGATGGGCACCGGACCGGCGGGCCCCGGCGGTCCGGCCGCCCCGTCACCGGCCCCCGCCGCGGCGCGCCCCGCCCCGGCGCCCGTGCCCGCGAAGAAGAAGGGCCGCTCCAAGCTGGTCCTCCTGTGCGCGGGCATCGTCGGCCTGCTTGGTGTCGCGTACGGTGCCGGGCTGCTGATGAACCACTCCGACGTGCCCAAGGGCACCACCGTTCTCGGCGTCGACATCGGCGGCGGCACGAAGGACGACGGCGTCGCGAAGCTGGACGCCGCTCTCGGCAAGCGCGCCGTGGCACCCCTCCAGCTGTCGGTGGACGGCAAGAACACCGAGCTCGCGCCGGACAAGGCCGGGCTCGGCCTGGACAGCCAGGAGACCGTGCGGTCCGCCGCGGGCAGCGACTACAACCCGGTCTCCGTCATCGGGTCCCTCTTCGGCGGCAAGCGCGTCGTCGACCCGGTGATCCCGGTCGACGAGGAGAAGCTCGGTGTCGCGCTGGCGGATCTGGCGGGTGTCTCCGGCTCGGCCAACGACGGCACGATCAAGTTCGAGCCGGGCAAGGCCGTCGCCGTACCCGGCAAGTCGGGCAAGACGCTGGACGTCAACCGCTCGATGATCTCGGTGCGCGACGCGTACCGGGCCCAGGTGCAGACCGGCAAGGTGGCCACCGTCCAACTGCCCGTCACCATCCGTGAGCCCACGATCAACCAGGCGGAACTGGACCGGGCGATGAGGGAGTTCGCGAAGCCCGCGATGTCCGGTCTGGTCACGATCAAGGCCGGCCCCAAGCAGATCCAGTTCGGCCCGGCCAAGTCGCTGCCGCAGATCCTCACGATGGTGCCGGTCAAGGGCCGGCTGGTCGAGCACTACGACAAGAACGCCATCGACACCCTGTGCGACGGCGTCTTCAACGGCATCATGATCACCAAGGGCGACGGCAAGCAGCACCAGCTCAACGCCGACGACGTGGCGGCGGCCATGCAGACCGCGCTGCGCGGAAAGACCCCCGTCGAGCGGACGGCCACGATCGCCCTGAACGGCAACGGATAACCGCCCCACAGCGGCGAACAGCATCCCACCCGCCCCGCCCCCGCCCGGATCTCCGGCCGGGGGCGGGGCCTTGTGCGTGTGCGGATCCCTGTGCGTGCGCGGCGGCTGCGTTCCGATGACGGGGCCGCGTTCACGCGCGGGCCCGGCCACGGGGTCATGCGCTCGGCATGACATCTGTCATCCCGATTCCACGATTCGCGACCCTGCCGGGCGTACCCCTCCCTCCGCCACGCTGGACGCATGACAACGACAGCAACCGAGGCCACCGGGGCGAAGACCGCCGCGGTCCGCTTCGACCGGGTCAGCAAGGCGTACGGAGCGGTACGCGCCGTCGACGGGCTCACCCTCGACCTCCGTCCCGGCGAGACCGTGGCGCTGCTCGGCCCCAACGGCGCCGGGAAGTCCTCCACCCTGGATCTGCTGCTCGGACTGCGCACCGCCGACTCCGGCTCGGTCCGGGTCTTCGGCACCACCCCGCAGAACGCCATCGCCGCGGGCCGTGTCGGCGCGATGCTGCAGACCGGCGGCCTGATGGAGGACGTCAAGGTCGAGGAACTGGTCCGTCTCGCCTGCGATCTGCACCCCAAGCCCCACCCGGTGGGCGAGGTGCTGTCCCGTGCCGGCATCGCGCAGATCGCCGACCGCATGGTCAACAAGCTCTCCGGCGGCCAGGAGCAGCGCGTACGGTTCGCGCTCGCCACCGCCGGGGCCAACGACCTGATCGTCCTCGACGAGCCGACCACCGGCATGGACGTCACCGCGCGCCAGGCGTTCTGGGCCACGATGCGCGAGCAGGCCGAGCAGGGCCGCACCGTCCTGTTCGCCACCCACTACCTCGAAGAGGCCGACGCGATCGCCGACCGTGTCCTCGTCCTCCACAAGGGCCGGCTGCTGGCCGACGGCACCGCCGCCGAGATCAAGGCGAAGGCCGGGGCCCGCCGGATCACCTTCGAGCTGGACGGTCCGGTCGATGAAGCGGCCCTGCGCGGGCTGCCGTTCCTCGCCGCGCTCGACATCACCGGCAACCGGGTCCGTATCCAGTCGCACGATGCCGACGCGACCGTCCACGCGGTCTACGGGCTCGGCCTCTACCCGCGCGCACTCGAAGTCGCGGGACTCGGCCTGGAGCAGGCCTTCGTAGCCATCACCGAGGCCGAGGAGGCCAGGACCGCATGCTGAACTACCTTTCGTGGACCCTCATCAGGCTCGAAGTGACCCGCACCCTGCGGAACAAGAAGTTCATGTTCTTCTCGGTCATCTACCCCTCGGTGATCTATCTGCTGATCTCCGGCACCCAGAACACCAGCGACAGGATCCCGCACACCGATCTCACCTTCCAGGCGTTCTTCATGGTCTCGATGGCCTCCTTCGGCGCGCTGACCGCCGTCCTCATGGGCAACAGCGAACGCATCGCCAAGGAGCGCGAGAAGGGCTGGGTCCGTCAGCTCCGGCTCACCGCACTGCCCGGCCGGGGCTACGTCCTGGCGAAGATCGCCAGCGCGGCGATGGTCACCCTGCCCTGCATCGTGGTCGTCTTCCTGGTCGCCGCCGCCGTCAAGCACGTCCGGGTGGAGACCTGGCAGTGGTTCGCGCTGGCCGGGGTCATCTGGGCCGGTTCACTGGTCTTCGCCGCGCTCGGGGTCGCCATCGGCTACATCGCCAGCGGTGACGCGGTCCGCCCGATCACGATGATCATCTACTTCGGTCTCTCCATCCTCGGCGGCCTGTGGATGCCGAGCGACACCTTCCCGCAGTGGCTCCAGAACATCTCCGAATGGCTTCCCACGCACGCGTACGCTTCTCTCGGCCAGGCGATCGAGATGGGCGGATCGCCGCACGCCAAGGACGTCGCCATCCTCTGTGTCTACTTCCTGATCTTCGCGGGCGGGGCGGCCTGGCTCTACCGGAAGGACACCCTGAAGGCGTGAACGACGACGAGACGTCCGTGGGCGTCGGGCGCCCGCCGACGGGCCGCCGACAGGTCGGGATCAAGCTGCTCTGGATCGGTGTCTGGCTCGCGTTCATGAGCGCTCCCGTCAAGGACCTCATCGACGGCAATCACCCCGCGTGGGCGACGGCGCTCGGCACCTTCGGTCTGGTGGTGTTCGTCGGGGCGTATCTCGTGCTGGTCCTCCGCCAGACGGCGAAGGCCCTGGACCGGCGCCTCGTCCATTCCACGATCGCCTTCCTGGGCGCCCTCGCCGCCGTCCTCTCGCTGACTCTCGGCACCGCGTGGCTGGTCCTCTTCGTGTACGTCTCGGTCTCCGTCGGCGCCACCATGCCGTTGCGGACCGCCCGTTGGCTGATCCCCGCCGTCACCGCCGTCCTGGTCGCGATCGGTCTGACCGGCAACCACTCCCGGGAGATCATCACCGCCCTGGTCTTCCCCGCGCTGCTCGGCGGGTTCGCGATGACCGGCGTACGGCAGCTGATCCGTACGACGGTCCAGCTGCGTGAGGCCCGCGCGACCGTCGCCCAGCTCGCCGCCAACGAGGAGCGGCTCAGGCTCGCCCGCGATCTGCACGACCTGCTCGGCCACTCGCTCTCGCTCATCACGCTCAAGAGCGAGCTGGCCGGGCGGATGCTCCCCGACCACCCGGAGCAGGCGGCGGCCCAGGTCGCGGACATCGAACAGGTCAGCCGTCAGGCCCTGGTCGACGTACGCGGCGCCGTCACCGGCTACCGCCGGCCGACCCTCCCCGGCGAGCTGGCCGGAGCCCGTACCGCCCTCGCCGCTGCGGGCATCGCCGCGGACATACCGGCCGAGGCCCCCGACGGCCTCCCCGAGAAGCCGGAGGAGGTGCTCGCCTGGGCGCTGCGGGAAGCCGTCACCAATGTCGTACGTCACAGCGAGGCCCGGCACTGCACGGTCACCCTCGCCCCGCGTCAGACCCTCGACGGCAGGGTCCTCGAACTCACCGTCACGGACGACGGCGTCGGAGCCGCGGGGACGAAGCCGGGCAACGGCCTCACCGGCATCACCGAACGCCTCGCCACGGTCGACGGCACGCTGACCACCCGGTCCGGCGGCATTGGTGCCGGTTCCGCTTCCGGATCCGGTAAAGGCTTCACCCTGACCTTGAGTGTTCCGCTCGATTCCGGCCTAGGATCCGCGGAATGAGCATGATCAGACTCCTCCTCGCCGAGGACCAGTCCATGGTGCGCGAGGCCCTCGCGGCACTCCTCGGCCTGGAACCCGACATCGAGGTGGTGGCCCAGGTCGCCCGCGGGGACGAGGTGCTGGCCGCGGCACACGAGCACCGCGTCGACGTGGCGCTCCTGGACATCGAGATGCCGGGGATGACGGGCATCGACGCGGCGGCCGCCCTGCGGCGCGAACTCCCCGCCGTGAAGGTCGTCGTCGTCACGACCTTCGGCCGCCCCGGCTATCTGCGCCGGGCCATGGAGTCGGGCGCGGACGCCTTCCTGGTGAAGGACGCCCCCGCCGCACAACTGGCGGCAGCGGTACGGAAGGTGCTCGCCGGGGAGCGGGTCATCGATCCCACCCTCGCGGCGGCGGCGCTGGCCGACGGGGCGAGCCCGCTCACCGACCGCGAACGCGATGTGCTGCGCACGGCGGCGGACGGCTCCACCAACGTGGAGATCGCGGCAGCGCTCCACCTCTCCCAGGGCACGGTCCGCAACTACCTCTCGATGGCGATCCAGAAACTGGCGGCCCGCAACCGCGCGGAGGCGGTCCGGATCGCCCGCGAGAAGGGCTGGTTGTAGGGCGTCGGCCAGGGGTTCTGTGGTGCGACGCGCTTCCGAGCACACGTGCCGGTGCACGCCTGCGCCCGCCCCGGCGAGGCGTCAGTCCGCGGTCGGCCGCCGGTCGTCAGCCGTTCTGCGGGGTGTCGAGGTGGGCGAAGGCCACCACGTTGTCCTCGTAGTCCTTGACCGTCTTGTTGTACGGGCCGCCGCAGGTGATCAGACGCAGCTGGGCGGACGGGGTGTCGGTGTAGACGCGCTTGTCCGGGAACTTCGCCTTGCTGAACGTCTCGACGGTGTCGACCTTGAACGTGGCGATCGAGCCGTCGGCGCGGGTGATATTGACCGCGGCACCCGGCTTGAGGAACTGAAGCTGCAGGAACACGGCCGGGCCCGTCATCGTGTCGACGTGGCCCGCCACGATCGAGGCGCCGCGCTCGCCGGGGGTGACGCCGCCCTTGAACCAGCCCACCAGGTTGGGGTCGGTGGCGGGCGGCGGGTTCAGCCGGCCGTCGGCGCCGACGGCCAGGTCGGTGAAGGGCGCGTTGACGCCGATGGACGGAATCTGCAGCCGCGTGGGGGCCGAGCGCGCCATCGCCGGGCCGACGGGTGACTCCGACGGGGTGACGGGAGGGGGTGCGGCATGGGAGCCCAGGATCTCGGGCGCGGGCATGGCGGGCGCGACGGCGGCGGGCGGGGCCGGCGGCTTGTCGTCGACCGAGGTGTTCAAGGAGTTGTAGATGAGGAGCATGCCGAGCCCGGCTGTCACGGCGGGCCACATCAAGGCGCGGCCTAGTGTGGTTCCGGGGGCAGTCCGGGTGGGGGTGGAACCGGGCGACTGCGGGGCGGCCATGGGAACGTGCCTTTCACTTGCGCGGTGCTGGAGGAGGGGTGTGCCGGGGCTCGGCCGGTGTCGACCGGCGGGGAAACGAAGGCGCCGCGGCCGCCGCCCGGGGGACGACGGCCGCGGCAATGTGACGACCGGCTGAGGTCTGGAGCCGGTCAGGCGATCGCGCCACCCGACGACTGACGGCGGCGCAGCTTGTACGCGCCGACGCCGACGCCACCGAGCAGCAGCGCCGAGCCGGCGGCCAGGCTGCTACCGGTCATCGCCATCCCGCCGCCACCGGCGTGGACGCCGCCACGGGGCTTGCCCTCGCCACGGCCGTGGTCGCCACCGCGGCCGCCTTCGTCGCCGCCGCGGCCGCCGCCGTAGTCGCCGCCGCGGCCACCTTCGTCGCCGCCGCGGCCGCCTTCGTCGCCGCCGCGGCCACCTTCGTCGTCACCGCGGCCGCCCTCGTCACCGCGGCCGCCGTCGTCGCTGGTGGTGACCCGGGCCATGAAGCCGCCGCCGGCGTGGACGCCGCCACGGGGCCTGCCCTCGTCACGACCGCGGTCGCCGCCGCGCCCGCCCTCGTCACGGCCACGGTCGCCGCCGCGGCCGCCTTCGTCGCCGCCGCGGCCGCCTTCGTCGCCGCCGCGGCCGCCTTCGTCGCCGCCGCGACCACCTTCGTCGCCACCGCGGCCGCCCTCGCCGCCGCGGCCGCCCTCGTCGCTGGTGGTGACCCGGGCCATGAAGCCGCCGCCGGCGTGGACGCCGCCACGGGGCTTGCCCTCGCCACGGCCGTGGTCGCCGCCGCGGCCGCCTTCGTCGCCGCCGCGACCACCCTCGTCACGGCCGCCGCGGTCGCCGCCGCGGCCACCCTCGTCGCCGCCGCGGCCACCGCGGTCGCCACCGCGGCCACCCTCGTCGCCACCGTGGTCACCGGCGACGATGCCGGCCATGAAGCCGCCGCCGGCGTGGACGCCACCGCGGGGCCTGCCCTCGTCGCGTCCGCGGTCGCCGCCGCGGCCACCTTCGTCGCGACCGCCGCGGTCTCCGCCGCGGTCGCCGTAGTCGTCGTCCCGGCCCCCGCGGTCTCCGCCGCGGTCGCCGTAGTCGTCCCGTCCCTGGTCATCGCCGCGCGAGGACGTGGTGCCGTTAGTGGGCCCCGAGTCCGCCGCCGTGACCACGGCGTAGGCGGAGGGGCCGGTGATGGCGAGGACCGCTGTGACAGCGGCCGAAGCGAACAGTGTGCGGGCAGAGCGCATCTGAACACATTCCTTCCGCCGCGACTGCGAAGAGTGACTGGGTGTCGACTCAATGTGGAGCAGTGGCGACGTGATCCACCGTCAGCCGAAATGCGGTTCCGCGCCATCGGGGCGCGCCGCATTGGAGCTAAGCCCTGGGCCCTTCGGGTGGCGAAGCGCCGATTATCACCCGTTGGACTGCACGCGGTGCCGCGCGAGGTTTGGGCGGCGCCCTTCCACCCGTTTGCCAGCATGGCGGCACCGCCGTCCGGCCGTCCTCCCGGTCGGCGGTGGTCCCTCGGGTTGACGTGAACGCCGCCTGGAACAACGGGAGTTCGGATGGTTTTCTCAGTGCGTGCGGTGACGGGCAAAGGTGCGACGTCCGATGGGGTGCTCTCGGGAATCACCCCTCGAATTCGCGTGGCGGTGCTTGTGGACCGGCGACGCGCCGAAGGCCGGGATGCTTGCATCGGCCGGCAGGTCCTGGGTGACGACCGCACCCGCGCCGACCACGGTGTTCTCACCGATCGTCACGCCGGGGCAGACGATGACCCCGCCGCCGAGCCGGACGTTGTCACCGATGTGATGGGCCGCGCCGCCTCCCACTTCGCCCGGCGGGGCGGCGGTGAAGCCGCCGGTAAATCGGTTGTCGTGCGGGGCGGCGCCTGCTGTACTCCCCGCACCAGTCGATCGACCGAGGAGAAGATCATGCGCGGAACTCTCATGTTCATTCAGACGGAAATCGCCACCGCTCTCGAATCCATGGAGTTTCGTGCACACGCTGAATCTGGGAATTCTGGCGCATGTCGACGCCGGTAAGACGAGCCTGACCGAGCGGCTGCTCCACACCGCCGGTGTCATCGACGAGATCGGCAGCGTCGACGACGGGAACACTCAGACCGATTCCCTGGCCCTGGAACGGCAACGCGGCATCACGATCAAATCCGCAGTTGTCTCGTTCGCCATCGACGACATCACCATCAATCTGATCGACACACCCGGCCACCCGGATTTCATTGCCGAGGTGGAACGGGTGCTGAACGTGCTCGACGGTGCCGTGCTGGTCGTCTCCGCGGTGGAGGGCGTCCAGGCGCAGACCCGTGTTCTGATGCGGACGCTGCGCCGCCTGCGCATTCCGACGCTCGTTTTCGTCAACAAGGTCGATCGCGGTGGCGCGCGGGAGGAGTCCGTTCTGCGCGGCATTTCCGAGAAGCTGACCCCGGCCGTCGTCGCCATGGGGTCGGTCGACGGGGCCGGTCGCAGGGCCGCCCGCTGTACGCCGTACACCGCCGCCGACGCGGACTTCACGGACCGGCTGACCGAACTGCTCACCGATCACGACGACGCGCTGCTGGCCGCCTACGTCGAGAGCGCGGCCGCCCTTCCGTACGGCAGGCTGCGCGAGGCACTGTCCGTGCAGACCGGGCGGGCGCTGGTGCATCCGGTGTTCTTCGGCTCGGCGATCACCGGGGCCGGAGTGGACGCCCTGATCGGCGGGATCAAGGAGCTGCTGCCGGTGAGCGAGGGCGAGGCGGACGGGCCGGTCTCGGGCACCGTCTTCAAGGTGGAGCGGGGGCCGGGCGGCGAGAAGATCGCGTACGTCCGGATGTTCTCGGGCACGGTACGCGTCCGCGACCGGCTGCCGTTCGGCCGGAGCGAAGGAAAGTGCGGCGACGGACGGGGCGAAGGAAACGGGACGGGTGAGGGAAAGCGGGGCGAGGGGAAACGGGGCGACGGGCGCGGCGCGGGGAAAGTGACCGGGATCAGCGTCTTCGACCGCGGTGCGGCGGTGCGCGAGCCCGCGGTCGGCGCGGGCCGGATCGCGAAGCTCCGGGGTCTCGGTGAGATCCGGATCGGCGATACGGTCGGCGAACCGGGGACGCGCGCGCCGGATCGCTGGTTCGCCCCGCCGACGCTGGAATCGGTCGTGGTCCCTCGTCCTCCGGCGAGCAGGGGTGAGCTGCATTTCGCGCTCGCACAACTCGCCGAGCAGGATCCATTGATCAATCTGCGTCAGGACGACATCCGGAAAGAGGTGTCCGTCTCGCTCTACGGCGAGGTGCAGAAGGAAGTCATCCAGGCGACGCTGGCCGATGAATTCGGAATCGACGTCACCTTCCGCGAGACCACGACCATTTGTCTGGAGCGGCCGAACGGCAGTGGTGCGGCGTACGAGGTCGGCGACCAGGACCCCAATCCCTTTCTGGCGACCATCGGCCTTCGCGTCGACCCCGGCCCGATCGGAAGCGGTATCGCGTACCGGCTGGAGGTGGAGCTGGGATCGATGCCGTTCTCCCTGATGAGGGCGGTGGAGGAGACCGTCGGCGTGACCCTGCGCCAGGGAATCCACGGCTGGCAGGTCACCGATTGCGTCGTCACCATGACGCATTCCGGCTATTGGCCAAGGCAGAGCCATTCCCACGCCGCCTTCGACAAGAGCATGTCGAGCACCGCCGGGGACTTCCGCAATCTGACCCCGCTGGTCCTCATGAGCGCGCTGGAGCGGGCCGGCACCACGGTGTACGAGCCGATGCACCGCTTCCGCCTGGAATTCCCCGCCGACCTGCTCGGCCCGCTCCTGCCCGTACTCGCACAGCTGCGGGCCGTCCCCGGAACGCCGGCCGTGCACGGTGCGGGATGTGTGCTGGAGGGAGAGATTCCCGCGGCCCGGGTCCATGAACTGCAACAGCAGCTTCCGGCCCTGACGCGTGGCGAAGGGGTCCTGGAATCCGACTTCGACTGCTACCGGGCCGTCGTCGGTACGGTCCCGGACCGGCCGCGCACCGACCGCGATCCGCTCAACCGCAAGGAGTACCTGCTGCACACGGTACGCAGGATCGCCGCCCGAGGGGATTGACACCGGCCCGGACCCGCCCGGCACGGTCCGCTTCCCGTGCCGGGCCGTTCCGGCGCCTTCCCGCCCCCGCCGGACCGGTCCGGGCGCCCTCCCGCCCGTGCCCGTACCTGCCCGGACCTGCACGGCTCCCGTTTCGCCCCGTTGTAAGGCACCCTGGGCTGCCGCCCACCACCGCCCGCAGGGGGTCAGTACACCGTTGTCCAGAGTTGAGATCACACACGAGCAGGACCATCTCGACATGCTTCACGCCCGTGTGGAGGCGCTGCGCGCGTACGCCGGGCAGCAGCTGACCGGTGTGCTGCGGGAGACCGGCGGGACCCGGCAGGGGCGGCTGGAGCGGGAGGCCGCCGCCGCCCGGTACGCCGGACAGGTCGCGCGGTACGACGCGGCCGAGAACGGGCTCTGCTTCGGGCGGCTCGACCTGCGCGACGGGGAGCGTTACTACATCGGCCGTATCGGACTGCCCGCGGAGTCCGCCGACGAGGATCCGCTGCTGCTCGACTGGCGGGCCCCGGCGGCCCGCGCCTTCTACGTCGCCACGCCCGCGGCCCCGCACGGGGTGCGCAGGCGCCGCCACCTCACCACCCGTGGCCGGCGGGTCGTCCGGCTCGACGACGAGGTGCTCGACCGGGACGGAGTGCCGGACAGCGAACTGACCGGCGAGGCGGCCCTGCTGGCCTCCCTCGACGCCGGGCGCACCGGCCGCATGCACGACATCGTCGCCACCCTCCAGGCCGAGCAGGACGCGATCATCCGCTCCGACCACCGCGGGGTCCTCGTCGTCCAGGGCGGGCCCGGCACCGGCAAGACCGCCGTCGCCCTGCACCGGGCCGCGTATCTGCTCTACACCCACCAGCAGCTGGCCTCCCGCGGTGTGCTGGTCGTCGGCCCCAACCCCACCTTCATCGGATACATCGGACAGGTCCTGCCGGGCCTCGGTGAGAACAGCGTGCTGCTGTCCACCGTCGGCGAGCTGTACCCGGGGATCCGGGCCGACCGCGCCGAGGAGCCGCAGACCGCCGAGCTCAAGGGCCGTACGGAGATGGCGGCCGTGATCGCGGCGGCGGTACTCGACCGTCAGGTGCCGGCGGGCGTGACGCTCGAAGTCGAGTTCGACGGCGATGTCGTCCGGCTCGATCACGAGGAGTGCGTACGCGCCGCCGACGCCGCCCGCGCGACCCGGCTGCCGCACAACCTCGCCGCGCCCGTCTTCCGGCGCGAGATGGTGACCGCGCTCGCCCGGCGCTCCGTGGCGGCCACCCGCGCGCTCGCCGACCGGCTGGAGGCGGACATCGCCGAGGTGCTCGCGGAGGCCGGTCTCGACCGTGCCGTCCGCGACGACCTGGAGGCCCTGCCGGGGCTCCTCGACGACGACTCGGCCGCCGCTCGGGAACGCACCGAGGCCCAGGACATCGCGGACGCCCGGCGACTGCTCACCACTGACGCCGACGTACGGGCCGCGCTGGACGCCCTGTGGCCGCCGCTCACCCCGCAGCAACTCCTCACCGAGCTGTACGGACAGCCCGCGCGCCTCGCTTCGGCCGCGGCCGGACTCACCGACGAGGAAAGAGGGCTGCTGTTCCGTACGCCGGACGTCGGCGGCTGGAGCGCCGCCGACGTACCCCTCCTCGACGAGGCCGCCGAACTGCTCGGCCAGGACAACCGGGCGGCCGAGGCTGTCGCCGCGCACGAGCGCGCCGAGGGCGTCGCGTACGCACAGGGCGTCCTGGACCTCGCGGCGGCCGACGGGGCGGACGAGGAGGACGGCGGCCTGGCCGGACTGGTCGACGCGCAGACCCTCGCCGAGCGCCATGAGGAGCGCACCACCCGTACGGTCGCCGAGCGGGCCTTCGCCGACCGGAGCTGGGTCTTCGGGCACATCATCGTCGACGAGGCGCAGGAGCTCTCCCAGATGGCCTGGCGGCTGCTGATGCGGCGCTGCCCGACCCGTTCCATGACCCTGGTGGGCGATGTCGCCCAGACCGGTGACGAGGCCGGGGCATCCTCATGGGCGTCCGCGCTCGCCCCGCACGTCGGCGACCGGTGGCGGCAGGCGTCGCTCACCGTCAACTACCGCACCCCCGCCGAGATCATGGCGTCCACCACCGATGTGCTCGCCGCGCTCGGCCCCGGTCTCGAACCGCCGCGCTCGGTACGGGAGACGGGTGTCGCCCCTTGGCGGCTGCACACCCGCGACACCGCCCGCACCCTCGCCGACCTGGCCGCGAAGGAGGCGGCGGCGCTGGACGAGGGCAGGCTCGCCGTGATCGTCCCCGACGCGCGGCGCGACGAACTGGGGGCCGCGGTGGCGCGGGCCGTGCCGGGAGCGGCGTACGGGGAGGAGCCCGACCTGGAGAACCGGGTCGTGGTCCTCGGCGTGCGGCAGACCAAGGGGCTGGAGTTCGACGCGGTGCTGCTGGCCGACCCCGCGGCCGTCCTCGGCCGTTCGACACGGGGCCTGAACGACCTGTACGTGGCACTGACGCGGGCGACACAGCGACTCGGCATCATCCACGAGGGACCGGCCCCCGGAGTACTGGCGGCGGCGGTGACGGAACTGCGCTGAGACGGGGGCCGGGGGCCGGGGCGCGGTGGGCCGGGGCGGCCGATCCGGCGACGGCCCGCCGCGCTGCCCTTGCGACGACGCTTCCGCAGCTCGTCCCGCCGGCCCCGGCGACGCCCCCGCCGCCGGGGCCGACGGCCGCCCTGCCGCCCGCGCCCGTCAGTTCAGCAACGCCCGTGCCGCCCGTGCCCGCTGCCGGATCGCTTCCGCCGTCTCGGGTTCGACCCCCTCGACCACATCCGCGTACTCCTCCATCTCCGCGGCCCCGCGCCCGAACTGCCCGCTCTGCACGAGCAGCTGAGCCCGCTCGTAGCGCAGCCGGGCCGGATGCGAGGGCAGCAGCAGCGAGAGGTCCACCGCCCACAGCGCGACATCCGTCCGCTCCGGACGGGCCGCCGCCCACGCCCTGATGTTGTTCAGGATCCGCAGCACGATCTCCAGCGGCCGCGCGGGCACCAGCATCGACTCGTCGAGCGGTTCCCCGATCGCCCCCGCCACCAGCAGCTCCGCGTCCTGCCCGGTCATCGGCCGGCCGCCGTCGAAGGGGTCGGCCAGCACCCGCTCGGCCGGATCGCCGAACCCGACGACGAAATGACCGGGCAGCGCCACCCCGTACACCGGAGCGCCCGCCCGCCGCGCCACCTCGATCCACACCACGGACAGCAGGATCGGCAGCCCGCGCCGCCGCCGCAGCACCTCGTGGAGCAGTGACGAACCGAGCCGGTGGTAGTCCGCCGACGAGCCCGCGAAGCCGCACCGCTCGCCGAGCAGTTCGGCCAGGGCCGAGGCCCAGGCCCGGCCGCCCCGCACCCCGTACGGAAGCCGGCCCGCCAGCTCGTCCAGTTCGATCTGCGCCGCGTCGATCCCGTCCGCGTCCAGCGCGGGGTCGGCCACCGCGGCCAGCAGCAGGCAGAGCAGCGCGAGGTCCGGCCGCTCGGCGCGCGCCTCCTCGGCGAACCGGCTGCGCGGATCCTCCCTCTCGGGGTTCATGGGATGCCTGCCTCCGTCACGCCCGCCGGAAGTGGTGATACCGATGATGGACCGCGAACCCCATGCCCTCGTAGAGCGCCCGCGCCCCCTCGTTGTCCGTCTCCACCTGCAGCCACGCCGCCGACGCGCCCTCGTCCAGGGCCTTGCGGGCGAGCGCGGTCATCACGGCGGTGGCGAGCCCCCGGCGCCGCTGCGCGGGATCGACCTCGACGGCCATGAAACCGGCCCACCGCCCGTCCACCACGCACCGTCCGATCGCTGCGGGCGCCGCATCCCCGGCGCCACCGGGCACGACGGCGAACCACACCGAAGGGCCGCCGCGCAGCACCTCCAGGACGTGCGGTCCCGGTGTCTCGAAGCGCTGATACCGGGAGAGCCACGCCTCGTCGAGGTCCCGGCTCAGCCGTACCCCCGACACATCGGCGTCCAGATCGGCGATCGGAGCCAGGGCGGCGATGCGGACCTCCGCTGTCACCTCGCGCCGCCACCCGCGCTCCTCAAGCTCCGCGCAGAGCCGTTCCTGGGTGCCCTCGGCGCCGGTCGCGGTCTGGACGTACGCGGGCAGACCGCGCTCCTCGTACCACCCCCGGACGCGCCCGAGTGCCTCGTCGAGCGGTATACCCGGATCGCCGAGCGGGAGGACGGAGTTGGCGCGCCGGGTGAACCCCTGTGCGGCGCGCAGCCGCCAGTCGCCCAGCGGCTCGCTCTCCACCGGTGGCCAGGCGCGGGCACAGACCCGCGCGAGCTCGTCGAAGGAGGCCGCGGGGCCGCGCCGCCGGGCCGGCGCGGCGGGCACGACCTTGCCCGCCACCAGCGTCGATTCCGTGATACGGACGGAGTCACCGCTCTTCGTTGTGATCGACAGCACACCAGCGTCCCATGATGTGAGAACACCAACCGTGTCGGTGAACTTCGCTCCCCGCGGACCACGCTCGGTCACGCGCCGGACTGATACACGTTTGCCCACGTCAGCCGGGGTAATTCGGACTTCGAGTTGTCCGCCGATGGTGAATTCCACAGCTCTCTCCGCCCCTCCTGTTCGGTTCGTGCCCGGGAACGGAGATACTAGGGGCGGGCATCGACGACGCCGCGCTCCCGCGCGAGAGCCAACGCCCTACCGAGGAGGAACGACAGCGTGACCTACGTCATCGCGCAGCCTTGTGTCGACGTGAAGGACAAGGCCTGCATCGAAGAGTGCCCCGTCGACTGCATCTACGAGGGCCAGCGGTCCTTGTACATCCACCCGGACGAATGCGTCGACTGTGGAGCCTGTGAACCGGTGTGCCCGGTCGAGGCGATCTTCTACGAGGACGACACCCCGGAGGAGTGGAAGGACTACTACAAGGCGAACGTCGAGTTCTTCGACGACCTCGGGTCGCCCGGTGGTGCCTCCAAGCTGGGCCTGATCGAACGCGACCACGCGTTCATCGCCGCGCTGCCGCCGCAGAACCAGTAGTCAGCGGCAGACGCGTGCGCAGCCCCGGTCCCGTACGGCTCGTCACCGTGCGGGACCGAGGCATTTCCACGGCCGAGCGGCCCGAGCAATCCCCGTACGAGAAAGCAGAGATCCGTGTCCGCAGTCTCCTCCCGTCTCCCGGTCTTCCCCTGGGACAAGCTCGCGCCCTACAAGTCGACGGCCGCCGCCCACCCGGACGGCATCGTGGACCTCTCCGTCGGCACGCCCGTCGACCCGGTGCCCGAGCTGATCCAGCGGGCGCTCGTCGCCGCGGCGGACAGCCCCGGCTATCCGACGGTGTGGGGGACCGCCGAACTGCGTGACGCGATCACGGGCTGGGTGGAGCGGCGGCTCGGTGCGGTCTCCGTGGCGCACGAGAACGTCCTGCCGGTCGTCGGCTCCAAGGAACTGGTGGCCTGGCTGCCGACCCAGCTCGGTCTCGGCGCGGGCGACAAGGTGGCGTATCCCCGCCTGGCCTACCCGACGTACGAGGTGGGCGCCCGGATCTGCGGCGCCGAGCCCGTGGTCTACGACGACCCGACCGAGCTCGACCCGGCCGGCCTGAAGCTGCTCTGGCTCAACTCGCCGTCCAACCCGACCGGCCGCGTCCTGGCCAAGGACGAGCTGACCCGGATCGTCGCCTGGGCGCGAGAGCACGGCGTGCTGGTCTTCAGCGACGAGTGCTACCTGGAGCTGGGCTGGGAGGCCGAACCCGTCTCCGTGCTGCACCCCGACGTCTGCGGCGGCACGTACGAGGGCGTCGTCGCCGTCCACTCGCTCTCCAAGCGCTCCAACCTGGCCGGGTACCGCGCGGCCTTCGTCGCGGGCGACGCGGCCGTGCTCGGCGAGCTGCTGCTGATCCGCAAGCACGGCGGAATGATGACGCCGGCCCCGGTCCAGGCGGCGACGGTCGTGGCGCTCGCCGACGACGAGCACGTCGCCGAGCAGCGGACCCGGTACGCGGAGCGGCGCGCGGCCCTGCGCACGGCGCTGGAGGCCCACGGCTTCCGCATCGAGCACAGCGAGGCGAGCCTCTACCTGTGGGCGACCCGCGACGAGCCGTGCTGGGAGACCGTGGCGTACCTCGCGGAACTCGGCATTCTGGTGGCGCCCGGCGACTTCTACGGGCCGGCCGGTGACCGCTTCGTACGCGTGGCGTTCACCGCGACGGACGAGCGGGTGGCCGCCGCGGTCAAGCGGCTGGCCTGACCGCCCGGCGATCGCACGCGCGGGGCCCCGGGAGTG
Organism: Streptomyces sp. NPDC047515; assembly: GCF_040643055.1. NCBI lineage: Bacteria > Bacillati > Actinomycetota > Actinomycetes > Kitasatosporales > Streptomycetaceae > Streptomyces > Streptomyces sp. NPDC047515. Next base: position 58,207 of record NZ_JBEYTM010000021.1, read on the forward strand.
CGCACTCCCGGGGCCCCGCGCGTGTGGTGCCGACGGACCGGGGTCAGCCGACCGGCAGGCCCTTCATGGGCAGACCGCCCTGGGGCGCGGCGCCGGTGGCGCCGCCGAGGACCTCGCCCGCGCTGCCCGCCGCACCTCCGGCAGCTTTCTGGACGGCGGGGGCGGCCTGGGTACCGGCCTTGCCGACGGTCTTGCCCGCGGCCGGGAGGGTCGTACCGACGATCTTGCCGCCGGTCTCGCCCGCCGCCTTGGTGCCCTGCTGGGACGCGCCGTCGACCGTCTTGCCGAGGCCGGCGCCGTCGACGGTGGTCAGACCACTGAGCTCCGGGGTCTGCGGGAGCGCCGCGGCACCTGCGGATCCGGCCGCACCGACCACGGGGGCCGCACCCGCGGCGATCAGCAGCGCGGCACGGGCGATCCGGCGGGTCAGGGGGAGGGACATGATGCTCCTTCGACGGGATGAGGAATCGGTCAGTCCGTTGACCGGACGCCATGACAACCGTCGAAAGGGCGGGGGAGGTTGCGGTGGGACGAGGTAAAGAGTCGGCAATGCGTCACATAATCCGCAACGGATGAATCCGGGCACACGCCGCATTCCCGAACGGTCCGATGAACCGTCACTTCCCTTTTTTCCCAAGCGAATTCGGGAATGGAGGAGTATCGGTGAGGGTGCCGGGCGACGGGCCGTCCCGCAGTGGCCGGATGACGCCTGAGGGGGATCGCCCCTACGGGTGTGCGAGTCGTATGCGGACCTCGGTGGCGCCCGATTCCGCACGGTCCGTCCGCCAGCCCGACCCGGCCTGCCACACCCGGCCCGCGTACGCGACCTCGTCCAGGCGGAGCGGCTCGGACTGTGCGACCGCCCAGTGCGCGAGCTCCCAGCCGCGTCGCTCCGGGTCCTCGGTCCGGGAGGCACGGGACGCTCGCACCGGCACCGAGACCGTGCTCGCCGCCGCCGTACCGGCCGCGCCCTTCCCGTCCTTCGTCGACGGCGCCTTCGCGGGCAGCACGTCCTTGCCGAACGCGCGTACCAGCTCCGCCCGCACCTTCGCCGCATCGGCCGTCGCGGCCGTGGCCCGCGGCGGCGCGCAGCTCAGCGCGGCGGGGGTACGGCCGGTCAGCGCCGCCGCCAGCAAGGCCGCGTCCGGCTCGTGCTTCGCGTACGCCTGCGGGTAGCCGCTGCGCTGGACCCGCTGCGCGGCGACCGTCAGCGGCAGCCGCGAATAGCCGGGGACCTCGGCCAGATGCCGGTAGAACTCCCCCGAGGAGTAGACCGGGTCGAGGATCTGTTTCCCGGTGCCCCAGCCCTGCGAGGGGCGCTGCTGGAACAGTCCCAGCGAATCCCGGTCGCCGTGCTCGATGTTGCGCAGCCCGGACTCCTGCAACGCGGTCGCCAGCGCGATCGTCACCGCGCGTTCCGGCATCCCGCGCGAGGTGCCGACCGCGGAGATCGTCGCGGCGTTCGAGGCCTGCTCCGGGCTCATCCGGTAGGTGCGGCCCTTGCCGGCCGAACCGTCGGCGGACTCCACGGTGCACCCTTCGATGACCTTGCTGCCGGATATGTACTGCACGGTCAGATAGCCGCCGAGGGCGGCGAGCACGACAAAAGCGGCCGCGATACGAGAGAGGCGGCTGCGGCGGGTGGGGGAGACGGTCCGGGGCACGGAGTCACCGTACTGGAGTGCTCCGCCGGGGCCGAGGGCCCAGCCCCTCCTGCCCGTTCCCGCCGGTCCGTTCCCCTTCCATTAGGGTCGGGTTCATGCCCGAAAGCGCGCTTGACCTCACCCTGGACGGCCCGGTGCTGACCGCCCGGCTCGTCGACTTCCCCTCGGTCAGCGGTCAGGAGAAGGAGCTCGCCGACGCGATCGAATCAGCGCTGAGCACCCTGCCGCATCTGACCGTCGACCGGCACGGAAACAACGTCGTGGCCCGGACGAACCTGGGCCGGGCCGAGCGGGTCGTGCTCGCCGGGCACATCGACACCGTGCCGATCGCCGACAACGTCCCCTCGCGGCTCGACGACGACGGCGTGCTGTGGGGCTGCGGCACCTCCGACATGAAGTCGGGCGTCGCCGTCCAGCTGAGGATCGCCGCGACCGTGCCCGAGCCCAACCGCGACCTCACCTTCGTCTTCTACGACAACGAAGAGGTCGCCGCGCACCTCAACGGGCTCGGCCACATCGCCGACGCCCACCCCGACTGGCTGGCGGGCGACTTCGCGGTCCTTCTGGAGGGCTCCGACGCCGAGGTCGAGGGCGGCTGCCAGGGCACCCTGCGGGTCTTCCTGCGCATGGAGGGGGAGCGGGCCCACTCCGCGCGCGGCTGGATGGGCTCCAACGCCATCCACGCCGCCGCTCCGGTCCTGGCCCGGCTCGCCGCGTACGAACCGCGCCGCCCGGTCATCGACGGGCTGGAGTATCACGAGGGCCTGAACGCGGTCCGGATCGAGGGCGGCGTCGCCAACAACGTCATCCCCGATGCCTGCACCGTCGTCGTGAACTTCCGGTACGCCCCCGACCGCACCGCCGAGGAGGCGCTGGCCCACGTCCATGAGGTCTTCGCGGACTGCGGCGTCGTCGAATTCACCGTCGACGACCACTCGGGAGCGGCCATGCCCGGCCTCTCCCACCCGGCGGCCAAGGCGTTCATGGCGGCGGTCGGCGGCACCGCCCGGCCGAAGTTCGGCTGGACCGACGTCTCCCGTTTCGGCTCTCTCGGCGTCCCCGCGGTGAACTACGGCCCCGGCGACCCGCTCTTCGCGCACAAGCGCGACGAGCACGTGGTGGTCGAGCGGATCACCCACTGCGAGGAGCGGCTCCGCTCCTGGCTCACCAGCTGACCCACGGTATTCCCCTGTCCGTAACCTCCATGGATCTACCCTGGCCTGAGCACGGATGGTCATCGCCGGTGGTCATCGATCGTCGTCGGAGGGAGCGGATCATGGGCAACCCCGAGGGAGCGCACGTCCCCGAGGAGCAGCGGCTCGGACCGGTACTGCGTCGCAGGGAACAGGTACAGCCCGGCACCACCGATCAGCGGCTGCTGGACACCGAGGGCGACTCCGAGTGGGTGCACACCGACCCATGGCGGGTGATGCGCATCCAGTCGGAGTTCGTCGAGGGATTCGGCGCCCTCGCCGAGCTGCCGAGCGCCATCAGCGTCTTCGGCTCGGCCCGCTCTCCGGCCGGCGGGCCGGACTACGAGGCGGGCGTACAGATCGGCAAGGCCCTGGTCGAGGCAGGTTTCGCGGTGATCACCGGGGGCGGCCCCGGAGCGATGGAGGCTGCGAACAAGGGTGCGCGGGAGGCGAAGGGAGTCTCGGTCGGCCTCGGCATCGAGTTGCCCTTCGAGTCCGGGCTCAACCCGCACGTCGACATCGGCGTGAACTTCCGTTACTTCTTTGTCCGGAAAACGATGTTTGTGAAGTATGCCCAGGGGTTTGTCGTCCTGCCCGGCGGCCTCGGCACGCTGGACGAACTCTTCGAGGCCCTCACCCTCGTCCAGACGGGCAAGGTCACCCGCTTCCCGATCGTGCTGTTCGGCACGGCGTACTGGAGCGGGCTGGTGGACTGGCTGCGGGACACGGTGGTGGCGCAGGGCAAGGCGTCCGAGCACGACCTGCTGCTGTTCCACGTCACGGACGACGTGGACGAGGCGGTCAACCTCGTGACGAAGGAGGTCGGCCCCCGGTAGTACGGGCCTGCGCGGCGGCCGAGGAGCGGGGTCCGGGCGGGCTCCCGGCCATGGGAAGGGGGCGGTCGGCGGACACGCCGGCCGTCAGGGGCAAAGGGGCGGTCGGCGGACAGGCCCGCCCCGGGCGCCCCTGCGCCCCTTCCGCGTCCTCAGTCCTCGCCGCCCCGCGTCCCGGTGACGCAGGCCCCCGAGGACGCCCTGACCCGCGCTCCGGCTACGCCGGCCCTCTCCGAGCGACCGTCGGCCTCGTTCCGCCGCCCCGCGCCCCGGCTACGCCAGTCCTCTCCGCGCGACCGCCGGTTCCCGGTGCCCCGCGATGGAGGCCACCATGTCCAGCACCTGCCGCGTCTCCGCCACCTCGTGCACCCGGTACACCTGTGCCCCCAGCCATGCGGAGACGGCCGTCGTCGCCAGTGTCCCGATCACCCGTTCCTTCACCGGCCGGTCGAGCGTCTCGCCGACGAAGTCCTTGTTTGACAGCGAGACGAGGACCGGCCACCCGGTCTCGGTCATCTCGCCGAGCCGACGCGTCGCCTCCAGCGAGTGCCGGGTGTTCTTCCCGAAGTCATGACCGGGGTCGATCATGATGCCGTCCGGCCGCACCCCCAGCTCGACCGCCCGCTCGGCCAGTCCCACCGTCACCCGCAGGATGTCCGTCATCACGTCGTCGTACGCGACCCGGTGCGGCCGGGTCCGCGGCTCGGCGCCGCCCGCGTGCGTGCACACCAGACCGGCGCCGTACCGCGCGGCGACCTCCGCGAGCTTCGGGTCGACGCCTCCCCACGCGTCGTTCAGCACATCCGCCCCGGCCTCGCAGACCGCCTCGCCGACATCGTGGCGCCAGGTGTCGACACTGATCACCACGTCCGGGTGGCGGCGCCGCACCTCGGCGACGAACCCCACCGTGCGACGGGCCTCCTCCTGGGCGGTCACCTCTTCGCCGGGGCCCGCCTTCACGCCCCCGATGTCGACGATCGCCGCGCCGTCCGCCACGGCCTGCTCGACCCGGGCGAGCGCCGGCTCGTCCCGGAACGTCGCGCCCTGGTCGTAGAAGGAGTCCGGGGTACGGTTCACGATCGCCATGATCACCGGCTCGTGCGCACCGAATTCACGTCGGCCCAGCCTGAGCGCACCGCTTCGCATCCCGTGTTTCTCCTCTGGTAGATCGCCCCATGGGTCGCCTGCGACCCTAGCGGCCTCGCCCACGACAGGGAGCGGGCTGCGCGGTCGCGGGGCGTCGTGGGCCCGCTCCCTGCCGTGGGCGAGGCCGTGACTGTCAGTGCCGCATGGCACGATCGGACCCGGACAGGTTTCCGCTCCCGGGGAGATGCGCGTGTTCTGGTTCTTGCTGCTGGCGATGGTGGTGGTCGTGGCCGCGGTCACCCTCGCGGTGGTCGGAGGGGGGAAGAGCGCCGTCCTGCAGGACGTGGCGCCCGAGCGGCTGACCGATCCGCTGCCCGCGACGCGTCCGGTGGGCCGCGCGGACGTCGAGGCGCTGCGGTTGCCGGTGGCCGTGCGCGGCTACCGCATGACGGATGTCGACGAGGCGCTCGACCGGCTCGGGGCGGAGCTCGCCGAGCGGGACGCGCGCATCGCGGAACTGGAGTCGGCGCTGGCCGGGGCGCAGGCGACCGCGGTCGGCGGCCCCGATCTGCTCAAGCGGCCGGAGGACCGGCCGGAGCTGACGTGGGAGCCACCGGAGGACCGTCCGCGCGCACCGTGGGAAGCGCCCCGCCAGGACCCTCGGCAGGACCCGGGACAGGACGTCCGACGGCCCGGCGAGCAGGGAGAGGAGCCCCAGCGATGAGCGGCGGCCCGGAAGCGGCCCCGGACGGCGGCCTGCGCTGCCCGTGGGGGCTCTCCACCGAGGACTACCTCACGTACCACGACACCGAGTGGGGCCGCCCTGTCCACGGCGACGACGCCCTGTTCGAACGGCTCTGTCTGGAGGCGTTCCAGTCCGGTCTCTCCTGGCTGACGATCCTGCGTCGCCGAGAGGGCTTCCGCTCCGCCTTCGCCGGGTTCAAGATCGCCGCGGTGGCGGAGTTCACCGACGCCGACAAGGAGCGGCTCCTCGCCGACGCCGGGATCATCCGCAACCGGGCGAAGATCGACGCGACCCTCGCCAATGCCAAGGTGCTGGCCGACTGGCGCGCCGGTGAGCTGGACGAGCTGATCTGGTCCCACGCCCCCGACCCGGCCGCCCGCCCGGCCCCGCTCACCGTCACAGACGTTCCCGCGGTCACCCCGGAGTCCACGGCGCTGGCCAAGGACCTGAAGAAGCGCGGCCTGCGCTTCGTCGGACCCACGACGGCCTACGCCCTGATGCAGGCCTGCGGCCTGGTCGACGACCACCTGGCCGACTGCGTGGCGCGCGGCGGCGGGGCGTAGGACCCGTCGGGCGGACCGGGGCCGGACCGGCCCCGGTGACTACCGGCCGAGGTACTTCGGCTTCTCCTTGTTCAGGAACGCCCGCACCGCGATGGCGTGGTCCTCGGAAGCGCCCGCCCTCGTCTGGAGTTCGTCCTCCTTCTCCAGCGCCTCGCTCAGCGTGTGAGTGGCGCCGTGGGCCAGGGACTCCTTGAGCGAGGCGTACGCCACCGTGGGACCGGACGCCAGGGCGCGGGCCACGGCCGCGGCCTCGGCGGCCAGGTCGGCGGCGGGCACCAGCTTGTTCACGATGCCCAGCTCGTGGGCGTCCTGCGCGGAGATCGAGCGCGGGAAGAACAGCAGGTCCGCGGCGCGGCTCTGCCCGATCAGCCGGGGCAGCGTCCAGGAGACGCCCGAGTCGGCGGTGAGGGCCACCCCGGCGAAGGACGTGTTGAACGAGGCGGTGTCGGCGACCACCCGGTAGTCGCAGGCGAGCGCGAAGCCGAAACCGGCCCCGGCCGCGACACCGTTCACCCCGGCGACCACCGGCTTGGGCATCTCGGTGATGGCCCGCACGATCGGGTTGTAGTGCTCCTGCACGGTGCTCAGCGCATTGCCGCCACCGGACTCGCGGGCCTCGTCGAGCTTGCCGATGTGCTCCTTCAGGTCCTGGCCGACGCAGAAGGCGCGCCCCGTCGCGGTGAGCAGAACGGCCCGTACGTCGGCGTCGGCCGCCGCGGACCGCAGTGCGTCACGGAGTGCCACCTTGGTCGCGGTGTTCATGGCGTTCATCGCGTCGGGACGGTTGATCGTGATCGTCGCGAGCCCCTCGCTCACCTCGTAGAGCACGCTGTCCGCCATCCGGTCGGCCATTTCGCTGTCCCCTCTGCGCCTCGGGCAATGCCTGTCCAGGCAAGCATGGCCGACTCGGGCGCGAGCGAACATGTGACCTGCGTCTAACAATTGCGCGCTTATGAAGGGGCGAAGGGGACGGAGTATCGCAGCTGGATCGCCGAATTGGGTGGTTTTGAGAAAGCGCGTTGCGCAAGCGATGCAGACCGATGTTGGTCATCAGGGTCTGTGATGCGGGATAATGGCCTGGAAGCAATGTGTTCGATGCCGGTGACACAGCGCCTGTCATGGGGCCGCCGGTTGCGATGAGCTGGTTTCAGGAAGGGGAACGAGCATGGCGGCCATGAAGCCGCGGACGGGCGACGGCCCGCTCGAGGTGACAAAGGAGGGGCGGGGCATTGTCATGCGCGTTCCGCTCGAAGGCGGCGGTCGGCTTGTCGTGGAGCTGACCCCGGACGAGGCCGATGCACTCGGCGACGCCCTCAAGAAGGTCGTCGGCTGAGCAGAAGCGCCCACACTTCATCACTGCCCCGGCACGGTGTCCGTGCCGGGGCAGTGATGCGTTCACGCGCGGCGGAGCAGGGCCCGTCCGGCGGTCGGAACATCGCGGCGGAAGCGGGCCGGTCCGGCGACGGAGGGCGTGCGTGCCCGGACGCCCCGGGCGCGGGACGAGGACCCCCGCCCCGACAGGCTCTCAGCCCCGCCGCACCGCACACAGCAGTCCGTCGCCCACCGGCAGCAGGGTCGCCATCAGCTCCTGGCTCTCCCGCACCGCGCGCAGCAGCTCCCGCAGCCGCAGCACCTCCGCGGGCTGTGCCGCGGAATCGACCGTACGGCCGTCGGCGAACACGCCCTCGAAGCAGACCAGGCCGCCCGGCCGCAGCAGGCGCAACGATTCAGCGAGACAGTCGAGGCTCTCCAGCCGGTCGCCGTCACAGAACACCAGGTCGTACCCGCCGTCCGCGAGCCGTGGCAGTACGTCCAGGGCGCGGCCGGGAATGAAGCGGGCCCGGTTGGTGGCGAACCCCGCGGCCCGGAACGCCTCACGGGCGAACTGCTGGCGCTCGGGCTCCGGGTCGACCGTGGTCAGCACCCCGTCGGGCCGCATGCCGTGCAGCAGATAGAGTCCGGACACGCCCGTCCCGGTGCCGATTTCGGCCACGGCTTTGGCGTCCGTCGTGGCAGCGAGCAAGCGCAGCGCGGCGCCGGTACCTGGCGACACCGAGCGAAGCCCTGCCTCCCGGGCCCGGTCCCGGGCCCAGCGCAATGCTTCGTCCTCGGCGACAAAGGCGTCGGCGAACGCCCAGCTCGTCTGCCGGTTGGCGGTAATGACCCTCTCCTGTCCCCGTAGTTGGCGCAACGGTGACTGTATCCGCTGCACCCGGGAACCCGCTGATGGGACCAGGCGTTGTCCAAGGGCAGGGGAAAGCGCATGGAATCGGCTCGCGGATCGGGTCCGGGAACCATGAGCCGGCGGTACCCGGGGTGACCCCCGGCCCCAGCAGGAAAAAAGGCTTATCCGGAGCTAACGGGCGAGGTGGCTATGGTAGGGGCTCCACTGGACACCACCAGAGCCGATAGGGGAGGTGCGGCTGCGCCTGTGGATCGGAGAGGAGCGCTTCGGCGCTTTCTCAGGTCGGCGGGTGAGCCGAAATCCGTGACCAAGATTGCTGACCGTTCTTCCAACGACTCCGCAACGACCGCGACCTTCGCCTCAGATGCGGACTCCCAGGCGTGGACACCGCCCTCATGGGAAGAGATCGTCAGCACGCACAGCGGCCGTGTCTACCGCCTTGCCTACAGGCTGACGGGCAACCAGCACGACGCGGAGGACCTCACCCAGGAGGTCTTCGTGCGCGTGTTCCGGTCGCTGTCGACCTATACGCCGGGCACCTTCGAAGGCTGGCTGCACCGCATCACGACCAATCTGTTCCTGGACATGGTCCGCCGCAAGCAGCGGATTCGCTTCGACTCCCTCGGCGACGACGCCGCCGAGCGACTGCCGAGCCGTGAGCCGTCCCCGCAGCAGGTCTTCAACGACACCCACTTCGACGCGGACGTGCAGCAGGCGCTGGACACCCTCGCGCCCGAATTCCGTGCCGCCGTCGTGCTCTGTGACATCGAGGGCCTCTCGTACGAGGAGATCGCCGCGACGCTGGGCGTGAAGCTCGGCACCGTGCGCAGCCGTATCCACCGCGGTCGCTCGCACCTGCGCAAGGCGCTGCAGCACCGTTCGCCCGAGGCCCGTGCCGAGCAGCGCTCGCTGGCGGGCGCGATCCTGGCAGGGGAGGGCGGAACGGCGTGAGTGGCACAAGTCCGACCCCTGCGGAGCAACACCTGGGGGACCGACTCGCCGCGCTTGTCGACGGCGAACTTAAACACGACACCCGAGAGCGGGTGCTCGCGCACCTCGCGACCTGTGCCAAGTGCAAGGCCGAGGCTGCCGCCCAGCGGCGCCTGAAGAGCGTCTTCGCTCAGTCCGCCCCGCCTTCGCCGTCCGAGGGGTTCCTCGCCCGGCTGCAGGGCCTTCCCGGGGGGCCGGGGGGTGACGACGACGGCCAGGGAAGACCATTCGGCGGCTCCGGGCGCTTCGCCGACGGGCTCTTCCCCATGATCCAGCCGTCCGGCAGCCGCACGGAGTCGCCGGGCGATTTGCCCCTGGGCGGTTTCGGCTTCCTCCGGGACCCGCACGGATCGACCGCCGTACTGCCGGGTGGTTCCTCCCGCTCGGGCTTCCGGATCCATGAGGTGAGCCGCGAGGGGGACCGTTCGCCGTGGCGCGGCCGGAGATTCGCCTTCGCAGCCGCCAGCGCCGTATCGCTGGCGGCCATCGCGCTGGGCGGCGCCCTGCCGACCGGCGCGGGTTCCGGCACCCCGGCGCGGGCCGCGGGCACCGGAAACACGGTGACCCCGCTCGACACGACATCCCGCGGTGAGAACACCGGCGCCGGGAGCCGCCGCGGCGGCGGGCAGGGCTCGCTCGCCGCGACGGAGGCGGCCGACCGCTCGACCGCCGCCGCCGGCCCGCCGCCCGGGCCGGAGGCCACACCGGCCGTGGCCTCCGCCGCCCCCGTGCTGCTCACCTCCGGAAGCCTCACGGACAGCACCTTCGCCGTCCCGGTCCTGACCAATGTGTCCGCGCCACCGCTGATACGTCCGACCGGCACCTCCCCGCTCTTCGCCCGAGTGCTCGGCAGACTCGCCCCGCCGCAGCCCCCGTCGCCCTCCGCGCAGCCGTCCTGGACGCCTCCGTCGGCCTCCGCCCTCCCCACCCCTGCCGATCGCGGTCTTCCGCTTTCCTCCCGGCGCTGACCAAGGTCTGCGCAGACCTTCGCAAACCTGGTTGAATTCCGGGAGGAATTCCGGGAGGGGCGCCCCTACCCGGGCGTGCAGAGGCCGGTCGCGGCAGTTGCGGGGAGAGCATGGAAGACGGGAAGTCCACCGGGCCGAAGGCGAAGTGGTGGAGCCGGCCCGCGCCGGGACGCACCGCCCGCACAGCGCCGGACGAGCCGTCCTCCGTCGAGGACGCGGTGTCCGCAGCCGATGTGACGGCCGATGTGACGGATCCGACGAGCGTGGCACAAGCGCCCGCGCCCCTGCACGAGCCCGATCAGTACAGCACCCCGCCGTACGGCGGACCCGGCCCCTGGGCGCCCGCACCGCCCGTACAGCGACCGGTCCCCACCCCGGCGCACGGCACCCCCGTACCCCCGCAGTACGCGGCGATGAACGGGGCCGGCCTGCCCAACGCCACCACTGCCGCCCCCGGTTTCACGCCCCCGCCCCAGCACTCACCGCCTCAGCACCCCCAGTCCCAGCACCCCCAGGGTGCGCAGCCCGTGCTCCAGCCTCAGCTGCCCCAGTCGACGCAGTGGCTCCAGTACGACCCCTGGGGTGCGCCCCGGCAGCCGCTGACCGATCCGGGGCCGCCGCTCGGGGCCGAGAACGGCCGGAAGAAGAGCCGTCGTGGCTCCCTCCTCATCGGTGCGGTGCTGCTCGCGCTGGTGGCCGGTGGCATCGGCGGCGGCATCGGCTCCTACATCGAGCGCAACGGCGGTCTCACCCAGGTCGAGCTGCCGCAGGCCGGCCGGAACGCCGGCGGCCGCGCCCCCGACAGCGTCGCGGGCATCGCCGCCAGTGCCCTGCCCAGCGTGGTCACCCTCCACGTCAGCGGGGCGGCCGAGTCCGGCACCGGCACCGGATTCGTTCTCGACAACCGCGGCCACATCCTCACCAACAACCATGTCGTCGCCCCGGCCGGGTCCTCCGGCGAGATCACCGTGACGTTCAGCGGCGGCGAGACCGCACACGCCGAGGTCGTCGGCAAGGACAGCGGCTACGACCTCGCCGTGGTCAAGGTCACCGGCGTCTTGGGCCTCAAGCCGTTGCCGCTGGGCAACTCCGACAATGTGCAGGTCGGTGACCCGGTGGTGGCCATCGGCGCCCCCTTCGACCTGTCCAACACGGTGACCTCCGGCATCATCAGCGCCAAGGACCGGCCGATCACCGCAGGCGGCGAGAAGGGGGACGGCAGCGACATCAGCTACGTCGACGCGCTGCAGACCGATGCCCCGATCAACCCGGGCAACTCCGGCGGCCCGCTCGTCGACACCGCCGCCCATGTCATAGGCATCAACAGCGCCATCCGCGCCGCGGACAACGGTTCGAGCACCGAGGGCGGGCAGGCCGGGTCCATCGGTCTCGGCTTCGCCATTCCGATCAACCAGGGCAAGCGGGTCGCTGAGGAGCTGATCAACACCGGGAAGGCCACTCACCCGGTGATCGGCGTCACCTTGGACATGAAGTACACCGGCGACGGCGCCAAGGTCGGCACGAAGGGCGCCGCGGGCAAGTCCGCGGTGGCGCCCGACGGGCCCGGGGCCAAGGCCGGGATCAAGCCGGGCGACGTCATCACCGCGGTCGACGGTCAGCGGGTGCACAGCGGCGAGGAGCTGATCGTGAAGATCCGCGCCCACCGGCCCGGCGACCGTCTGGACCTCACCCTGACCCGTGGTGGTAAAGACCTGTCCATCTCTTTGACGCTTGGCTCCGCAACCGGCACGTGACAGCCACGGGACGCTACCGCGCGGGTAGTTTCGACCGGTACCGTGGGCCGGGTCCGGACCACAACCGACCCGGTCTCGGAGAACACGAGGAGCAACAGGGTGTTCAATGACATAGGCCCACTGGAGCTGGTGACGCTCGCGATCCTGGGCGTGCTGATCTTCGGCCCGGACAAGCTGCCCAAGGTCATCCAGGACGCCTCGCGCTTCATCCGTAAGATCCGCGAGTTCTCGGAGAGCGCCAAGGAGGACATCCGTACGGAGCTCGGCCCGGAGTTCAAGGACTTCGAGTTCGAGGACCTCAACCCCAAGACCTTCGTCCGCAAGCAGCTCATGGACGGCGGCGACGACCTGGGGCTGAAGGAGATCCGCGAGAGCTTCGACCTGCGCAAGGACTTGGCGGAGGTCACCGACGCGGTGAACGGCAGGGAGAGCGTCGCCGAGGAGTCCGCGGACTCCCGCAGCGGCGTGTCGGGCGGCTCGGCGATCACCGCCGCCAACGGCTCCGCCGGGACTCCGGACCTGCTCAAGAAGCGTGAACAGCCCGCGAAGGACGACCGCCCGCCGTTCGACGCCGACGCCACCTGACCGCAGTCAATCCCGACTCGTCCGGACGGTATGGCTATTCTCCATCTGTCCGGTTGTGAGGACGCCCGTGGGGGGCGGGCCGCTCCGGACCTCAGGGATCGAGGAGGCGGCCGGGCAGATGGAGACGACCAGTCGGGTGGGCGCGGAAGACGCGCCGGACACAGCCACCGCAGAGGGGATGCCGGCGGCCCGGCGTACTGTCGACGGATATCTGGCTGCTCCGTTTCCCTGGTACGCGCTGGACGAGGCCTTCACCGGCCCGCGTCGGCTGATGCAGGTGGGCACCGCCGCGGACGGCACGGTGCAGCACGGCTCCATCGGGCACGGTGACGAGCCGTCGGTACGGGCCGACGCGGGTGCCGAGAAACAACGATTCGCCGTCGTCGTGACGGTGGCCAGCAGCCCGGTGCGGCACAGCGGAGACGGTACGGGGGTGCTGGACGCGACCACGGTCTCCTCCGCGGCCTGGCTGGCCGGGTCCGGTCTGCTGGCCTGCACATGGCCGGCGCAGATGGATCACTCACTGCGTGACGACTGGCTGGACCAGCAGACGGAGACGGCGTTCGAGCTAGCCGACGATCTGGACGGCCCCGCGTGGTCGGTGCTGTCGCTGCCGGTGGACGGCGTCCCCGTGCCGTTCCACTACCGCGAGTCCGAGTTCGGCTGGGTGCTGGCGGGGTCGGCGCGCGGCGGGGTGCACATCGGCGCGTACGGGCGCGGAATGAGCGCGTACGGGCTGGGCTTCTCGGTGGTCGGCGACATCACGACGTACGCGTAGGGCCGGGCGGTGGGGCGGTGACCGGTCCCGTCCGGTCGCCTCCCGCCCGCGACCCCGTTGCCGTTCCCGGACGGGCCCGATGACCGAACCCGTCCGGCGAGCGAGGACGGACCACCGGCCGAGGATCACCGGCCGTGGCGAGAGGACAGTCGCCCCCGTCCCTCGACCCGGCTCAGAACTTGTTGCGCGGGGTGATGCCCAGCGACATGCCGGACAGGCCGCGCTGACGGCCTCCCAGCTTGTCCGCGATGGTGCGGAGCGCCTTGCCGGCGGGAGAGTCGGGGTCGGACAGGACGACTGGCTTGCCCTCGTCGCCGCCCTCGCGCAGCCGGACGTCGATCGGGATGGAGCCGAGCACCGGCACCTCCGCGCCGACCGTCCTCGTCAGTCCCTCGGCGACCCTCCGGCCACCGCCGGTGCCGAAGACGTCGACCATCTCGTCGCAGTGCGGGCACGGCAGTCCCGACATGTTCTCGACGACGCCGACGATCTTCTGGTGCGTCTGCACGGCGATCGAACCGGCTCGCTCGGCCACCTCGGCCGCCGCCTGCTGCGGGGTCGTGACGACCAGGATCTCGGCGTTCGGCACGAGCTGCGCCACCGAGATCGCGATGTCACCGGTGCCCGGCGGCAGGTCGAGCAGCAGGACGTCCAGGTCGCCCCAGTACACATCGGCGAGGAACTGCTGGAGTGCGCGGTGCAGCATCGGTCCGCGCCACACCACCGGGGCGTTGCCCGGGGTGAACATGCCGATGGAGATGACCTTCACGCCGTGCGCCGACGGCGGCATGATCATGTTCTCGACCTGGGTCGGCTTGCCGTCCGCACCGAGCATCCGGGGCACGCTGTGCCCGTAGATGTCCGCGTCCACGACACCGACCTTGAGGCCGTCGGCCGCCATCGCCGCCGCCAGGTTCACCGTGACCGACGATTTGCCGACGCCGCCCTTGCCGGACGCGACCGCGTAGACCCGGGTCAGCGAGCCGGGCTTGGCGAACGGCACCTCGCGCTCCGCCGTGCCACCGCGCAGCGAGGACGTGAGCTCCTTGCGCTGTTCGTCACTCATCACGTCGAGCGTGACGTCGACGCGGCTGACGCCTTCGACCTTCGCCACCGCGTCGGTCACGTTCTTGGTGATCGTCTCGCGCATCGGACAGCCTGAGACCGTGAGATAGACCGTGACAGCGACCACACCGTCAGCACCGATCTCGACCGACTTCACCATGCCGAGTTCGGTGATCGGGCGGTGGATCTCCGGGTCGTTCACTGTCGCCAGTGCCTCAAGCACCGCGTCTTCCGTAGCCATACATTGATAGTACGGGTGCGCGGCGCGGCGCTCGTTGAAAGGGCGGTGCGGGCATCGGGAGGGCGTACGGCGCCCGCTGCTACGCGCGAGTAACCCCGTCAGTGGTCCTCGTCGCTCTCGGCCGGGAGCGACGCTTGCCGGCCTCCCAGATCCCTCATGAGGTCCTCCAGCTCCGAGCGGATCCAGTCGCGGGTGGCGACCTCGCCGAGGCCCATCCGCAGTGCCGCGATCTCGCGGGTGAGGTACTCGGTGTCCGCGATGGAGCGCTCGTTCTGCTTGCGGTCCTGCTCGTAGGTGACCCGGTCGCGGTCGGCCTGCCGGTTCTGCGCGAGCAGGATCAGCGGGGCCGCGTACGAGGCCTGGAGCGACAGCATCAGCGTCAGGAAGATGAACGGGTACCCGTCGAACCGCCACGCCGCGGGCGCGGAGACGTTCCACACCAGCCAGGTGATGATGAACAGTGTCATCCAGGCGATGAAGCTCCAGGTGCCCAGGAATCGGGCGATCCGTTCGGAGAGTCGGCCGAACGACTCGGGGTCGTATTCGGGCAGCAGCCGCCGACGTGGTGCCTTCGGCTGGTCCAGCCGGGAACGAGGCGGGCGCGCGATGCCCGAGGCACCCGTGGACGCCCCTTTCACGCGGTCCTCACCGGCCACGGGCGGCCTCCTCCTCACCGTGGAAGTCCGTCTCCCGCCAGTCCTCGGGCAGTAGGTGGTCGAGCACGTCGTCGACGGTCACCGCGCCGAGCAGTGAACCGCTCTCGTCCACCACCGGCACGGAGACCAGGTTGTACGCGGCCAGATAGCTCGTCACGTCCGGCAGCGGAGTGTCCGGCGCGAGGGGGACGAGATCGCTGTCGACGATCGAGCTGACCAGGGCGTACGGCGGATCGCGCAGCAGTCGCTGGAAGTGCACGGTGCCCAGGTACTTGCCGGTCGGTGTCTCGTCGGGGGAGCGGCACACGTACACCTGGGCGGCGAGCGCCGGGGACAGATCGGCCTGCCGGACCCGCGCGAGCGCGTCGGCGACCGTCGCGTCCGGGCGCAGAATGATCGGCTCGGTGGTCATCAGGCCGCCCGCGGTCCGTTCCTCGTACGACATGAGGCGCCGCACGTCCGCCGCGTCGTCCGGCCGCATCAGGGTCAGCAGCCGCTCCTTGTCCTCCTCGGGGAGCCCGGACAGCAGATCGGCGGCGTCGTCCGGGTCCATGGCCTCCAGGACATCGGCGGCGCGTTCCTCCTTGAGCTTGCCGATGATCTCCACCTGGTCGTCCTCCGGAAGCTCCTCCAGGACGTCGGCGAGCCGGTCGTCGTCGAGCGCGGCGGCGACCTCGGCCCGTCGCTTCGGCGACAGATGGTGCAGCGCGTTGGCCACGTCGGTCGGCCGGAGCTGCTCGAACGTGGCGACCAGGGACTCGGTGCCCTGTCCGTGCTCCTCCAGCGAGAATCCGCTGACCGCCGACCATTCGACCGTCAGGGTCTCGCCCTTGCGCCGCAGCGCCCCGCCCTTGCCCTTGCGCACGAAGTACTTGTCGATCTCCCAGTCGCGGCGGGCCGGGAGCTGCTGGATGGCGACATCGAGGACGGTGACCTCCTCACCGGTCTCCACGAGGCGTACGCGCCGGTCGAGGAACTCGCCGAGCACCAGACGTTCGGTGGGCCGCTGTTCGAAGCGCCGCACGTTGACCACGCCGGTGGTGATGACCTGACCGGACTCGATCCCGGTGACCCGGGTCATCGGGACGAAGATGCGACGGCGGGTGAGCACCTCGACGACCAGACCGAGCAGCCGGGGCGGCCGGCCGCCGACCCGCAGCATGGCGACCAGATCGCGGACGCGGCCCACCTGCTCGCCGTTGGGGTCGAAGACCGGGACGCCGGCGAGATGCGAGACGAAGACCCGGGGGGCGCCTGCCGCCATGGTGCGCCTCCTTCTTCCGTGTACGACTTCCCTGTCCGGTCCGTTCTGTTATGACGGGATCAGGCTAGCCCGTACCGCTCCGGGCCGCCCCGGTGGACCCGTCCGTACGGCTCTCTGCCGGAAGGCATGAACGGCACGGGTACGCTGCCGTCTGCCACCCCCGCCATGCAGATGAGAGGCAGTGCGCCCGTGACCTCTTCCGTTCGGCCCGTCCGGGCCCGACGTCGGACCGCCCTCGCCGTTGTGCTCTGCGCGGGGCTGACCACCGCCCTCACGGCGTGCGGGGGCGAGGATCCGGACAAGGGGACCAACGGGGTCGGCAAACTCACCGCCGCGGAGATCGAGAAGAAGGCGCAGACCGCCGCGGACTCGGCCGACGCGGTGCGCCTCGCCGGGAAGTTGGTCAGCAAGGGTGGCACGTACCAGCTCAACATGCGGCTCAGGGAGAAGGGCGGCACCGGCTCCGTCGTCTCGAAGGACAGCACCTTCGAGCTGCTGCGGATCGGTGACGATCTCTATCTGAGGGCGGACTCGGGGTTCTGGAGCCACGACGAGAAGCCCGGCGCCGACGCCCACGCGGGCGGGGCCGCCGCGGACAAGCTCCAGGACAAATACGTGAAGGTGCCCGAGGGCGACCCCACGTACAAGCAGCTGCGCGGGTTCACGGACAAGAAGACCCTGCTCGACGGGTTGCTCACGCTGCACGGCACCCTCAACAAGGGCGACCGCGGCACGGTCGGACCGACCCGGACCGTTCAGATCACGGGCGGCAAGGGCGAGGGCGGCACGCTCGACGTCTCGCTGGAGGGCACGCCGTATCCGCTGCGCTTCGCGCGCGCCGCCGGTGGGGGGATCGTGACGCTGTCGGACTGGGGCAAGGAGTTCCCGTTGGAGGCCCCGGCGAAGGGGGACACGGTCGACTACGGGCAGCAGCTGCCCAAGACGTCGTCCTGAGACCGGCCGCGCGACACCCGGACCGGTCGTACGGATCAGGGGGCTCGGCTCCGGCCCGACCGCACCCTGCCGTGCCCGGCGCCGGTCGCCACGTCCGGCCGCACCGCGTCCGGATGGCCGTGCCGGGCCGCCGGAGCCCGGTCAGCCCTTGCGTCCCCGCTTCAGCAGCCGCGGCAGCCCGGCCGGTACCGGTCGTCGTGTGGTCGCGGACGTCGGCAGGGGCGCCGCGGCCAGTGAGGAGTCCGGCAGCTCCGTACGGAACGCGCCGGGCGTCAGCCGCAGCACCCGGCACTCGCGCGCCCACCGCTCCGTCATCCGCTCGGCGTCCGGTGCGTTCAGCCGCTTGCCCTTGAGCTCGACGACCGCGGCCTCCCACTCCTCGGAGTGCGGCGCGAGCTCCGTCACGGCGGCCGTCCAGGCCACCAGCCGGCCGCCCTTGTCCTTGCTGCGTACGGTCACCTCGGCGGCGGAACCGTCGACGAGACCGGCCGGGAGCGGCTGCTCACCGGGGCCGTCGCCGACCAGATGCGCCGCACCCTCGTGCCACACGTGCCACAGCGCCCGCGCGGGCCCGGTGCCCCGCACCCAGATGAGGCCGGACTTCTTGGTGGCCTCCTCGACGAGAGCCCGGCCCAGCGGCACGTCAGCGGCAGCAGCAGTCATACCCGAACTCTATTAGAGCCAGCCGTTGCGCTTGAGCGTGCGGTGGATGGAGAAGCAGACCACCCCGATGACGCCCAGCACCATCGGATAGCCGTACTTCCAGCCCAGCTCGGGCATGTGCTTGAAGTTCATGCCGTAGACGCCGCAGATCATCGTCGGTACGGCGACGATGGCCGCCCAGGACGTGATCTTGCGCATGTCCTCGTTCTGCGCGACGGTCGCCTGCGCCAGGTTGGCCTGGAGGATCGAGTTCAGCAGTTCGTCGAAGCCGATGACTTCCTCGTGCACCCGCGCCAGGTGGTCGGCGACGTCACGGAAGTACTTCTGGATGTCGGGGTCGATCAGCCGCATCGGCCGCTCGCTCAGCAGCTGCATCGGCCGCAGCAGCGGCGACACGGCGCGCTTGAACTCCAGGACCTCGCGCTTGAGCTGGTAGATCCGGCCGGCGTCGGAGCCGCGCGGGCTGCCCTTCGCGGGGGTGGAGAAGACCTCGATCTCCACCTCGTCGATGTCGTCCTGGACCGCACCCGCCACCGCGATGTAGCCGTCGACGACATGGTCGGCGATGGAGTGCAGGATCGCGGAGGGCCCTTTGGCGAGCAGTTCGGGGTCGTCCTGCAGCCGGTGCCGCAGCGCGCGCAGCGAGCCGTGGCCGCCGTGCCGCACGGTGATGACGAAGTCCCGGCCGGTGAAGCACATCACCTCGCCGGTCTCGACGACCTCGCTGCTCGCGGTGAGCTCGGTGTGCTCGACGTAGTGGATGGTCTTGAAGACGGTGAAGAGCGTGTCGTCGTACCGCTCCAGCTTCGGCCGCTGGTGGGCGTGGACGGCGTCCTCGACGGCGAGCGGGTGGAGCCCGAACTCCCGGGCGATCCCGGCGAATTCCTCCTCGGTCGGCTCGTGCAGTCCGATCCAGGCGAAGCCGCCCTCCTCGCGCACCTGGAGCATCGCCTCGTGCGGCGTGCGGCAGGTGCCGCTCTCCAGGCGCCGTCCGTCGCGGTAGACCGCGCAGTCGACCACCGCGCTGGAGACGGACGGGTCCCGGGTGGTGTCGTAACTGTTGTGCAGGGCGTTGCTCTTGCGCAGGGACGGGCGCACGGCGGCGCGCAGGTCGCGGATCATCGACATGGCTGGCTCCTTCACGGAGGGCCGTCGTCGGGCGCGTGGAACAGCCCGGAATGGGGACGTGTGCTCACGTCCGCAAAGCGGGCGGCACCGCGGCGGCGCGATGACGGCGTTCGCTACAGACAGGCAAAAGGGAAGTGCTCTTCCGTCGTGCGCAATGCCATGGGCCTTGACCGAGAAGGCTTCAGATCACCGAAGAGAGGTGAGATGCGGAAGAGCGGTTGGTACTGCACGGTCGACTTCGATCCATGGCAGCCCCACCTCCTCCAGCCGGTCCCCCTTGGGGGATGACGTGTCGTCGGGGCTGAGAGCGACGCTTCTGCGTGCTGCCCCGACCAGCGGCCAAGACTATCAGCCGTCCGAGGGCCAATCCCTTACTTTGCCCGTTCCATACGCGTCCTATGCTCGCGGGATGGGAGAAATTCTTGCTCTGGTCGAGGCCCGGCTGCTGACGGCCCTCGGCGAACCGGACGCGCGCGCCGCAGTGACGTTTCTCGGCACCGACCGCATCGAGGTGCTCCGTTTCGTCGACGGCGACGTGGTGCGCTACGCCACGCTCGGCATGTCCGCGCAGCCGATGACCGACCCGACCGCGACCCTCGCGGATCCGGTCAGGGGACCGCGCGCCGAGCTGATCCTCTCCGTGCGCGCGGGGCTCGCCGACACCGACAAGGTGCTGCGCCCGCTGGCCGTGCTGGCGGCCTCCCCGCAGGTCGAGGGGGTGATCGTGGCGCCCGGGGCCTCGCTGGACGTCGGTGAACCGCTGTGGCCCGGGGCCCCCTTCAGCTCCGTACTGGTCGCCGAGCCGGGCGGGCTGGTCGAGGACCTGGATCCGAACGAGCCCGCGCCCGGCGGCTCCGCGAGCGGCGGTGGTCCGGAGGCGGGCGGCCCCATGGATCCGGTGCGGTTCCTGCCGTTGCTGCCGATGACGCACAACGAGGCCGCGTGGAAGCGGGTCCGGGGTGCGCAGGAACTCCAGGAGCGGTGGCTCTCGCACGGTACGGATCTGCGTGATCCGCTCCGTGCCTCCGTCGACCTGGACTGAGACGTACGTCATGCCGGGCAGGGGGAAGCCCCGCCGCGCGGCCAGGAGGGGGAGCCGCGGGCGGGGCGGAACGGGGGCCGGCGTCGTGGTCAGTCGGCGAAGACCGTGACGCCGTCCTCGGTGGCGTGCTTCGGCTCCAGTTCCTCCGCGTCGTGGGTCAGCGCCGTACGCCGGACCCGGACGACGATCGCACCGACCACAGCCGCGATCGCGGCGACCACGAACGGGATGTGGATGTTGCTCCACTCCTCGATCTTCGGAGCGAGGTACGGGGCGGCGGCCGCGGCGAACCAGCGGACGAAGTTGTAGCCCGCGCTCGCCACCGGGCGCGGCGCGTCCGACACACCGAGCGCCAGCTCCGTGTAGACGGTGTTGTTCATGCCGATGAAGGCGCCGGAGACGATCGTGCAGACGATGGCGGCGGTGTGGTTGCCGTACCCCAGGACCAGGAGGTCGACGGCGAGCAGCACCAGCGAGGCACCGAGCACCTTCAGCGACCCGAAGCGCTTCTGCAGCCGCGGGGCGACGAGCACCGAGAAGACCGCGAGCAGCAGACCCCAGGCGAAGAAGACCGCGCCCGACTTGTACGGCGTCATGTTGAGCACGAACGGCGTGAACGCCAGGATCGTGAAGAACGCGTAGTTGTAGAAGAACGCCGAGGTGGCGACGGAGGCCAGGCCGCCGTGGCCGAGCGCCTTGATCGGGTCGAGCAGTGACGTCTTGCCGGCGGGCCTGGGCTGCTCCTTCAGGAACAGCGTGATGCAGATGAAGCCGATCGCCATCAGCGCGGCCGTGCCGAAGAACGGGTAGCGCCAGCTGGCATCACCGAGCAGGGCGCCGAGCAGGGGGCCGCAGGCCATGCCGAGGCCGAGCGCAGACTCGTAGAGCAGGATCGCCGCGGCGCTGCCACCGGCCGCCGCACCGACGATCACGGCGAGCGCGGTCGAGACGAAGAGCGCGTTGCCCAGGCCCCAGCCGGCCCGGAAGCCGACGAGTTCGGCGACGGACGACGAGGTGCCGGAGAGCGCGGCGAAGACGACGACGAGCGCGAGGCCGACCAGCAGCGTCTTGCGGCCGCCGATCCGGCTGGAGACGAAGCCGGTGACGAGCATGGCCACGGCGGTGATCAGGAAGTACGAGGTGAAGAGCAGGGACACCTGGCTCGGTGTCGCCTCCAGTCCCTTGGCGATGGACGGCAGAATCGGGTCCACCAGGCCGATTCCCATGAACGCGACGACAGAGGCGCCCGCCGTGGCCCAGACGGCCTTCGGCTGGCGCAGGATGCTGCCCGCTCCCTGATCGAACGGATCCTCTCCCCGCATAGGTCTTCTCGCTCTCCAGTAGATCGTTGTGTTATGCACAGAATAAGTTAGAGGAGCTAATAAATGCAAGTTACATCTAATTCTGCAGGTCGCGGCCACGCTGCGGACGGGTGATCATCCTTGACGCGGCGGCCCACCTGGAGGACCGTTGGTCGCTATGAGGGGCGAACCCAGTTGCCCGAAGTGTGGAGGCCGGGTCAGGGCGCCCGGTCTCTTCGCCGACACCTGGCAGTGCTCTCTGCACGGCAGTGTGCAACCGCTGCAACCGGTCGTCCCGCCCAGCGTCGAGGCGCTGGGCGTGGTCGTGGGCCGTGCCCGGGTGCCGGTGTGGATGCCCTGGCCGCTGCCGGTGGGCTGGCTGTTCACGGGCGTGGCGAGCGCGGGTGACGAGCGCAGCGGCGGCCGTGCCACCGTCGTCGCCTGCTCCGGCCCCGGCCCCGTCGGAGGCATCGGCGAGCTGCTGCTCGTCACCGAGGAGCTCGGTGTCGGACTCGGGGCGCGCTACGCCGGGATCGACGGCCCCGACCCCGGGCCGCTTCTGGATGTCGACGGCCCGCCGGACGTCAAGATGCTCGCCGCCGGACGTCCCACTCCGCTCTGGCACGTCAAGGGCGCCCCCGAGGGCCGCGCGGTCTTCGCGGGTGAGGCGCGCGGGCTCTGGCTCTGGGCGATCGTCTGGCCCGAGCAGTCGGGGCTTTTGATGTACGACGAGCTGGTGCTCGCCGATCTGCGCGAGGCCGGGGGAGAGATGGATCTCGTGCCGTGCGGAGCGCTCACCCCGCGCCTGCTCTAAGGGTTGCCCCGTCGTCCCTGGCCCGGTCCCCCTTCCGGTCGCGGCACCGGTCGGGGCGGAAGGAGCCCGTCCGGGTGGTGTCCGGATGCCGGTTATCCTTGAACGTCCCCCTGTCCGGCCCCGAGCACTGGAGTACGCGTCGTGCGCATCGACCTGCACACCCACTCCACCGCGTCGGACGGTACGGACACCCCTGCCGAGCTGGTGCGCAACGCCGCTGCCGCGGGCCTCGACGTCGTCGCCCTCACCGACCACGACACCGTGCGCGGTCACGCCGAGGCGATTGCCGCCCTGCCGGAGGGGCTCACCCTCGTCACCGGCGCCGAGCTCTCCTGCCGGATCGACGGCGTGAGCCTGCACCTGCTGGCGTACCTCTTCGACCCCGACGAGCCCGAGCTGGCCCGCGAACGCGAGCTGGTGCGGGACGACCGGGTGCCGCGTGCGCGGACGATGGTGGGCAAGCTCCAGGCGCTCGGCGTGCCGATCGAGTGGGAGCGGGTCGCGCGGATCGCCGGGGACGGATCGGTCGGCAGGCCGCACCTCGCCACCGCGCTCGTCGAGCTCGGCGTCGTCGAGACCGTCTCCGACGCCTTCACGCCCGAATGGCTCGCGAACGGCGGACGCGCGTACGCCGAGAAGCACGAACTCGACCCCTTCGACGCGATCCGGCTGGTCAGGGCCGCCGGCGGCGTCACCGTCTTCGCCCATCCGCTCGCCGTCAAGCGCGGTGAGGTGGTGCCCGAGTCGTCGATCGCGAAGCTCGCCGCCGCGGGCCTCGACGGCGTCGAGGTCGACCACATGGACCACGACGAGCCGACCAGGGCCAGGCTGCGCGGGCTCGCCCGCGAGCTGGGGCTGCTGACGACCGGCTCCAGCGACTACCACGGCACCCGCAAGACCGTCGGGCTCGGCGAGTGCACCACCGACCCCGAGATCTACGGCGAGATCACCCGGCGTGCCACGGGAGCCTTCCCGGTGCCGGGCGCCGGCGGACCCCGCCCCGTGTAACGCCGCACGCGTCCCGGCCGGGGCCGAAGCCCCGCGCCCGGCCCCGGCGGCCCGACGCGTACCGCCGCTCGCCCCCCTTCCGCGTTCCACCGCGCACCCATGGCCCCGGGCCGCCGTCCCGGTTTCGGGGTGCGCTCCTCCAGGCCGTTTTTCGCTCTCCTCCTGCAAGGCTCACTGTGTTCGACGTTGCTGTCTTCGGATCCCTTTTTCTCACGCTTTTTGTGATTATGGATCCTCCTGGAATCACCCCGATCTTCCTCGCCCTCACCGCGGGCCGCCCCGCCAAGATGCAGCGCAGGATGGCGCTGCAGGCCGTGGCCGTCGCCTTCGGCGTGATCGCCGTCTTCGGGGTGCTCGGCCAGCAGATCCTCGACTATCTGCATGTCTCCGTGCCCGCCCTGATGATCGCGGGCGGGCTTCTCCTGCTGCTGATCGCGCTCGATCTGCTCACCGGCAAGACCGACGAACCGACGCAGACGAAGGATGTCAACGTGGCGCTCGTGCCGCTGGGCATGCCGCTGCTCGCCGGACCCGGTGCGATCGTCTCGGTGATCCTGGCGGTACAGCACGCCGACAGCGTGGGGAGCCAGATCTCGGTCTGGTCGGCGATCATCGCCATGCACATCGTGCTCTGGCTGACCATGCGTTACTCGCTGCTGATCATCCGGGTCATCAAGGACGGCGGCGTCGTGCTGGTGACCAGGCTCGCCGGAATGATGCTCTCCGCCATCGCCGTGCAGCAGATCATCAACGGGGTCACCCAGGTCGTCCAGAACGCCTGACGGCGCCCGCGGACACCACAGCGCCCCCGTACGGACCGTCCGTACGGGGGCGCTTCGTCTTTGTACGTCGTGATGCGTTACGAAGCCGAGGATTCGGCCGGGCGGATGTAGATGCGCTGGCCCATGGCTGCGGCCTGCTGCACGATCCGGTTGACGGAGGCGGCGTCCACGACGGTGCTGTCCACGGCGGTACCGTCGACATCGTCGAGTCGCATGATCTCGAAGCGCATACGGCTTCCCTTCGTCTGATCCTCCTGCTGGAGAACTACTGGGAGGACGGATGACCCGTCCGCAAGGATGAGAGCGCCCGACAGCGATGTCCTGCGCTCCACGAGGGGTACAACGACTTGCCTCCGGCAAACATTCCCTACGCTAAGGAAATTTTTTGGATGTCTAAGTATCAGCAGGCCACCCAGCACGCGCCGGCGACAAGGTCCACGACGAGGCCCGTATGAACGAGGCAGAGATCGGCGAGCGCCTGGACCGCACCAACGAGCTGCTCCAGCGCGTGCTCGCCGAAGTGTCGAAGACCCCCTCGACCCACGCCATCTTCGTGGACGCGGGCTATGTGTACGCCGCGGCCGGACTGCTCGTCACCGGCACCGAGGACCGCCGCTCCTTCGACCTCGACGCGGAAGGGCTGATCGAGGCCTTCATCGACAAGGCCCGCACGATCTTCGCAGACAGCAGGCTGCTGCGCGTGTACTGGTACGACGGAGCCAGGCGGCGCATTCACACCATCGAGCAGCAGTCCATCGCCGAACTCCCCGACGTCAAGGTCAGACTCGGCAACCTCAACGCCAACAACCAGCAGAAGGGCGTCGACTCACTCATCCGCACCGACCTCGAATCGCTCGCCCGGCACCGCGCCATCAGCGACGCGGCACTCGTCGGCGGCGACGAGGACCTGGTGTCCGCGGTCGAGGCGGCGCAGGGATACGGGGCCCGTGTGCACCTGTGGGGCATCGAGGCGGGGGAGGGGCGCAACCAGGCCGAACCGCTGCTCTGGGAGGTCGACAGCCAGCGCACCTTCGACCTGGACTTCTGCCGCCCGTACGTCACCAGACGCCCCGTCACCACCTACGAGGACGACACCCCCGCGCCCTCGCGCGAAGACGTCCGGTTCGTCGGGGCGCAGATCGCCGCGGCCTGGCTGGCCGCCCGGGGCCGCGAATCCCTCGCCGATCTGCTGCCCGGCCACCCGTATCTGCCGGGCTCGGTCGACCAGGACCTGCTGGTCGAGGCCGAACGGCTGCTTCAGCATTCGCTGCGCGGCCATGCGCATCTGCGCCGGGCGCTGCGTGACGGTTTCTGGCAGCACCTGCAGGCCCAGTACTGAGTTCCTGGTGACGTCGCCGCCCACGGGCCTCGCCGGGTTTTGGCGGTGGCGCCTACAGGCTTTCCCAGAAGGAGACGAGTGCGGCCGCCGTCTGTTCGGGGCGGTCCGTGTTGGGGGAGTGCTCGGCGCCCGCGATCCGGGTGCGGTGCGCACCCAGCCGCCGGGCCATCTCGTCGAGGAGCGGTACCGGCCAGGTGTCGTCGCGCTCGCCGGAGAGCACATGGACCGGCAGCGCCAGGGCGGCGAGTTCGGCCACCCGGTCCGGTTCGCTCGCCAGCTGACGGCCGGTGGCGATCAGCTGGGCGGGCCGGTGGCGCAGCCAGCGCCGGCGCAGCGCCTCGCCGTCGGTCGTCGCGTCCTCGGGCGGGTCGAGGGCGCGCATCGCCTCCCACACCTCGGCCATGCTCAGCGTCGCGAGTGCGTCGCTCAGCATCTTCACCTTGAGCTGCTGGGCCTCGGCGACCTGGGCAGGGCCGGACGACATGAGCGTCAGCGAGCGGAACGGCGAGGCGTCGAGCAGCACGGCGGCGCGCGCGATCTGCCCGCCGAGCGAATGCCCGACCAGATGTACGGTGCCCTCGCCGGCGGCGTCGAGCGCGGCGGCCTGCGCGAGCACGTCACGGGCCAACTCGGCCTGTGCGTACTGGTCCTGACGGTCCGTCCCCTCGGATTCGTACTGCCCGCGGCCGTCCACGGAGACGATCCGGTACCCGGCGGCGGAGAGCGGTTCGAGCAGTGCGATGAAGTCCTCCTTGCTGCCCGTGTATCCGGGCAGCAGGAGGGCCGTGCCGCGCGGCGCGGTGCGCGCCGGGGCGTCCAGCACGGCGAAGTCCCCGCGCGCGGTGCGGAGCTGGTGGGCGTGGGCGCAGGGGGGCGGGGTGAAGGTGTGCGGCCGACTCATGGGACGAGGTTATGTCCTGCAGCGCCGGACGGGCAGAAGAGCCGGTCCTCGAACGCCGGACGGCCGCACCCCGGGTCCTCGAACGGCGGACGGACGGAGGCCGTGTCCTGCGTGCCGGACGGCAGAGGCCATGTGCTGGAACGCCGGACGGGCTTGAGGAAATCCTCAAGCCCGTCCGGCGAAATCAGGCCCCTCCGGTCGGCGGAGGAGCGGGGTCCGGGGGCGAGCCCCGGATGAGGCGATGCGGCGCGCTCAGCCCTCGGTCGTGGCGGCGGCCGCACGCGGCGCCCGGCGCCTGCGCGGCTTCGCCTCACCCTCGGCGGCCGGGGCCTCCGCCACGACCTCCGTCTTCGGCTTGGCTGCCGCACGGGTGCGGCGGCGCGGCTTGCTCTCCGTCTTCGCGGGCATCGGCTCGGCGATGGGCGCGATCTGGAAGTCGACCTCGTCCTCGGCCGGCTTGACCACACGGGTGCGGCGGCGCGGCTTGGTCACCGTCTTCGCGGGCATCGGCTCGGCGATGGGCGCGATCTGGAAGTCGACCTCCTCCGCCACCGGCTTCACGATGGCGGCCCGGGTGCGGCGACGGCGCGGCTTGGCCTCGTCACCGGCCTCGGCGGCCGGAGCCTCGACCGTGCTCACCGCGACCTCGGCCGCGACGTCCGGGGCTCCGACGCGGGTACGGCGCCGGCGGCGCGGCGTACGCGGCTCGGACGGGGCGTCGGTCACCTCGGCGGACGGGGCCGGTACCACGGCCGCGGTGCCGGCGGTCTCCCCGGCGGCGGGGACGGCCGAACCACCCCGCGTACGCCGACGCTGGCGCGGCGTGCGCGGCGCACGCTCCTCGCGGGCGGCGGGGGCGGCGGGGGCGGCGGGGGCGGCGGGGGCCGCGGCGGACTTGCGGCCGCGGCCGCCCGTCTCGCCGAGGTCCTCGATCTCCTCGGCACGCAGACCCGCACGGGTCCGCTCGGCACGCGGCAGGACACCCTTGGTGCCGGCCGGGATGTCGAGCTCCTCGAAGAGGTGCGGCGAGGTGGAGTACGTCTCGACCGGATCGTTGAAGTTCAGGTCCAGCGCCTTGTTGATCAGCTGCCAGCGCGGGATGTCGTCCCAGTCGACCAGCGTGATCGCGATGCCCTTGGCGCCGGCACGACCGGTCCGGCCGATGCGGTGGAGGTACGTCTTCTCGTCTTCCGGCGACTGGTAGTTGATGACGTGGGTCACACCCTCGACATCGATACCGCGGGCCGCCACGTCGGTGCAGACGAGCACGTCCACCTTGCCGTTGCGGAACGCGCGCAGCGCCTGCTCGCGCGCGCCCTGTCCGAGGTCGCCGTGGACGGCGCCGGACGCGAATCCGCGCTTCTCCAGCTGCTCGGCGATATCGGCAGCCGTGCGCTTCGTACGGCAGAAGATCATCGCGAGTCCGCGGCCGTTGGCCTGCAGGATGCGGGAGACCATCTCCGGCTTGTCCATCGAGTGGGCCCGGAAGACATGCTGCGAGATGTTCGCGACGGTCGCGCCCTCGCCATCGGGCGAGGTGGCGCGGATGTGCGTCGGCTGCGACATGTAGCGGCGTGCGAGACCGATGACGGCGCCGGGCATGGTCGCCGAGAAGAGCATCGTCTGGCGCTTCGCCGGAAGCATGGTGATGATCTTCTCGACGTCGGGCAGGAAGCCGAGGTCGAGCATCTCGTCGGCCTCGTCGAGCACGAGCGCGCGGACGTGCGAGAGGTCGAGCTTGCGCTGTCCGGCCAGGTCCAGCAGTCGGCCCGGGGTGCCGACGATCACGTCGACGCCCTTCTTCAGGGCTTCCACCTGCGGCTCGTACGCGCGGCCGCCGTAGATGGCGAGAACGCGGACGTTACGCACCTTGCCGGCGGTCAGCAGGTCGTTGGTGACCTGCTGGCAGAGCTCGCGGGTGGGGACGACGACCAGCGCCTGCGGCGCCTCGGTCAGCTGCTCGGGCCGGGCCCGGCCCGCCTCGACGTCCGCGAGGACGGTGACGCGCTCCAGCAACGGAAGACCGAAACCGAGGGTCTTGCCGGTGCCGGTCTTGGCCTGTCCGATGACATCGGAACCGGAGAGCGCGACGGGGAGCGTCATCTCCTGGATGGGGAACGGGGACACGATGCCGACGGCCTCAAGGGCCTCGGCCGTCTCGGGAAGAATCCCGAGTTCTCGGAACGTAGTCAGGGTGCTGCCTCTTCTGTGAGACGCGGTCCGAGGCGAACGCTGGGGGTCGTACCGTGCCGGGGTTGGTCATCCGGCCGTGGATGGGCCGGGTGGCGCGGGACCACTGCCGTCGCTCGAGCGCTCGTGCCGCTGAGGGGGCCCCTCATGTGCGGTCGTACGTGGCGTACGCCCCGCGCGGAGGGCTGTCGGGTCGGAGCCGATCGGGCCACCGACCGGGCATCCTCATTCAATTTCGCATCACCGGTACATCCAAAGTACTCAGTAGACGCAATACCACTGTACCCCGGATTCGCGCATCCGTGTTGGGTGCATCGCAAAGGACCCCGCGCAGCAGTGCTGGACGGGGCTTTCCTGATGCCAAGCGCGGCGCGGGCTATTCTGCGCTTCGTGACTCCTCCCCGAGGGGCTTCTCACTCGACTGCGAAGCAGTCTCATGACGGACAAGCCCTGCCCGACGCATCATGCGTGGCAGGAAAGTATCAGCCGCATGTGATGCTCCGCTGACATATAGGAAAGGTTGCGCCGTGGCAGAGAGCGAGCACACAGGTATCGCCGCCCAGGACTGGGCCACCGCGTCCGTGGAGCCGCAGTACCGCGCAGCGGTCGTGGACCTGCTGGGAGCACTCGCGTACGGGGAGCTGGCGGCCTTCGAGCGGCTCGCCGAGGACGCCAAACTCGCGCCGACGCTGGCCGACAAGGCGGAGCTGGCAAAGATGGCCTCCGCCGAATTCCATCACTTCGAGCGGCTGACGGACCGGCTGACCGCGATCGAGGTGGAGCCGACCGGCGCGATGGAGCCCTTCGCCAAGGCGCTCGACGACTTCCACCGCCAGACCGCTCCGTCCGACTGGCTGGAGGGCCTGGTCAAGGCGTACGTCGGCGACTCGATCGCCAGTGACTTCTACCGTGAGGTCGCCGCCCGGCTCGACTCGGACACCCGCTCCCTCGTCCTCGCCGTGCTCGACGACACGGGACACGGCAACTTCGCCGTGGAGAAGGTGCGCGCCGCGATCGAGGCCGACCCGCGTGTCGGCGGCCGGCTCGCGCTCTGGGCGCGCCGGCTGATGGGCGAGGCGCTCTCGCAGGCGCAGCGCGTGGTGGCCGACCGCGACGCGCTGTCGACGATGCTCGTGGGCGGCGTGGCGGACGGGTTCGACCTGGCGGAGGTCGGGCGGATGTTCTCGCGGATCACCGAGGCGCACACCAAGCGGATGGCGGCGCTGGGACTGGCCGCCTAGCACCTCCACCCGGGTCGTCCGGCGTCCGTCGCACGGGTGCCGGACGCTCTCAGGCCGCCGCTGATCGGCTCAGGCGGTGACTTCGGGGGCGGACCAGCAGCGAGAGCGTCACGGCCCCGACCAGCGCCGCGCCGACCAGCGTGGCCACCGAGTGGCCCGGTCCGAGCACCGAGTGCATGAGAAACGCGCCGAACAGGGCTCCCAGAGCGCCGGTGGTGAAGACGGCACGGCGGGACGGGAGCCGGTCGGGCAGCGAATGGAGCCCTGCCCAGGCCAGGGCGAGTCCGAGCACGACGGAGCCGAGAGGTTCCAGAATCACAGATGATCACCTCGCGTGTTGCGGGGCGGGTAAGAGGAGCTCACACAATGGGCGCCCGGCTCGCGACGCCCGGCACGCACGC
This sequence comes from Streptomyces sp. NPDC047515, assembly GCF_040643055.1. Classification (NCBI taxonomy): domain Bacteria; kingdom Bacillati; phylum Actinomycetota; class Actinomycetes; order Kitasatosporales; family Streptomycetaceae; genus Streptomyces; species Streptomyces sp. NPDC047515. The sequence continues at coordinate 88,541 of NZ_JBEYTM010000021.1, forward strand.
TCCCCTTGTGTGAGCTCCTCTAAATCGGTCGTTAGCGGTACTACCCGAGGGGGGCGGAACGCAACCCTCCTCGCACGGGGTTCGCACCGGAATCGCCCCGACGGGCGGAAACGCGATCGGTGAGGCACGGACGGAGCCGCGGGCCGAACGCAAAGCGGCCCGGCGGGGGATCCCCCGCCGGGCCGCTGTCACGACCACCGCGTCGAGCGTGCCGCCCTACAGCGCGCCGAACCCCACGCGGCGCGTGCTGGGCTCGCCGATCTCCACGTACGCGATCCGGTCGGCCGGCACCAGGACCTTGCGGCCCTTCTCGTCCGTGAGGCTGAGCAGCTGCGCCTTACCGGTGAGAGCCTCGGCGACCGTGCTCTCGACCTCTTCGGCGGAAAGCCCGCTCTCCAGAACGATCTCCCGGGGCGTGTGCTGCACCCCGATCTTGACCTCCACGGCTATGTCCCTCCGACGGTCAGTCCCTGCGCGGTGTGAACCGCGCCGTACGCAGCACACATTAGCCCGCTGAGGGGAGCCGTCAGGGGCCGGTGGGCCACGCCCGCAGCGAACACGGGCGCCCGGCCGACCCGGCCGCCGCCGTCAGTGCTGCTCGATGCCGTGCAGCGGGAAGCCCGCGATGCCGCGCCAGGCCAGCGAGGTGAGCAGCTGAACCGCGGTGTCGCGCGGGATGGCGGACTGGCTGGAGAGCCAGTAGCGGGCGACCACCTGGGAGACGCCGCCCAGACCGACCGCGAGCAGCATGGACTCGTCCTTGGACAGTCCCGTGTCCCCGGCGATGACGTCGGAGATCGCCTCCGCGCACTGCAACGAGACCCGGTCGACGCGCTCGCGGACCGCGGGCTCGTTGGTCAGGTCCGACTCGAATACCAGCCGGAACGCGCCGCCCTCGTCCTCCACGTACGCGAAGTACGCGTCCATCGTCGCGGCGACGCGCAGCTTGTTGTCGGTCGTCGACGCCAGCGCCGTACGGACCGCCTGGAGCAGTGACTCGCAGTGCTGGTCGAGCAGCGCCAGATAGAGCTCCAGCTTGCCCGGGAAGTGCTGATAGAGCACCGGCTTGCTGACCCCGGCCCGTTCCGCGATGTCGTCCATGGCCGCGGAGTGGTAACCCTGCGCCACGAATACTTCCTGCGCGGCGCCCAGCAGCTGGTTGCGTCGGGCGCGGCGAGGCAGTCGAGTGCCTCGCGGGCGCGCCGCCTCGGTCTGCTCGATGGCTGTCACGCCGCCTCCCAAATATGTGATCGGACACAGCCTTTCCGTGCACGCTGCGCCGTACCGCCATCGTACTTTTGGGTAACCCGGGTGCGCGCGGCGCGGACGCAGAATTTCATGGACCGGACGGCTGCGGTAGCCACAGATTCGTCGACCGCTGGGGCAAAGCGGGGCGAATCAGCGATAATCGTCTTCGTCCTGTGCGACCACACGAGCTTGTTCCGCCGCATCCGCCTCATTGGCGCTGTCCCGGTCGATGTCCGTGAGCGGTTCGTCGCGCCGCTGCTGGAGATCGGCCCGCTGCTCGGCGGCGTCCGCCCGGGGCGTCTCCTGGTCCGGCTCGTCCGGCTGGATGTCCTCGAAGGTTTCCGGGTCGCTGGGGTCGACCGTCATGGTGACTCCCTTCCTTGCTAAGAGCCTAGGAGCTACCCCCGCGAGCCGCTATGCGATCTGTGACCGCGAACACATGAATCGTGGTGTGATCGTCTCGTAACATTGCCGCATGTCTTCGACCGAGCTGCCGGGCGTCCGCGCCGCCGCCGCGGTGGCCCCCACGGTGAGCACCGTCAGGGTCGCGGAGGGCGAGGAGTTGCGCTCCGTCGCGCTGCCCGGACTGACGCTGACCGTCCGGACCCGGCCGCCGGAGCGGACCGGGCTGCCGCCCGCGCTCTATGTGCACGGGCTCGGCGGCTCCTCCCAGAACTGGTCGGCGCTGATGCCGCTGCTCCAGGAGCTGGTGGACGGGGAGGCGGTCGACCTGCCCGGTTTCGGGGACTCGCCGCCGCCGGACGACGGCAACTACTCGGTCACCGGACATGCCCGCGCCGTGATCCGCTTCCTCGACGCGGCGGAGCGCGGACCGGTCCATCTGTTCGGCAATTCGCTCGGCGGTGCCGTGGCCACCCGGGTCGCCGCGGTCCGTCCCGACCTGGTGCGCACCCTCACCCTCATCTCGCCCGCGCTGCCCGAGATCCGGGTGCAGCGCACCGCCGCGCCGACCGGACTGCTGGCCGTTCCGGGCGTCGCCAAGCTGTTCGCCCGCATGACCAGGGACTGGACCGCCGAAGAGCGCACGCGGGGTGTCATGGCACTCTGTTACGGCGATCCGGCGCGCGTCTCTGAGTCGGGCTTCCGTGCGGCGGTGGCCGAAATGGAGCATCGGCTGGAACTGCCGTACTTCTGGGACGCGATGGCGCGCTCGGCGCGTGGCATCGTCGACGCGTACACGCTGGGCGGGCAGCACGGACTGTGGCGCCAGGCCGAGCGGGTGCTCGCACCGACCCAACTCGTGTACGGCGGACGGGACCAGCTCGTCTCGTACCGGATGGCACGCAGGGCGTCCGCGGCCTTCCGCGATTCGCGACTGCTGACACTGCCCGACGCGGGGCACGTGGCGATGATGGAGTACCCGGAGGCGGTCGCCCAGGCGTTCCGGGATCTGCTCGACGAATGCGGCGGGAGCTGATCCGGGGCGTGGGACGACATAGCCGAAAAGGCCCCGCAACCACGGGGTCCGATACCGAGGCCCTCGCGAACGCGGACGCCGGCCGAGAAGGTACCCGCCCGGGGCCCGGGAGCGGGCGGCGCCGGAAGTCGGCCGATGCGCCCGCCGGTACGGACGGGCACGCCCCGTTCCAGCAGGCCGGCCATGTCCGCGGCGGCCACCCCGAACAGCGTGAACCCGGCGGCGGCTGGGGGACCGGTCCGCGGCAGACGGTGCCCCGGCGCGCACAGCAGGCCGGGGCCCGGCCGCTGGTACCGGGGCCGCGGCGCGAGTTCGTCGAGGCCTTCGACGCACCACCCGCGCCGCCCGCACCCCGGAGACCTTCCGCCCCGTCGGCCGATCCGAAAAGCCCGGTCGGCGAGCGCGACGAACAGCCGTCGGGTGGTGACGCCGGCGCGCCGACGCCCGCCAAGGGCGCCAGGGGGCGCACGTTCACCGGCATAGCGGCCGCCGCGGTGACCACCGTGCTCGCGGTCGTCGTGGCCGCACAGGTCGCCCACGACGACGGAGGCAGCAGCACCGCGCGGTCCGCGGGCGTCGACCGGGACGGCACCGAGGGTGCCTCCCGCTCGGACGACCGGCCGACCCCGAAGGCGGCGCAGGTCAAGCCTCTTTCGTACGCGGAGAAGATGGCCAAGGCCTATCCGCTCGCGCCGAAGCTTCACGGGTCGGGGAAGTTCGAGGCGGTTCTGGGCTCGGCGAAGGCCCCGGGCCGGGGGCACAAGTACCGCTACCGCATCGATGTCGAGAAGGGTCTCGGGCTCGACGCGGCGCTCTTCGCCCGAGCCGTCCAGGAGACGCTCAACGACGACCGCAGCTGGGCGCACGACGGCGCCATGACGTTCGAGCGGATCTCCTCCGGCGACCCCGATTTCGTGATCACCCTGGCCAGTCCCGGGACCACCGGGGACTGGTGCGGCAAGTCGGGGCTGGACACGACGCAGGACAACGTCTCGTGCGACTCCGCCGCGACCGAACGCGTGATGATCAACGCCTACCGCTGGGCGCAGGGGTCGTCGACGTTCGGTCCGGACAAACTCTTCGCCTACCGCCAGATGCTGATCAACCATGAGGTCGGTCACCGGCTGGGTCACGACCATGTGAGTTGTCGCACGCCGGGAGCGCTCGCTCCGGTGATGCAGCAGCAGACCAAGTCCCTGAACATCGGCGGGATCAAATGCCGGCCCAACCCCTGGGTGTACCCCAGCAGTTGAATCGCAAGGGGCGGGGCTCGGGGTGTTCCGGGCCGCCCCTCGATCGGGCCGGCCCCCACCGCCTTCCGCGGGACCTGAGCCACCACGCCTGGAGCTCGTCCATATATTGAGATGGATGTCTCATTCTGCGTTGACATCCCCTGGGCGCTGATCCATATTTCTCGACATGTCACGCAGCCCCGTCACCCTTGAGCGCGCCGCCATAGAGCTGGCGCTCATCGGCGTGACCGGGCACAGCGTCGCCGACATTCACTGTTGCTGACGCCTGCCCGAGTGCGCGTCGCCCCCCGTCCGAGACCTGAACCGGTCCCGGACGGCCATTTCTGACTGCCGCGCGCCGGGTGTACTCCGTCCGCAGGCGCGACAGTGTCAGTGAGTTCCGGTCATCTCGTCCCATGGGCCGACCGGCTGTGTGCATTCGCTCTCGTTGCTGCCTGCACGGAAATTCCCTCGTTCATTTCTTCAGGCAGTACTCCGAGAGGTCACCTTCCGATGCGTCAACCGTCCGTCATATCGCGCCGCGTGGCAGCGGCCGCCGCAGTACTCGTCGTGGCCGCGGGTGCCGCGGCCTGCGGGCCCCAGGACAGCAAGGACAGCGACGGCAACACCGGCGCGGCGGACACGCCCCACAAGGGCGGCACACTCACCGTCCTCAACAGCAAACCGCAGTCCGACTTCGACCCCGCTCGGCTCTACACCTCCGGTGGCGGCAACGTCCCGTCCCTCGTCTTCCGTACGCTCACCACCCGCAACCGGGAGGACGGTGCGGCCGGCGCGAAGGTCGTCCCCGACCTGGCCACCGACCTGGGCACGTCCAGCAAGAACGCCACCGTGTGGACGTACACCCTCAAGGACGGTCTGAAGTACGAGGACGGCACCGCGATCACGAGCGCCGACATCAAGTACGGCATCGAGCGCTCCTTCGCCGCCGAACTCTCCGGCGGCGCGCCCTACCTGAGGGACTGGCTGATCGGCGGGGCCGACTACCAGGGCCCGTACAAGGACAAGAAGGGCCTCGACTCGATCGAGACGCCCGATGCGAAGACGATCGTCTTCCACCTCAACAAGCCGGAGGGCGAATTCCCCTTCCTGGCCACACAGACCCAGACGACGCCGGTGCCGAAGGCCAAGGACACGGGGACCAAGTACGAGGAGCACCCGATCTCCTCGGGGCCGTACAAGGTCGTCAGGAACGAGGGTGACGGAGAGCGCCTCGTCCTGGAGCGCAACCCGCACTGGTCGGCGGCGACCGACGAGGAGCGCAAGGCCTACCCCGACCGGATCGACGTACGCTCCGGGCTGGACTCCGCCGTCATCAACCAGCGTCTGTCCGCGTCGCGGGGAGCAGACGCCGCCGCCGTCACCACCGACACCAACCTCGGCCCGTCCGAGCTCGCCAAGGTCACCGGCGACAAGAAGCTCGCCGCCCGTGTCGGCACCGGCCACTTCGGCTACACCGACTACATCGCCTTCAACCCGAAGAGGAAGCCCTTCGACAATCCGAAGGTGCGTCAGGCGATCTCGTACGCCGTCGACCGCTCCTCCGTGGTCAACGCGGCCGGCGGCTCCTCGCTCGCCGAGCCCGCCACCACCTTCCTGCCCGACCAGAAGGCATTCGGCCACACCCCCTACGACCACTTCCCGGCAGGGAGGTCCGGCAACGCGGCCAAGGCGAAGGAACTGCTCAAGGAGGCCGGCTACCCGGGCGGGCTGACCGTCACCCTCACGCACTCCAACGAGAAGGACTTCGCCACCGGTCCGGAGATCGCCACCGCGCTCCAGGAGGCGCTGAAGAGGGCGGGCATCACGGTCGAGCTCCGGGGCCTGGAGAGCAACGACTACTCCGACACGGTCTACAACATGAAGAGCGAGCCCGGCTTCTTCCTCGGCGGCTGGGGCGCCGACTGGCCGTCCGGCGGTCCGTTCTTCGCACCGGTCTTCGACGGACGTCAGATCGTCAAGTCCGGCTACAACTTCAACTCCGCCCAGCTGAACGACCCCGCGGTCAACAAGGAGATCGACGAGATCAACAAGCTGGTCGACCTGGGCGCCGCCGCGAAGCACTGGGGCGCGCTCGACGAGAAGGTCGGTGAGCAGGCGCTCACCGTGCCGCTGTTCCACCCGGTCTACAAGCGCCTGTACGGCGAGTCCGTCAAGAACGTCGTCATCAGCGACTGGACCGGTGTGCTCGACATCTCGCAGGTCGCGGTCAAGTGACCATGGCCGAAGCACTACTGGCCGAGGAGGCGGGGGCCGCCGAGGTCCCCGCCTCCGGGGCCCATCCGTTCTGGCGACGGCTGCGCGCCCGGCGCGCGGCCCTCGTGGCGGCCGTCGTCGTCGCCCTGCTGGTCCTGATCGCACTCGCCGCACCGCTGCTCGCGGCCATCGAGGGCCAGGACCCCACCACGTACCACCCGGATCTCGTCGACTCCGCCACCGGCGGGGTACCGCTCGGCTCCTTCGGCGGGATCAGCGCCGGGCACTGGCTCGGCGTCGAACCGCTCACCGGACGCGACCTGTTCGCCCGTGTCGTCTACGGGGCACGGGTCTCGCTCGGCGTCGCGCTGGCCGCGACCCTGCTCCAGGTGGTCATCGGGGTCGGCATCGGCCTCGCGGCCGGGCTCGGCAACCGCTTCGTCGACCAGGCGCTCAGCCGGGTCACCGACGTCGTGGTCGCACTGCCCGTCATGGTCATCGCGCTGGGCGCGCTCGCCGTCGTACCCACCGGCTTCCCCCGCCCGGTCCTGATCGCCGTGATCATCGGCCTGGTCGGCTGGTCCGGCACCTCCAAGATCGTGCGGGCCCGGACGCTCGCGCTGAAATCGCTCGACCACGTCTCCGCCGCCCGGCTCGGCGGCTGGAGCTCCTGGCAGATCGCCCGGCGCGAACTGCTGCCCGCGCTGGCCGCGCCCGTCATCACATACGCCGTACTGCTCGTCCCCGGCAACATCGTCGTCGAAGCGGCCCTTTCCTTCCTCGGTGTCGGCATCAAGCCGCCCACACCGTCCTGGGGACAGCTGCTCAGCGACGCGGACACCTGGTACCAGGCCGCGCCCACCTATCTGCTGATCCCCGCCCTGCTGCTGTTCGTCACCGTGCTGGCGCTGACCGTCCTCGGCGAGGGCGTACGCACCGCACTCGACCCGCGCGCCGAGTCCCGGCTGCGGATCGGCACCGGACGGAAGAAGGAGGCCGACGCATGAGGTGGTTCCTGCTCAGGCGCCTCGGCGGGGCGCTCTTGGTACTGCTCGCGCTCAGCGTCGTCGTCTACGCGGCCTTCTACGTCGCCCCCGGCAACGTCGCGCAGATCGCCTGCGGTCCGCGCTGCTCGCCCGCGCAGGTGGCGCAGGTCAGCGAACAGCTGAACCTGGGCGACCCGTTGTACGTGCAGTACGCGCACTTCCTCCAGGGTCTCTTCGCCGGGCGCGACTACTCGACCGGAACCGGGGTGTTGCACTGCCAGGCCCCCTGCCTCGGACTCTCGTACCAGAGCGACCAGCAGGTCACCGAGCTGATCCTGGCCAAGTTCCCGGCCACCGCGTCGCTCGCCCTCGGGGCGTTCGTGCTGTGGATGCTGCTCGGCGTCGGGACCGGGCTGCTCTCGGTGTGGCGGCGTGGCCGGCCGACCGAGCGCATCCTCACGGGGATCACCCTGGCCGGCATGGCGACGCCGGTCTTCGTCATCGGGCTGCTGCTGATCATCATCCTGGTCACGGCGCTCCAGATCCTGCCGTTCCCCGACTACGTGCCGCTCACCGAGAACCCGGAGCAGTGGGCCTGGAACCTGCTGCTGCCCTGGATCTCGCTGGCACTGGTCTCCGCGGCCCCGTACGCCCGGATGACCCGCGCCTCGATGCTGGAGACCCTGGCCGAGGACCACGTGCGCACCTTCAGGGCGTACGGGGTCGGCGAACGGGCGCTCGTGGGGCGGCACGCGCTGCGCGGTGCGCTGGCGCCGGTGATCGCGCTCGGCGCACTGGACATCGGCTCGATGTTCGGCGGCGCCGTACTCACCGAATCGCTCTTCGGGATTCCGGGGGTCGGCCGCGAACTCGTCGACGCCGTGAAGCACGTGGACCTTCCGGTGGTCGTCGGTCTGGTGCTGGTCACCGGATTCTTCGTCGTCCTCGCCAATGCCGTCGCGGACATTCTGCAGGCGATGGCCGACCGAAGGGTGGTGCTGGCATGAGCCTGGTCGAAGTCTCCGATCTCTCGATCTCGTTCGGCGATGTGCGGGCGGTGGAGGAACTGTCGTTCTCGCTGGAGGCCGGTGGCGCGCTCGGCGTCGTCGGTGAGTCCGGCTCCGGCAAGAGCGCCTCGGCGTACGCCCTGCTCGGACTGCACCGGGGGACCGGCGCCAGGGTCGGCGGCTCGATCCGGGTCGCCGGGGTGGAGGTGAGCGCGGCGGACGACGCGGAACTGCGGGCCCTGCGGGGCGCGAAGGCCGCGATGGTCTTCCAGGACCCGCTGTCCTCGCTGGACCCGTACTACGCGGTGGGCGACCAGATCGCTCAGGTCTACCGGGTGCACAACCGGGTCTCCCGGCGGGTGGCGCGGGCTCGGGCCGTCGAGGTGCTGGACCGGGTCGGGATTCCCGACGCGGTACGGCGCTCCCGCTCCCGGCCGCACGAGTTCTCCGGTGGGATGCGGCAGCGGGCGCTGATCGCCATGGCCCTGTCCTGCGAGCCCCAGCTGTTGATCGCCGACGAGCCGACAACCGCCCTGGACGTCACCGTCCAGGCCCAGATCCTGGACTTGCTGCACCAGTTGCGGCACGAGACGGGCATGGGGCTGCTGCTGGTCACGCACGACGTGGGCGTGGCGGCCGAATCGGTCGACGAGGTGCTGGTCATGCAGTCGGGGCGGGCGGTGGAACGGGGGCCGGTGGGCGAGGTGCTCGTGGCGCCGCGCGAACCGTACACGCGGGCGCTGCTGGCGGCGGTGCCGAGAGTGGCGGAGCCGAGAGCAGCGGTGCCGAGGGGCCAGGACCGTCCGGAGGCCACCGAGGACGGCCCGGCAGCCGTGGACGGCGAGGCGCTCGTCGAAGCCGTCGACGTCCGGCAGGTGTTCGGCAGGGGCGCGTCCGCCCTCGCCGCCGTCGACGGTGTCTCGCTCACCGTCCGCCGCGGTGAGACCCTCGGCATCGTCGGCGAGAGCGGCAGCGGGAAGACCACCCTCGGGCGAATGCTCGTCGGACTGCTGGAACCCACCTCGGGGCTCCTCAACCGCCGGGCCCGGGTGCAGATGGTCTTCCAGGATCCCGTCTCCTCGCTCAACCCGCGCCGCTCGATCGGTGAATCCGTCGCCGATCCGCTGCGGGCGGCCGGGGAGCGCGACGAGGCCGTGATCCGGGCGCGGGTGCGGGATCTGCTGAAGCGGGTCGGGCTCGACCCCGCGCAGTACGACCGCTATCCGCACGAGTTCAGCGGCGGCCAGCGCCAGCGTGTGGGGATCGCGCGGGCGCTGGCCGCCGAGCCGGAACTGATCGTCTGTGACGAGGCCGTCTCCGCACTCGACGTCACGACCCAGGCCCAGGTGACCGCCCTGCTGGCGCAGTTGCAGCGGGAGCTGGGTCTGGCGCTGGTCTTCATCGCGCACGACCTCGCCGTCGTACGGCAGGTCAGCGACCGGGTCGCCGTCGTGCGGCGGGGCCGGATCGTCGAGGAGGGCGAGGTGGACCGGGTGTACGAGAACCCCCGGGACCCGTACACCAAGCAGCTCCTGGCCGCCGTTCCCGCGCTCGACCCGGCGCTCGCCGCGGTCCGTCGCGCAGCCCGCAAGGAGCTGGCCACTGCCTGACTCCGAGTGATCGACTGCTCCCATAGCGCGACTGAACGCTGCCGGGGCGGGAAAGTTACGACGGTTCACCCCTTTCGGTGGCGCGACGGACAACCGTCCGTCGCGCCACCGGCGTATCCGCTTACGGTCGTCCCGCTGTGAGTCGCCGTCCCGACGGCGGCCGCCCACAAGGGAGATCGGGGGTGTGCTCGTGCGGATCGGACTTCTCACCGACGGTGGTTATCCGTATGCGATCGGTGAGTCCAGACTCTGGTGCGACCGTCTGGTGCGCGGACTCGCGCAGCACGAGTTCGATCTCTTCGCGCTCAGCCACTCCGCCGAACAGGAGGCACAGGGCTGGGTCCCGCTCCCGACGCAGGTCAGCCGGGTGCGGACGGCGCCGCTGTGGACGGTCGACGAGGACACCCTGGGCACCCGCGCCCCCAAGGGGCTGCTCGCCCGGATGGTGACGGGCGGGGGCGGTCGCTCGTACGGGCGGCGCGAACGGCAGCGGTTCACGGCGCACTTCACGGCTCTCGCGACCGCTGTCTGCGGCGCGGGTGCGCCTGGTGCGCCGGGTGGCTACGAAGCTGGGGGTGCGGGCGGGGCAGCGGGTTCCGGTGAACGCGGTGACGAGGGGCGCGAGGTCGCCGGCGTCGCTGACACGCGATTCACCGAAGGCCTGTACGGACTCGCCGAACTGGCCCGCGAACGCGGGGGGCTGCCCGCAGCACTCCGCTCCGAGACCGCCCTGCGCGTGCTCGAATCCGCCTGCCGCGCTCCGGGCACCGGACGCACCGTCCAGGCCGCCGCCGTCCCCGACCTCCTCGCCTTCGCCCGGGAGCTGGACCGCGTGCTGCGCCCGCTCTCCCTCGACTGGTACGACGAGGAGAGCCTCGGGGCGGTCGACCTCTGCCACGCCACGTCGGGCGGGGCCGCGGCCCTGCCAGGACTGCTGGCCAAACGCTTCTTCGGGGTTCCGCTGCTGGTCACCGAGCACGGCGTGCGGCTGCGGGAGCACTACCTCGCCGCCACCGGCTCCTCCGTGAGCGCGCCGGTACGCGCCCTGCTCGCCGGCCTGCACGGGCGGCTCGCCGGCGAGGTGTACCGGCAGGCCGCGATCGTCACCCCGGGCAGCACCCACGCCCGCCGTTGGCAGGAACGGTGCGGCGCCGAACGCGAGAAGCTGCGCACCGTTCACGCCGGGATGGAGTCCGGCCGGTTCACGGCGCTGGGGGAGAGCGGCGACAGCGGTCCCGACGACACACTGGTGTGGGTCGGCCGGATCGAGCCCGCCAAGGACCTGGTCGCGCTGCTGCACGCCTTCGCGGACGTGCGGAAGGCCGAACCGGACGTCCGGCTGCGGATCATCGGGTCGGCGGCGCAGGGCCCGGAGGGCACCGGTTATCTCGCGCACTGCCGGGCGCTTGCCGCCCAGCTGTTCCCCGACGAGGCAACGGACGCGCACGCCGTCGGCGACAACCCGGTCTCCTTCGAGGACATCGGCGGAGCCGAGGTGCGGGATCTGCCGGAGGCCTACGCGGCGGGTGGAGTCGTCGTTCTGTCCAGTGTGGTCGAAGGCTTTCCCACCGGTCTGGTCGAAGCGATGTTCTGCGGGCGGGCCACGGTGTCGACGGACGTCGGCGCGGTGGTCGAAGTCATCGGTGGTACCGGGCTGGTGGTGCCCCCGCGCAATCCCAAGGCGCTCGCGGACGCCTGTCTCGCGCTGCTGCGCGACCCCGAGCGCCGCGCGCGGCTCGGAGCGGCGGCGCGCGCCCGTGCGATCGAGCTCTTCACCGTCGAGCAGAACCTCGCGGCATTCCGTGGCATCTACCTGGAGCTGATCTCACGCGCCCCGGTGCACAGGGAGGCCGACGCGGTGGACGCCGACGGAGAACCGCGCCCGTTCGCCACCCCGCCGGAGGCACAGGTCCAGGGCCCGTGGACGGCCTTTGCCCCCGCCCCGGCAGCCGCGGCCGATCGCGCGCCCAGCTGGGCCGCCGAGCCCGGGGCCGTCTGCGCGGGGGCGCGGGGAGCGGGTGGCGGCGATGCGTGAACGGGAACAGGGGAGGGGAGGTCCGGGCCGCGGCGGCGACCCCGGACGGTCCGACGCAGTCGGCGACGATCACGGAGGAATCACCATGGGCCGCCCGACCGGGGTGTCCGACGCACCCGCCGCACCGGCGGCGGGCGGAAGCCGGGACCCCCGCTCCCGGGCCCTGGCCTCCGGGTCCCTCGCCTCCGAAGGGGCCGTCGTCGCGGAGGAAGCCGCCGGGGATGACGTCGGCACGGGGCGAGCCGTCGAGGGTGACGGCGATGCGGAGCGAGCCGCCGGTACGGAGCGAGCCGTCGCGGAGGACGCCGCCGCAGCACAGCCCGCCGGGGGGCCGGGTGCCGGACAATGGGCCGCCGGAGAGGAGACGTCCGGAGAGGAGGCCTCTGGCGGGCAGCGCCCCGGCGGACAGCGCTCCGGAGAGCAGGCAGTCGGCCCCCGCGCCCCCGAGATCGCGCGCGCCGCTCCGGCGCGCAGGCTCGGTGCTTCGCGCCGCGGTCCCGCCGACCCCGTGAAAACGCTGATGCACCGCCATCGTGCACTGTGCGAGCGGGCCGTCGATCCATTGGAGATCGCCGCCGGGCTCGAAGCCCACGGTGTCACCGACCGGGCCGCCGCCCGCTACCGGCACCGCGATGTCTTCTCGCTCGCCGAGGAACTCTTCGCCCGGGTACCCGCCGTCATGGAGGAGCCCGCAACAGGACTCCGCGCGCCGGAGCGTGACACCGAAACACGCGCCGCCTGGACGCTCCGCGCGCTGGTGCCGGGCGCCGCCTGCCTCGCGACCGCTGGAGCGTTGAGGCTCACGGAGGGCGCTCTTGGCAGCCAGGGGCGGCTCGTGATCACCCTCGTCGGAGCGCTTGTCGCACTCATCGGCCTCGCCCTCAGCCTGCGCAGCGGCCCCCTGCACGCCGGGAGCGGCTCCTCGGGCGCCACCCATGTCTACAGCTGCTGGCTCCTCGGCTACGTCCTCTACGGTGACGCACTGCTCGACCAAGTCCTGAGCGGCGGCCCCGAAGGCCCCTGGACGATCACCCCCGCACCGCTGCTGGGGCTGGCCCTCTCCGTCGCCCCGGCCGCCTGGTGCGCGCACCTCTTCTCCGTCCACGCACACCGCAAACTCATCGGCAGCCGTGCGCTGGAGGAGTTCGCCGCAGGCGTGCGCCCCCTGTTGTTCAGGGCCGTCGTGCTCTACCTGGGCGCCCTCGCCGGGTTGTTGTACCTCGCCGACCTGGGATACGGGGGCGGCGGCTCCTTCGTCGGGGCGGCCGCGCTCGGGGCGCTGCTCCTGCCGGCCCGACTGCTGAGCGTCCACGGCTTCCCCGGGCCCGCAGCCGCCGGACTCGCCGCCGCCTGTGCCGCGGAGGCCCTGGCCCCTGCCCTGGTCCTGGCCGGGCGGCTGCCCGGTCTGCCCTTCCTCGCCCGCCCCGTCGACGTACTCGTCGCGGCGGCGGGCACCGGAGCCGTATCCGCCGTCGCCTGTGGCACGGCCGCGCTCGGGCTGCTGATCACCGCCACCGTCGCCCTCTCCCGGGCGTCCGCCCACACCACAGCTCACTTCGGCGACGAAACCCGCACCACCGAGTAACCGCGCGACCAGAACCGCACCACTCGCACGCCCCGCGGAGCCGACGCCGCGGGTCCTTTTCCCGTACCGCACCTCACTTCCTCAAGGAGACACCGGACATGACCCCCCAATCCCCCGCACCGGCAGCCAGCCGTCGGCACGAAGGGGGCGCACGATGAGGGTGCTGCTGCTCGGAGCCAACGGATTCCTCGGCCGTTTCGTGGCCGACCGCCTGCTCGCTGATCCCGCCGTGCACCTCACGGCGCTCGGCCGCGGCGACGACGCCGACGTACGGTTCGACCTCGCCAGCGGCAGCCCCGGCGCGCTGACCCGCTTCCTGGACGCGGTCCACCCCGGAGTCGTCGTCAACTGCGCGGGTGCCACCCGGGGCGGGGCCCGTGATCTGACCCGCCACAACACCGTCGCCGTCGCCACCGTCTGCGAGGCGATGCGGCGCAGCGGCTGTACGGCCCGGCTCGTGCAGGTCGGCTGTTCCTCTGAGTACGGGCCCTCGCAGCCCGGCTCGTCGACCGCGGAGGACGCGATCCCGCGCCCCGGCGGCCCGTACGGCGTCAGCAAGCTCGCCGCCACCGAACTCGTCCTCGGCTCCGGCCTCGACGCGGTGGTGCTGCGGGTCTTCTCCCCGGTCGGCCCCGGCACCCCGGCCGGTTCACCGCTCGGCAGGCTCGCCGAGGCGATGCGCCGGGCCATGCAGTCCGGCGACGGCGAGCTGAAGCTCAGTGGCCTCGGCGTGCAGCGCGACTTCGTCGACGTACGCGATGTCGCGCGCGCCGTGCACGCCGCTTCGCTCTCCGCAGCGCAGGGCGTCGTCAACATCGGCACCGGCCGTGCCGTGCGGCTCCGGGACGCGGCCGCCGTCCTCGCCAGGGTCGCCGGATACGCGGGCGCGCTCCACGAGCTCGACTCGCCCCCGCCCCGGCTGCCCATCGGCGCCCCGCGCACCTCGACCGAGTCGGTCATCGAGCACCTCTCGGCGACCCCGTCCCCCTACCCCGACGGCTGCGGAGCCTGGCAGCAGGCCGATGTCCGCACCGCCAGGGACCGGCTCGGCTGGCGCCCCCGGATCAATCTGGAGGAGTCCCTCGCCGACATCTGGATGGAGGCGGCGTGCCGTATCTGACCCCCACCGGCACCGTCCGTCGGACCAGCGGCGCCGAACAGCTCGGCTTCGGCGTCCCCGGATACGCGCACCCGCTGCTCGCCCCGACCGAGTGGGCCGAGCTGGTGCGCCCCGGCACCCCGCTGCACTGGGCGGTCCTCAACATCGACTCCGGCCCCGGCGCCCGCCCCGACCCGCACTGTCTGGAGGCCGCGGGCCGGCTCCGCAACGCACGAGAGCGGGCGGTGCACGGCGACGCCCCGCAGGACTCCGTGCGCGCGGCGGGCGGGCGGCTGCTCGGCCATCTCGATCTGGCCTTCGGCAGCCGCTCGTTCGGGGAGCTGATCGCCGACGCGCAGTCCTTCCTCGACTGGTACCGCGTCGACGGCTTCTATCTCGGCCGGTGCCCGGCCGGGCGTGCCGGACTCCCGGCGGTCCGCCGTCTCACCAGCACGCTCGCCACGCTCCTCGAACACGGCGACCGCGGCGAGGGGACCGGTCCGCTGGTGCTGGGGCTGGGCACCCACCCCCACCCGGGCTACGCCGAGGCCGCCGACCAACTGGTCACGTTCTCCGGCCCCTGGACCGACTACCGTTGGTCGCAGGTGGCGGAGTGGACCGCCGCCTACCCGCCGGAGCGGTTCGCACACTTCGTCCACGGGGTTCCGCGCACCCACCTCGAAGAGGCCATGCGCATCGCCCGCTGGCAGGGCGCGGGCACCATCTTCTTCACGGACCGGGACGATCGACACGGACAAACGGACCCATTCGCGGCGCTGCCCAGCTACTGGGACGAAATCGTCTCGCGGATCGGACCTGGTATCTCGGAATGAGAAGGGGCGTGGCAGTGTTACCGGAAGCACAACCGTACGTAGATGAAGTACGTAGAAACCGACCACCTGCATTGTTGAGGTTCCTGTGTCGCTGCCACCCCTGGTCGAGCCAGCTGCCGAGCTCACCGTCGACGAGGTCCGCAGGTACTCCCGCCACCTGATCATCCCGGATGTCGGGATGGACGGGCAGAAGCGGCTGAAGAACGCGAAGGTGCTCTGTGTCGGCGCCGGCGGTCTCGGTTCGCCGGCCCTGATGTACCTGGCCGCCGCCGGTGTCGGAACGCTCGGCATCGTGGAGTTCGACGAGGTCGACGAGTCGAACCTGCAGCGCCAGATCATCCACAGCCAGGCCGACATCGGCCGCTCCAAGGCCGAATCCGCCAAGGACTCGGTGCTGGGCATCAACCCGTACGTGAACGTGGTCCTGCACGAGGAGCGGCTCGAAGCCGACAACGTGATGGACATCTTCGCGCAGTACGACCTGATCGTGGACGGCACGGACAACTTCGCCACCCGCTATCTGGTCAACGACGCGGCGGTACTGCTGAACAAGCCGTACATCTGGGGCTCGATCTACCGGTTCGACGGCCAGGCGTCCGTCTTCTGGTCCGAGCACGGCCCGTGCTACCGCTGCCTCTACCCGGAGCCGCCCCCGCCGGGCATGGTCCCCTCCTGCGCCGAGGGCGGCGTGCTCGGGGTGCTCTGCGCCTCGGTCGGCTCCATCCAGGTCACCGAGGCCATCAAGCTGCTCGCCGGCATCGGCGACCCGCTGGTCGGCCGACTGATGATCTACGACGCCCTGGAGATGCAGTACCGCCAGGTCAAGGTCCGCAAGGACCCCGACTGCGCGGTCTGCGGCGAGAACCCGACCGTCACCGAGCTCATCGACTACGAGGCCTTCTGCGGCGTCGTGTCCGAGGAGGCTCAGGAGGCGGCGCTCGGCTCCACGATCACTCCCAAGCAGCTCAAGGAGTGGATCGACGCGGACGAGAAGATCGAGATCATCGACGTCCGTGAGCCGAACGAGTTCGAGATCGTCTCGATCCCCGGTGCCAGGCTGATCCCGAAGAACGAGTTCCTGATGGGCAACGCCCTCCAGGACCTCCCGCAGGACAAGCGCATCGTCCTGCACTGCAAGACCGGTGTCCGCAGCGCCGAGGTCCTCGCGGTCCTCAAGTCGGCGGGTTTCGCCGACGCGGTGCACGTGGGCGGCGGCGTGATCGGCTGGGTCAACCAGATCGAGCCCGAGAAGCCGGTGTACTGAACGATTGCCGCACTGGCACCCACCTGCCGAAGGGGCCGGTCCGCGCGCTGCGGACCGGCCCCTTCGACGTACCCACACTCCGCGTCACGAGCAGGTCTTGCCGTCCGCCGGAACCTTCCCGTCCAGGAAGTACGCGTCCACGGTCGCCGTTACGCACGCGCTCTCGCCGTACGAGCCGTGCCCCTCGCCCTTGTTGGTGAGCATGACGCCGACGCCCTTGCCCAGCTCGTCCGCCATCCTCCGCGCGCCCTCATAGGGCGTCGCCGGGTCGCCGGTCGTACCGACGACCAGGATCGGACCGGCGCCCGGGGCGCTCGCCTCCGGATGGTCGTGCTCGCCCTTCACCGGCCACTGCGCGCACCAGCCGGCCGTGTCCCATGCCAGGAAGGGACCGAACACCGGCGACAGTTTGCGGAACTCGGGCAGCAGGGCGCGCGCCTCGGCCGCCGTCGGCCGGAGCCTGCTGTCCGCGCAGGAGATGGCGCGCTGCGAGTGGTTCTGGGTGTCGTAGTGCCCCTTCTCGTCACGACCGTTGTACGCGTCGGCCAGCTGCAGCAGCATGGTGCCGGTGCCGCTCTTCTCGGCCTCGTCCAGCGCCCGGGTCAGATACGGCCAGCTGCTCTTGGAATAGAGCGGCATGACGATGCCGGTGATGGCCAGCGACTCGTTGAGCTCACGGCCCGAGCTCGTCGGCAGCGGCTTCTTGTCGAGCTGTTCCAGCAGCCGGGTGATGCGCCGCGTTCCGTCCTTCGGGTCCTGGCCTCGGTCCTTGAGGTAGTTCTCCAGCGCCCGCTGGAAACCGGTCGCCTGGTTGCGGGCGTGCCCGATCGCGTCCGCGGTCGGGTCGACGACGGCGTCCAGGACGGTCCGGCCGATGCGCTCGGGGAAGAGGTGGGCGTACGTGCCGCCGAGCTCCGTGCCGTAGGAGATGCCGAAGTAGTTGAGCTTCTTCTCGTCCAGCACCTGACGGATCAGATCCATGTCCCGGGCCGCGTTGGTCGTGCCGACGTACGGCAGAACCTTGCCGGAGCGACGCTCGCAGCCGGCGCCGAAGGCCGCGCCGTCCTTCATGAACGCCGCCTCCTCCGCCGGAGTGTCCGGGGTCATGTCGACCTTCCGGTTGGCGTCCTCCGTCTCCTTGTCGGTACGGCAGTTCACTCCCGCGCTGGCCGCGACCCCGCGCGGATCGAAACTCACCAGGTCGTAGCGGGTGTTGAGCTTGCGGTACGAGTCGGCGAGCCGCGGCAGCATGGAGACTCCGGAACCGCCGGGGCCGCCGAAGTTGAACAGCATCGCGCCGAGGCGCCGGGCCTCGCCCTGGGCATTCTTGCGGATCACCGCGATCCCGATGGTGTCGCCGTCCGGCTTCGCGTAGTCCAGTGGCACCTTGACCTTGGCGCACTGCCAGTCGTCGCCGGGTGCGCTGCCGCCCGCGGGGGCCTCGCAGGTGTTCCAGTCCACCTGCTGGGAGGTGAGGGCCGCAGGCAGCGGGGGTGAGCCCGGCCGCCCGTCCGGCGTGGCGGGCGTACCGCCGGGCGAGGACGCCGCACCGGGGTCCGTCCGGTCGGCCGGTTTGTCGTCCGTACCACTGTCACAGCCCGCGAGCAGGCCTGTCAGCAGAAGTGCGGCGCCGGCCAGAGCCCCGGCGCGTGCGTGTCCGACCACGTGTTGCGTCCTCCCCGATGTGCGTGTTCACGACGACGTGCAGAAGGTGCGCCCATGCTAGGGCCTCTCGTTCGGATCATGCCGGGCTCGCGTGTTCCGAACGAAAACCCTGGGCCGTGTCGCGAACCGCCGTCCGCCGTGCGAGACGACCTCCCGGCACGGAACGCCTGGGGTGTCTCGGACCGGTCGTTCACTTGCAGACGGTGCCGGCCGCCGGAACCGTGCCGTCCAGCAGATAGGCGCTCACGGTCTTCTGCACACAGGCGTTGCCGCTGTTGTACGCGCCGTGCCCCTGGCCCTCGTACGTCAGCTCCACCCCCACACCCTTGCCCAGCGCGTCGGCCATCGCCTTCGCTCCCTCGTACGGGGTCGCCGGGTCGCCGGTGTTGCCGATGACCACGATGGGGGGCGCGCCGGGGGCGCTGACGTCCGGGGTCTTCCAGGCGCCCGCCACCGGCCAGCCGGTGCAGGTCATCAGGCCCCAGCCCAGATAGTCACCGAAGAGCGGCGACGCGGACCGGAACTCCGGAAGTTTCGCCTTGGTCTGATCCGAGGTGAAGCGCTGCTTGGAGTCGGCGCAGTTGATGGCGGTGTTGGCAGCCACCAAGTTGTTGTAGCGACCGTCTTCGGAACGGCCGTTCAGCGAGTCGGCGAGGGCGAGGAGCAGCGCGCCGTTCCCGCCGTCGGCCTCGTCCACACCCTGTTCCAGCAGCGGCCAGGTCTCCTTGGAGTAGAGGGCGGCCGCGATGCCGGTGGTGGCCAGGGTCTGCGTAAGCTGCCGGGACCCGAGCCCCGGGATCGGCTTCTTCTCCAGCCTGGCGAGGAGGCCGGAGATCCCCTGCTCGACCTCCTTCCCGGTGGCGCCCGGAAGCTTGCAGGCGTCGCCACGGGCCGCGCAGTCCTTGGTGAAGTTGTCCAGCGCGAGCTGGAACCCCTTGGCCTGGCCGAGTGAGGACTGCTCGACGTCCAGGGTCGGGTCCACCACCCCGTCCAGCACCGACCTGCCGACGTTCTTCGGGAACAAGTTGGCGTAGACGCCGCCCAGTTCGGTGCCGTAGGAGATGCCGAAGTAGTACAGCTTCTTGTCGCCGAGCACCTGACGCATCAGGTCCATGTCGCGGGCGGCGTTGGTGGTGCCGACGTAGGGGAGTTCCTTGCCGGAGTTCTTCTTGCAGGCCAAGGCGAACATCTTGGTGTCCTTGACGAAGGTATTCACCTCGGCGGCGGTGTCCGGAGTGCCGTCGCTCTCGTAGCGGACATCGAGTTGCTGGTCGGTCTCGCACTCCACGCCCGCGCTGCGGCCGACTCCGCGCGGGTCGAAGCTGACCAGGTCGTAGCGGGAGCGAAGCTTCTCGTAGTCGGTGCCGAAGGCGGGCAAGGTGGCCACACCGGAGGCGCCGGGGCCGCCGAAGTTGAAGATGAGGGAGCCGATCCGCTTGTCCAGGTTCCTGGCCCTGGCCCGGATGAGTGCCAGCTCGAACGTCTCGCCGTGCGGCTTCGCGTAATCGAGCGGCGCCCTCATGAAGGAGCACTCCCACGGGGTCCCGCCGGGCAGCGGCGTCGGCGCCTTTCCGCTGCCCTGTGCCGGGGACGGGGCCGGGCACGGCTTCCACGTGAGCTTCTGGGAACTGAGGTCGCCGGAGCTGCTCGCCTCGGCGGCGTTCGCCGCGAGCGGGGAGCTCCGGGGCCCGTCCGGGCCGTCCTTGCTGCCGCTCTCCGAGCAGGCGGTGATGGGAAGGAGCACGGTGACGGCGGCGGCGAGAGCGGCGGCACGCAGGGCGGGGGAGGTCCTCATGGCCCCATCGTGCGGCGGGAACGGGACCGGTGCACGGGGCACGGTCCAAGCGGGTGGCGGTTCTCTCGCCCGATCGGCCGACTGGTCTTGCCGCTGTCGGACCGGCCCAGTGGACGTCCGGCCGGGGTGGGGGAGGGCTGGATCGGGCTCGCGTACGTGGGGCCGGGACAGGGGCGGTGGATCGGCTTCGCGTGCGGGGGACCGGTGCCCCGGACGAGCCGTCGGGCCGCCGAGGGACCCGTCCGGCCGCCGACGGCCGTCAGAGCTCGCCCTTGCGGGTCAGATGGTTGAAGCAGAGCCAGCCGGGGAGCACCGGCAGCCACAGCGTCAGCAGCCGATAGAGCAGAACGGCCGGTGCCGCGACCTCCTTCGGCAGGCCGACCGCGATCAGCCCCAGCGTCAGCGCACCCTCGACCGCGCCCATTCCGCCCGGTGTGGGCGCCGCCGACCCCAGCGCGTTGCCGGCCAGGAAGACCACCGCGATGCTCGCGTAACTGAGCCGCGGCACATCCGGACCGCTGAACGCCCGGACCGACGCGTCCAGACACATCACGAACACGCCGGTCAGCAGCAGCATCCCGCCGATGCCCGTCAGCAGCTTCTGCGGGCGCTGCACCACGTCGAGCATGCGGGGAACGACTCCGGCGAACAGCGACCGCACCCGTGTCACCACGAACTTCCGCAGGAACGGAACCGCCGTCACCACCAGCACCAGCACCGCGACCGTCAGCAGCCCGGCGATCACCGTCCTGGACGGGGTCAGCGAGGACGGGGTCTTCTCCGTACCGGTCAGATAGCCGAACGCGGCCAGCAGCAGAATGTGGCAGCCGAGACCGAACAGCTGCGAGGCGCCGACACTCGCCACGGCGAGCCCCGGACGCACTCCCGCACGCTGCAGGAAGCGCGTGTTCAGCGCCACGCCGCCGACCGCGGCCGGGGCGACGAGCTTCACGAAGGAGCCGGCGACCTGCGCCAGCACCGTCTTGCCGAACGGCACCCGTTCCGGCACGAAGCCCAGCAGGCTCATCGCCGCCGCGACATAGCTGAGGGCCGAGAAGCCG
This sequence comes from Streptomyces sp. NPDC047515, assembly GCF_040643055.1. Taxonomy (NCBI): domain Bacteria; kingdom Bacillati; phylum Actinomycetota; class Actinomycetes; order Kitasatosporales; family Streptomycetaceae; genus Streptomyces; species Streptomyces sp. NPDC047515. The sequence continues at coordinate 109,616 of NZ_JBEYTM010000021.1, forward strand.
ACCGCGGCCGCCACCCAGCCCCACTCCGCCTGCTCGACGACCGCGCCGAAGTCGGCCTGGGTGAACTGCGAGATGAGGAAGTACGCGGCGATCGCGCCGGCGATGCAGCTGAACAGGGTGCGTGCCTTGATGCGCTCCAGCCGGACCGGTTCGACCGGTGCCTGCGGTCGGATCAGCAGCACCTGCTGTCGCATCTGGGAGAGCAGATCCTCTTCGCGCGCCTCCTCCAGGGCGTCGTCCATGGCCCGCTTCTCGGCCTGCTTCTGGTTGCGAAGCGACTTCCGTGCGGCCTTGCGCGCGGCCTTGTGGTCGGCCGCGCGTTCGGGCCCCGCTCCGGCGGCGGCCGTGTCCTGGTCCGCCCCGTGTTCGAGCGCCCTGGCGCGCTTGGCCACGTCCGACGCGTCGAGCACCGCCTCGCGCTCACGCTGCGCGCGTTCCCGGGCGAGCCTGCGCAGGGTCGCCCGGGTGGAGCGGCTCAGCGCGATCGGCTGGAGCAGCGGCAGACAGTCCGCGACGGCATCGGGGCCGAGCACCTCCAGCGCGCCGGCGACGGCCCGCTCGGCGCCCACCCGCAGGCCGGTGGTGGTCAGCAACTGGGCGACGTCCATCCGCAGCACCAGATCACCGGCCGCGATCTCGCCGCCGCGCAGATCGGTGACGAACACGTTGCCGGCACGGTCGACCAGGATGGCGTCCCCGGTGAGCCTGCGGTGCGCGATCCGCCGCGACTGGAGCGCCTTGACCTGGCGCCAGGCCCCGCGCACCAGCTCGTCGGTGATCTCGGAGTCCTCCAGCGCGTCCAGCGAACGGCCGCCGATGTGCTCGTACACCAGCATCACGGCGTCGGGCCCGAGCTCGGAGGTGGCGATCAGCTTGGGCGCGTTGGCCCCGGCGGCGATCGCCGCGTACGCGAGCAGCGCCTCCTGCTCCAACGCCTGACGAAGCGACTGGATGGAGCGGCGCTGGGTGATGCCGCGCAGGGTGAGCCTGCGCCAGACCCGGTAGAAGAAGCCCTGGGCCTGTTGCTCACGGTCGACGACCGTCACATCCAGGGGCGGCCCGTCCTCCAGGGTGACCAGATAGCGGCGCCCCCGGTCGTTCTGGTCGCCGGAGTCGGGGGTGTCCTCGGCGCGCATCGCGTTGACCGGGTGGAAGCCGACATGGCGCAGACCGGCCATCAGGTGCTGGCCGGTCGGCCGGACGTTCGGCGAGCCGACCGCGTACAGCGTGCCGTATGCCACGGTCCAGCCGATCAGCACGGTGAGGACGATCGAGAACGGGGTCGTGTAGCCGCCGACCAGCATGGCGAACGCGTCGAGCAGCAGCACCACCCACAGCGCGACCCGCCAGCGCGGCCGTCTCGCCATCCCGACCGCCGTCATATAGGCGATCACGGGAGCGAGATAGCCGTGGACGGGATCGGTGAGTCCGTCACCGGGCTGCGGCTGGGTCAGGGCGTCCTGGATGGTGCCGGGGGCGGACTTGGCCACCCACAGGTCGGCGGCGAGCGTGACGCCGTGCGCCAGTACGGCGGCGAGCACGCCGTCCGCGATCCGTAGCCCGTCGCGTTTGATCAGCCGCTCGATGGCGAAGGCGACGGGGACGAGGAGCACGGCGATGCTGGAGACCAGACCGCCGGTCTTGATCAGGATGTCGGGCGCCTGGCCGGTTCCCTTGTTGATGTCCTGTTCGAGACCGGTGGTCGTGCCGTGGGCGAACGCGATGACCGAGAGCAGGACGACGATCGCCAGGACCCCGATGAGCAGCCGCATGAGATCGGAGGGCCGGTGCACCCGGGCGGGGAGCAGCGGCTCGTCCCCCGAGACGCGCTCGGCCTGTTCCGCCGCGGTGGTCGAGAGCGTCGAGCCGGCCAGATGCCCGGGGAGCGCCTGCTGCTCCGCACCAGGCATTCCCTGCTCCGCACGGGAAGTCTCCTGCTCCGCACCAGGCATTCCCTGCTCCGCACGGGAAGTCTCCTGCTCCGCACCGGGCTCTTCGGCGGGCCTGTCGGACGCGTTCGGGTGCGGTTCGGCGTCAGGGGCGTCCGCCGCCTTCGGTGGCTGCACGCCCTGCTCCTTCGTCGCCTCTGATTGGTCTTCGTGTTCTCGTATCACCGGTCACCGTCCGCACGATGGTGGCACGGCCCGGCGACAGAGGAGCGAATCAGGGTGCACTGCGCGGACACGCGAAGCGCAAGATACGCTCCTTTGTCCCCGCACGCACGCCCCGTGAAAGGACGCTCGCGGATCGCGCCGGACTGTCGGTGGAGTACGGCAGGATGGGCCGGATGAGCCAACACCGGACGAGCGGCGACGGGACGAGCGGCGACCGGACGATCCACGACCGGGCGATCGATGCAGGTGCGATCGACGGCGGTGTGATCGACGACCGGGCGGTCGACGGGCTGCCTGAGTACGCGGAGCGGGTGCTCGATGTCACCGAGCTGATCCCGCCAGGCCGTGTCATGACGTATGGAGATGTCGCCGAATGGCTGGGCGACGGGGGCCCGCGCCAGGTCGGCCGGGTCATGGCGCTGTACGGGGCCGCAGTGCCGTGGTGGCGCGTGGCGCGTGCCGACGGGGCACTGCTGCCCGGCCACGAACTGCGTGCGCTGGGCCACTACCGGGAGGAGAGCACCCCGCTGCGCGAGGCCTCGCGCAGCGCCGAGGGGCATCTGCCGCGCCTCGACATGAAGCGGGCACGGTGGGACGGCGTCACCGGCGGCGCGGACGCGGGCGCGAGCGCGGGCAGGGACAAGGGCGGAGGTGCTCACACCTGACAGCTTCGGCCATTCGGGGGCGCAACGGGCGGCGGCGGGCCCGGTGCGTGATGCGGAACACGACGCGTTGCGTGGCAGCACCCGTGGTGCGGCGCGTGGCGAGGGCGCCCGAGGCACGGAGCGTGGCGACGATTCCTGCGGCCCGGAGCGTGGCGAGAGCGCCCGCGATACGCAGCGTGGCGACCGCTCCCACGGGCCGGAGCGTGCCGACGGCGCCCGCGCTGCGGAATGTGGTGACCGCTCCTGCGGCATGGCGCGTGCCGAGGGCGTCGGTGAGGCGGAACGTGACGAGGCACGCAGCCGACTCGTCCCGCATCGCGCCCGCGCCGGCGTAGCGTCGTCAGCTCGCGGCATGCACCGCACCCTCATCACCAGTACACCCACCAGCATCACCAGTACACCCACCAGGACCGGCGAACCACGTGAGCTCCTCCTCCTCCTCCTTCACCCGGCACAGTCCGCACCGTCAGGCACGGCAGGGGGTCCCCCCACGCCCGCAGGGGCGTAGAGGGAGGACCGCGGGCGCGTACCGACTGGTGCGCACCCCGCCGGGCTCAGTGGATCCCCCTCTTCTGGACGCGGCGCAACGTGCGGTGGTTGATCACCCCGGCGGTCCGCTCCTGGTGCTCGCCGGACCCGGCACCGGCAAGACGACCACGCTCGTCGAGGCGGTCGCCGCACGTGTGGCGCGGGGCGGCGACCCGGCCCGCGTCCTGGTCCTCACCTTCAGCCGCAAGGCCGCCGTGGAGCTGCGCGACCGGATGGCCGCCAGGCTCGGTGCCGCCCGCGGTCCGCAGGCCACCACGTTCCACTCCTTCTGTTACGCACTGGTGCGGGCCCACCAGGACGCCGACCTCTTCGCCGAACCGATGCGGCTGCTCTCCGGTCCGGAGCAGGACGTCACCGTCCGCGAGCTGCTCGCCGGTCAGCTCGAACTCGAACAGGACGGCTTCGCGCACATCCGCTGGCCCGACGAGCTGCGGGCCTGCCTGACCACGCGTGGTTTCGCCGACGAGGTACGGGCGGTGCTCGCCCGCAGCCGCGAGCTGGGCCTGGGCCCGGACGCGCTGGCCGACTTCGCCCGCCGCACCGGCCGACCGGACTGGGGGGCCGCCGCCGAGTTCCTCGCCGAATACCTGGACGTGCTGGACGCGCAGGGGGTACTGGACTACGCGGAGCTGGTGCACCGGGCCGTGCTGCTCGCGGAGCGCCCCGAGGTCTCGGCGTTGCTGGCCGGGCAGTACGACGCGGTGTTCGTGGACGAGTACCAGGACACGGACCCGGCGCAGGTACGGCTGCTGCACGCGCTGGCCGGCAACCGGGGGAGCGGGCCGGGCGCGGGGGGCGGTCGGAACCTGATCGCGTTCGGTGACCCGGACCAGTCGATCTACGCGTTCCGGGGCGCCGATGTGAACGGCATCCTCGACTTCCCGGAGACGTTCCGGCGGGCGGACGGCACCCCGGCCCCGGTCGGCGTCCTCACCACCTCGCGACGTTCCGGCGGACAACTGCTGGCCGCCACCCGACTGCTCACCCGCCGGATGCCGCTCACCCGGCTGCCCTCGGCGAAGGTCCGCGCCCACCGGGAGCTCGCCGCGGTCCGCGAGGTCGGCAGCGTGGAGGCGTACACCTACCCGACCGCCTCCGCCGAGCTCGACAACATCGCCGACCTGTTGCGCCGGGCTCATCTGGAGGACGGCGTCCCGTGGAACGAGATGGCGGTGCTCGTACGGGCCGGAGGCCGCACGATCCCCTCGGTGCGCCGGGCCCTGACGTCGGCGGGCGTTCCCCTGGAGATCGACGGCGACGATCTGCCCCTGCGCCATGAACCGGCCGTGGCACCGCTCCTGACAGCCCTCCGTGCCGTCGCGACAGCGGCGCTGCGCCGGGGTGCGGAGGCCTCTGTGACGGAGACCTCTGTGACGGAGGCCCCTGTTTCGCAGACCCCGGAGACCTCGGAGACCTCTGTTCCGGAAGGCGAGGAGGTCCGACCTGAGGTGTCGGCGGAGGCGCCGGCGGAGACAGAGGTCCCCGATCATGACCTCGGCCGGGAACCCGACCCGGTTTCCGACGTGGCTTCCGGCCAGGACCTCGGCCGGGAACCCGATCCGGCTCCCGGCCGGGCCCCCGCCTCCGAAGCGCCCTCCTGGCTGGACACCGAGACCGCCCTGACCCTCCTCACCTCCCCCCTCGGTTCCATGGACGCGGCCGATCTGCGTCGGCTCGGCCGGGCCCTGCGCGACGAGGAGAGGGCCGGCGGGAACCGCGTACCGGCGCCCTCCGGCGACCTGCTGGCCCGCGCGCTCGCCGAGCCCGAACGGCTCGTCGCGCACGATCCGGCGTACGCCCGCGGCGCCCAGCGCCTCGGCGCACTTCTGCGCAAGGCGCGTGAGCTCCTCGAAGGCGGCGGTACCGCGGAAGAGGCCCTGTGGGAGCTGTGGTCCGGCACCCCGTGGCCGGGGCGGCTGGAACGTGCCGCGCTGCGCGGCGGTGCGGGCGGCCGCAACGCCGACCGCGACCTCGACGCCGTCTGCGCCCTCTTCGACACCGCGGCCCGCGCCGAGGAACGCACCGGCGGCCGCGGCGCGCTCAACTTCCTGGAGGAGGTCGACGCCCAGGACATCGCGGCCGACACCCTCTCCAGGCGCGCGGTGCGCCCCGACGCCGTTCGGCTGATGACCGCACACCGGTCCAAGGGCCTGGAGTGGCGCCTGGTCGTCGTCGCGGGAGTGCAGGAGGGGCTCTGGCCGGACCTGCGCCGCCGCGGTTCGTTGCTCGAAGCGGACCGGATCGGCCGTGACGGTCTGGCCGAACCGCTCACCCCCGGCGCCCTCCTCGCCGAGGAACGCCGCCTCTTCTACGTCGCGGCGACCCGCGCCCGGGAACGTCTCGTCGTCACCGCGGTCAAGGCGCCCGCCGACGACGGTGACCAGCCGTCCCGCTTCCTCGCCGAGCTCGGCGTCGAACCGCGCGACGTCACCGGCCGCCCGCGCCGCCCTCTCGCCGTCGCCGCGCTCGTGGCCGAACTCCGCGCCACCACCGTCGATCCCGAAGCCTCCGACACCCTGCGCGAGGAAGCCGCCCGCCGCCTCGCCCGGCTTGCCGCGCTCACCGACGACGAGGGGCAGCCGCTCGTACCCGCGGCCCATCCGTATCGCTGGTGGGGCCTGTACGAGCCGACCCGCTCCACCGTTCCGCTCCGCGACCGGGACCAGCCCGTGGCCCTCTCCGGCAGCGCGCTCGACCAGCTCGCCAACACCTGCGCGCTCCAGTGGTTCCTCGGCCGCGAGGTGAAGGCGGACGCCCCCGCGACGGCCGCACAGGGCTTCGGCAACGTCGTCCACGTACTCGCTGACGAGGTGGCGTCCGGACGTACCCCCGCGGACCTGGCCGTCCTGGTGGAACGGCTGGACTCGGTCTGGGACGGACTCGCCTTCGACGCCCCCTGGAAGTCCCAGCAGGAGAAGGAACAGGCCAGGGTCGCCCTGGAGCGCTTCCTGCGCTGGCATGTCATGGACCGGGGCGGCCGCACCCCCGCCGCGAGCGAGCACGGCTTCGACGTGACGCTGGAGGCGGGGGAGTACGAGGTACGTATCCGCGGCTCCATGGACCGGGTCGAAGAGGACGCCGAGGGCCGGGCATACGTCGTCGACTTCAAGACCGGCAAGCAGTCCCCGACCAAGGACGAGGTCACGCGCCACCCCCAGCTCGCCGTGTACCAGCTGGCTGTACGGGAAGGGGCGGTCGACGAGGTCTTCGACGGCCGCCGCCCCGCGCCCGCCGGCGCCGAACTCGTACAGCTGCGCCAGCCCGCCCCGAAGAAGGAGGGCGGCGACGCCCTTCCCAAGGTGCAGGCCCAGGAACCGCTTTCCGGGGAGTGGGTCTCCGACCTCCTGGCCACAGCTGCCGGCCGGGTCCTGGACGAACGCTTCACCCCCACGACCGGCCGGCACTGCACGCACTGCGCCTTCCGGGCCTCGTGCAGCGCACAGCCGGAGGGCCGCCACATCCTGGAGTGACTCTTGCGGCGGTTGCCCGAATGGTTTACGGGCGACCCTGGCGTGGATGCCGATGCAGGCGGACCGGCCGGTGTCCGAGCTGGGCCGTGCGAGACAGTCGTACGCGTGGCCGAATCATGGACTTTCGACAGTGACACCGTGCCAGCGGCTCCGGACGAGGCCCTCGACGTGCTCAGGCTCAGGATCGCCGACCGGCAGCTCGAAACGTGGCTGACCAGCTCGGCCGGACGCCGGCTCGCTGTCGTCAGCAATGCCGAACGCGCGATGGTGATGCAAGCCGAGGCGACCGTCCGCGTCCCTCCAAACAGCCGTCGTTCGAAGCAGTCCGGAACCGGGCCGACAGGCGGCCCTGTTGTCGGCCACCGCGTGGCACTGTTGCCGTCCGCCGGTTCTGCCGGGGCGGCCGGAGCCGACGGGCGCCCCGGCACATTGTCGGTGCGCCCGGTTAGCCTCGGTCGGGTGTCCTCACCTCTCACCGATCCCGAGCAGCTCAAGGAACTCCTCGGGATTCCGTTCACCCCGGAGCAGACGGCCTGCATCACAGCGCCGCCCGCCCCGCAGGTGATCGTGGCCGGAGCCGGGTCGGGGAAGACCACGGTGATGGCGGCGCGCGTGGTGTGGCTGGTGGGGACGGGACAGGTCGCCCCCGAGCAGGTCCTCGGACTCACCTTCACCAACAAGGCGGCGGGGGAGCTCGCCGAGCGCGTCCGCAAGGCCCTGATCGCAGCCGGGGCCACCGATCCGGACGCCATCGATCCGGACAACCCCCCCGGCGAGCCCAGCATCTCCACGTACCACGCGTTCGCCGGCCGGCTCCTCACCGAGCACGGGCTGCGCATCGGGCTCGAACCCACCACCCGCCTCCTCGCCGATGCCACCCGCTACCAGCTCGCCGCCCGCGTGCTGCGCGAGGCACCCGGCCCGTATCCGGCCCTGACCAGGTCGTTCCCCACACTGGTCAGCGATCTGCTGGCCCTCGACGCCGAGCTGGCCGAGCATCTCGTACAGCCCGAACAGCTCGCGGAGTACGACACCGACCTGCTGCGCACGCTCGAATCGGCCCGGCTCACCAACGCCGAGCTGCGCCAGATCCCCGAGACCGCGCAGGCCCGTCGTGAGCTGTTGCAGCTGACCCGCCGCTACCGCGAGGCCAAGAAGAGCCGTGACCTCCTCGACTTCGGTGATCAGATCGCGCTCTCGGCCGAGCTGGCCCTCACCCGCCCGGAGGTCGGCGCGATCCTGCGCGACGAATTCAGGGTCGTCCTGCTCGACGAGTACCAGGACACCTCGGTCGCCCAGCGCCTGCTGCTCTCCGCCCTCTTCGGCCGACGACCTGGCTCCGGCTCCGACTCCGGCCCCGGTCCTGGCTCCGAGACGGCAGCTACGAAGGCACCGACCGGAACGACCACCGACGCGGCGGCCGAACCGCGGAGGGCGGGGGTGCGGACGGCGCAGACCGCGGCCGGGGCGCGGACCGCGGAAGCGGCGGGGGCCGGCCACGCCGTCACCGCCGTCGGCGACCCCTGTCAGGCGATCTACGGCTGGCGCGGCGCCTCCGTGGCCAACCTCGACGACTTCCCGCTCCACTTCCCGCACGCCGACGGAACCCCCGCCACCCGCTACTCCCTCAGCGAGAACCGCCGCAGTGGCGGCCGGCTCCTCCACCTCGCCAACGGCCTCGCCGCACCCCTGCGTGCCATGCACGAGGGCGTCGAGGCGCTGCGCCCCGCCCCCGGCGCCGAACGGGACGGCACCGTCCGCTGCGCCCTGCTGCGAACCCACACCGAAGAGATCGACTGGCTCGCCGACTCGATCGCCCACCTCGTCAGGACCGGAAAGGCGCCCGGTGAGATCGCCGTCCTGTGCCGCACCGCGGGCGACTTCCCGGAGATCCAGGCCGCGCTGGTGGCCCGTGACATTCCGGTCGAGGTCGTCGGCCTGTCCGGGCTGCTGCACCTGCCCGAGGTCGCCGACCTCGTCGCGGTCTGCGAGGTCCTCCAGGACCCTGGCGCCAATGCCTCCCTGGTCCGGCTGCTCACGGGCCCCCGCTGGCGGATCGGCCCTCGCGACCTGGCGCTCCTCGGCCGTCGCGCACGCCTCCTCGTCCACCGCGCGGCCCACGGCGACGAGGACGACTTCGACCCCGACCGCCGCCTCGCCGAGGCCGTCGAAGGCATCGATCCGGCCGAAGTGATCTCACTCGCCGACGCACTGGACACCTTCCTCGAATCGGGCGGAGGGGCGGACGACGGACTTCCGTTCTCCACCGAGGCGCGCATCCGCTTCGCCCGCCTGGCCGCCGAACTGCGCGACCTGCGCCGCTCGCTGGCCGACCCCCTCATGGACGTGTTGCACCGCGTCCTCGCCACCACCGGCCTGGAGGTCGAGCTCTCCGCGTCGCCGCACGCCCTGGCCGCCCGCCGCCGTGAGACCCTCGCCAACTTCCTCGATGTCGCGGCCCGCTTCGCCGCCGTCGACGGCGAGGCCACCCTCCTCGCGTTCCTGGGCTTCCTGCGGACCGCCGTCCAGTACGAGAAGGGCCTGGACAACGCCCTGCCCGGCGGAGAGAACACCGTCAAGGTCCTCACCGCCCACAAGTCCAAGGGCCTGGAGTGGGATGTCGTCGCGGTGCCCGGCCTGGTCACCGGCCAGTTCCCCAGCAGCCAGTCCCGCGAGGCCTGGACGTCCCAGTCCAAGGTCCTCCCGCACGCGCTGCGCGGGGACGGGGCCACCCTTCCCGTCATCCACTCCTGGGACGCCAAGGGACTCAAGGGCTTCAAGGAGGAGATGAAGGAGCACCAGCACACCGAGGAGCTCCGCCTGGGATACGTCACCTTCACCAGGCCCCGAGGTCTGCTGCTGGGCTCCGGCCACTGGTGGGGCCCCACCCAGAAGAAGCCGCGCGGCCCGTCCGACTTCCTGCACGCGCTGTACGAGCACTGCGCGGCCGGACACGGCGAGATCGAGGCATGGGCGGATGAACCGGCCGAGGACGAGGAGAACCCGGCGCTCGCCGAGAAGGAGGCCGACCGGGCGTGGCCGCTTCCGCTGGACGGCATCGCGCTGACCCGGCGCCGGGCCGCTGCGGACACGGTGATGGCACATCTGGAGGCCCTGGCCGCGTCAGGGGATGTGCCGGACGCGTACGAAGCGCCCTCCGACGCCCCGGATCCGTACGGCGCTCCGGATCCGTCCGGCGCCCCGGATCCGTATGACGGCCCGTACGACGACGAACTGTTCTCCGACGACGCCCCGTTCCCCGACAGCGAGGCGTTTCCCGACGACGTCGATGACTGGGACGCACTGTCGGCGGAGCCCCCACGGAGCCCTGTCCCGTTCCCCGCCCCCGCTCGTCTCCCCATTCCCACCCCCGCTCAGCCCCCCGCCCCCACACCCCACGTCCCGGCTGCCCGCGCCCCCGAACCCGCCGGGGACCGCCGCCTCACCCCCGAGGAGTCCCGCACGCTCGCCTCCTGGGACCGCGACCTCCACGCCCTCACCGGCGAACTGCGCCGCGCCCGCGCCACCGTGCGCGATGTCCTCGTACCCGCCTCGCTCTCCGCCACCCAGTTGCTGCGCCTGGCCGACGACCCCGACGGCTTCGCCCAGGAGCTGGCCCGGCCCATGCCCCGGCCCCCGCAGCCCGCGGCCCGTCGGGGCACCCGTTTCCACGCCTGGGTGGAGTCCCGGTTCGAGGAGCTGCCCCTGCCCATGCTCGGGCCGGAGGAGCTACCGGGCGGAGACGAGAGCGATGCCGAGATCGCCGACGAGCGCGACCTCGCCGCACTCAAGGAGGCCTTCGAGCGCACCCCTTATGCCCGCCGTACTCCGTACCGCGTGGAGACGCCGTTCCAGATCACCCTGGCCGGCCGGGTGATCCGGGGCCGCATCGACGCGGTGTACCGCACCGGGGACACCTACGAGATCGTCGACTGGAAGACCGCCCGCGCCCATACCGCCGACCCCCTCCAGCTCGCGGTCTACCGCCTGGCCTGGGCCGAACTGCACGAGCTCCCGCTCACCGATGTCACCGCCACGTTCCTGTACGTACGCAGCGGGGAGACCGTCCGCCCCGTCCGCCTCCCGGGCCGCGCGGAGCTGGAGCGGCTCCTGCTGGACGAGCCGCCTCCCACGGGGTAGGCCGGGTCACCGCGGGCGGGCGGACCGCACTTGGCGAGGCACTAGGCTCAAGGCCATGAGCGACACCCCGGACAGCGCCGTCCGTACGTACACCGAGCAGCACCGCGCAGCCTTCCTCGACGACCTCGCCGACTGGCTGCGCATCCCGTCCGTATCCGCGCAGCCGGTCCACGACGGGGACGTACGACGCAGCGCCGAGTGGCTGTCCGCCAAGCTCAGGGAGACCGGCTTCCCGGTCAGCGAGATCTGGGAGACGCCCGGCGCGCCCGCGGTCTTCGCCGAGTGGCCGTCCGACGACCCGGACGCCCCGACCGTCCTCGTCTACGGGCACCACGACGTGCAGCCCGCCGCACGCGAGGACGGCTGGGACACCGACCCGTTCGAGCCGGTGATCCGCGACGGCCGCATGTACGGGCGGGGCGCCGCCGACGACAAGGGGCAGGTGTTCTTCCACACTCTTGGTGTGCGGGCCCATCTCGCCACCACCGGCCGTACCACCCCCGCCGTCAACCTCAAGCTGCTGATCGAGGGTGAGGAGGAGTCCGGCTCCCCGAACTTCCGCACACTGGTCGAAGAACGGGCCGCCCGGCTCACCGCCGACGCGGTGATCGTCTCCGACACCGGCATGTGGGACGAGAAGACGCCCACGGTCTGCACGGGTATGCGCGGCCTCGCCGAGTGCGAGATCGAGCTGCACGGCCCCGAGCAGGACATCCACTCCGGTTCGTTCGGCGGCGCGGTCCCCAACCCGGCGACCGCCGTGGCCCGGCTCGTCGCCGCCCTGCACGACGCGGACGGCCGGGTCGCGATCCCCGGCTTCTACGACGGCGTGACGGAACTCACCGACACCGAGCGCGCACTCTTCGCCGAGCTGCCCTTCGACGAGGCCACCTGGCTGCGCACCGCCAAGTCCCGGGCGGCGTCGGGCGAGGCCGGTTACTCCACGCTGGAACGCATCTGGGCCCGCCCCACCGCCGAGGTCAACGGCATCGGCGGCGGCTACCAGGGCGCCGGCAGCAAGACGATCATCCCCTCCTCCGCCCTCGTGAAGATCAGCTTCCGGCTGGTCGCGGGCCAGGATCCGGATCACGTCCAGCAGGTCGTACGAGCCTGGGCCGAGGGGCAGGTCCCGGCCGGTGTCCGCCACCGGATCACCTTCGCACCCGCCACCCGCCCCTGTCTGACACCGCTGGACCATCCGGCCCTGCAGGCCGTGGCCCGCGCCATGGGACGGGCCTTCGGCCAGAAGATCCTCTTCACCCGCGAAGGGGGCTCCGGGCCCGCCGCCGACCTGCAGGACGTGCTCGGCGCACCCGTCCTCTTCCTGGGCATCTCCGTACCGTCCGACGGCTGGCACGCTCCCGATGAGAAGGTCGAACTCGACCTTCTGCTCAAGGGCGTGGAGACAACCGCCCACCTCTGGGGCGAGCTGGCCGTCGCACTCCGCTGAATCCTCTGAACACCCGATCCATCCCGGGGGAGTAGGAAGCACCTGTGAGCACCTTCGACAACGCCACCGCAGACCGGCCCATCGGTCTCACCGCGCCCAGCGGCATCGACCGCGCGGCGCACCACCGCCTCGACGAGGCGTGGCTGTCCGCCGCCTGGAGCCACCCGACCACCCGTGTGTTCGTCGTCTCCGGCGGGCAGGTGCTGATCGACGACACGGCCGACGGCGGTACGGAGATCGTCATGACCCCGGCCTTCGAGGCCCCGGTCACCGAGACCCACCGCTACTTCCTCGGCACCGACGAGGACGGCGTCAGCTACTTCGCGCTCCAGAAGGACTCCCTGCCCGGCCGCATGGACCAGCCTGCCCGCCCGGCGGGCCTGCGCGAGGCCGGACTGCTGCTCGGCCCCCGCGACGCGACCCTGATGGTGCACGCGGTGGCCCTGGAGAACTGGCAGCGCCTGCACCGCTTCTGCTCCCGCTGCGGTGAGCGCACGGTCATCGCCGCGGCCGGCCACATCCGGCGCTGCCAGGCCTGCGGAGCCGAGCACTACCCGCGTACGGACCCCGCGGTCATCATGCTGGTGACGGACGAGCAGGACCGCGCCCTGCTGGGGCGCCAGGTGCACTGGCCCGAGGGCCGCTTCTCGACGCTCGCGGGCTTCGTCGAGCCGGGGGAGTCGATCGAGCAGTCGGTGGCCCGCGAGGTCTTCGAGGAAGCGGGTGTCACGGTCGGCGAGGTCGAGTACATCGCCAGCCAGCCCTGGCCGTTCCCGTCCAGCCTGATGCTGGGCTTCATGGCGCGGGCGACCTCCTCCGAGATCAATGTGGACGGCGAGGAGATCGAGGAGGCCCGCTGGTTCTCCCGCGAGGACCTGACGGCGGCCTTCGAGTCGGGCGAGATCATGCCCCCGTACGGCATCTCGATCGCGGCCCGCCTGATCGAACTCTGGTACGGCAAGCCGCTCCCGAAGCCGGGCACCGTCGGCTGACGTGCCGGCCGACATCGAGCTGTTGACCGGACTACCGGGCGACACGCCGGGTGTGACCACATCCCTCGCTTGGCCTAATCGGTAGACGTTGTGCATCCGAACGACGAAGGAGCGCAACGAAGTTGGACGCAGCATCTCGTGACTTCCAGTTGATCCGTCTGCCGCGATGGGGGCGGGTGGCTGTCGGAGCAGGGGCGGTGCCCTGGTTGGTCTTCGATGAGGAAGGAAGAGCGGTGGAGCCGATTCGCAGATTCCTGATCGACTTCGTCGCTCGGGACAACCGGCCGGGCAGCGTCCGCAGCTATGCCTTCGATCTTCTGCGCTGGTGGCGGTGGCTTCGGGTGGTCCAGGTCGATCGGGACCGGGCCACGTCGGCTGAGGTACGCGACTTCGTGCTGTGGCTGCGCGTCACGACGAAGCCACGGAGGACGGCGCGGACGCACTCGGCGGTGACTGCGGGGACGACCAACACGATCACGAAGAAGCCGTACCTGGACGACCTCTACAAGCCGCGCACGATCCGGCACAGCAACGCCGTGCTCCGCAGCTTCTACGAGTTCTGGATCGAGTCGGGCAGCGGCCCGCTGGTCAACCCAGTGCCGCTGGCCCGAAGTGTGAGGCGGCGACCGCACGTCCATCACAATCCTCTGGATCCGTACGGGAGCGAAGGACGGCTGCGCTACAACCCCAAGGTCCCGCGCCGGCTCCCGCGGCAGATGCCGGACGAACGATGGAACGAGTTGTTCGCGGCTCTGCGGTCCAACCGGGACCGGGCGATCCTCGCGCTCGGCATCAGCACGCCGCCCGTGCCTCCGAGCTCCTCGGGGTTCGCGGCGTCGACGTCGACTGGGGCGATCAGCTGGTACGCGTCGAGCGCAAGGGCTCCCAGGCTGAGCAGTGGCTGCCCTCCAGCCCGGAGTCGTTCATCTGGCTGCGGCTCTACCAGAGCGAAGGGCCACCGCTGGACCCGCAGGAACCCCTGTGGTGGACCCTGCGCCGACGCGATCACGGGGAAGGACTGGACTACCAGCCGCTGAACTACGAGGCCCTGCGCGCGGTGTTCCGCCGGGCCAATGCCCTACTGGGCACGAACTGGTCGATGCACGACCTGCGGTACACCGCCGCGCTGAGGATGGCCCGGGACAAGCGCCTGACCCTGCGAGACGTGCAGACCATCCTTGGGCACGCGCACCTCAGTACGACCGCCGACATCTACCTGGTCGAGGAGGAAGAGCAGGTCATCGCCCGAGTCCAGGAGTACCTCGCAGACCGCGAAGAACGTGCGAAGCACCCCGCGCCACCGACCGCCGTCGCCACAGGCTACGAGGCGAGCGACCTGGCGGTGCTGTTCGGGGGTGGGCAGGCATGAGCTTCGCCGGAGGACGACGCGCCAACCGGACCCGGCAGGCCGGGACCGGCACGACACCGGCGCGACCGCTGTTCGTCGAACACGACCTGAAAGCCGACGAGAACCGCGTCGGCCCGCACGACCGGTGCACTCGCGACGAGATCTTGGCCCTGCTTCCCGCCTCACCGCTCTGGCCGCGAAGGTCGTACCGCTGCAGCGTCGATCCCGCCGTGAGATTCCTAAGCTTTACCGGCCGGATCCTGGAGTGGCTGGAGTCGCATCCCGGGGACGGCTGGCAGGCCCGGTGGCGGGCGGCCGGCGCCGACCAGGGCAAGGAGATCGTGCTCGCCGGGGTGCTGGGCGACGACCAACGGGACTCCCAGCGCAACGGCGTGATCTCGGGCATGAACCAGCTGATGATCAACCGGATCGTGCTGCCGGGCTACGGCTTCCTGCGCGGCTACAAGGCCATGCGGCTGTTCAGGAACGTCCAGCAGCTCTTCCCCGACGGCAAGCTCGAGGAGATCCGCCGCTACGGCGGATCTCCTCGATCATCCTGCACACCGGCCGTGACCTCGATCAGCTCACCATGGAGGACATCTTCTACCTCCGGGCCCGTGACCGGCGTGAGAGTGGCGAGGCATACGTCGGCACCCACAGCGCCTGGGACCTGCTGTGCGGGGTCGGCATCCTGCAGACAAAGGACACGCTCAAGGATGCGCTTCGGCACGGACAGCGGCCGACCACCGAACTCGTTGACTCCTACAACATCCGGTCCACCCAGATCCGCAATGTGCTGGTGCGCTACCTCGAAGAACGGCGGCCCGCCGTCGACTACGGCACCTTCCGCGGACTGGTGCGCGAACTGGCCGGCGTCTTCTGGGCAGACATCGAAACCCACCACCCCGGCATCGAGACCCTGCGGGTTCCCGACGACGTCATCGACGCCTGGAAGCAACGGATGCTGACCTACACCGACAAGAGCGGCCAAGTCCGAGAGCGACGCTCGCGCATCGACGTGATGATGCGCGTCCGCGGCTTCTACCTCGACATCCAGGAATGGGCGCACGAGGACCTCTACTAGTGCCGCGACCGGCAATGTTTGCCCGGAAGGAGCGTCGTCCAGTGCGTGCGATCGCAAGGCGGTCGGAAGTCCTTGTAGCGGAGCTACCAGGGCTTTTGGCCAACGCGGCGAGCGTGCGCGCTGGGCGGCGCGACGGGGCAAAGCTTGCCGGGAGGGGCACTAGGCCCAGTGGGCCGTCCCCAGCCCGATCACCGGGGCGACGGCGCGGGCCACAGCAAGATGCTCAAACAGACCACGGCACGGATGCACCAGCGAGTGAGGGAACGGCTACCGCACCTGCGGTGCTCGTTGAGACTGCGGAGCGAGTACGCCGCGAAGCCGCCGCGCTGCTGGACGCGGCCCGCTCCACCCCGTTCAACGACGTCTTCGAGCACGCCGGGAAGCACTACCTGCGGGTGCTTCCCGCGGTCAACCAGGTGCCCAGCCGCCTCGACCACGGCTCACTGCACGTCTTCATCAAGGAAGTCGGCAGCACCGAGCGGCGGATCAACCAGTCCCTCGTCGAGGACGACGCCTTTTGGGCCTGGGCCGTCATCGAGACCCTGCGCCACACCGGCGTCCGGGCCGAAGAACTCACCGAACTGACCCACCTAGTGCCGGATCAGGCAACGTTTGCCCTGTCGACGACGGCGCGTAGGCGCCGGTCGTCGGCATGGCGGTTTCGCCAGATGATGTAGCGGCGGATCATGCTGCCCTGTTCCTTGTGGGTGGCGTGGTCGGTGCCGTCGAGGGCGAAGTAGCGCAGGGCGGTGAACTGGGCCTCGATCCGGTTCAGCCAGGAGCTGTTGGTCGGGGTATAGGCGATCTCGACGTTGTTGGCGGCGGCCCAGGTGCCGACTCGCTGGCACTTCTTTGTGGTCAGGTGCGGGGAGAAGTTGTCGCAGACAATCGCAATGCGGACTTGGGCCGGGTAGAGGGTGCGAAGGTATCGGCAGAACTCGAGGAACTGTGTCCGTCGCTTGATCGGCTTGATGTGGCCGTAGAGCTTGTCCTTGGC
>NZ_JBEYTM010000022.1:0-120215 GCF_040643055.1 Streptomyces sp. NPDC047515
CCCCGAGCTCTCAGCTTCGTTCGAGCAAGGGAGACCCCATCCGAGGACATCCCGGCGCCTTGGAATCGCACGCACCAGACCGCGTCCGCTGTCCGATCGAAGGCCGCCCGACAGGCTCTCAGTCGGCCACGCCCAGTATCAGACCCGAGGTGGGTACGCCGGTACCTGCCGTGACCAGCGTTCTGGCCGCCCCGGACAGCTGGTTCACCGACGTGCCCCGGATCTGCCGGACCGCCTCCGCGATGCCGTTCATCCCGTGCAGATACGCCTCCCCCAGCTGGCCACCGTGCGTGTTCAGGGGCAGCGCGCCGGACGCGACGAAGTCGGCGGCCTCCCCCGGCGCACAGAAGCCGAACTCCTCCAGCTGCATCAGGACGAACGGCGTGAAGTGGTCGTAGAGGATGGCCACATCGACGTCGGCGGGGGAGAGGCCGGAGTTCCGCCACAGCTGCCGGGCGACCACCCCCATCTCCGGCAGGCCGGTCAGATCGTCCCGGTAGAAGCTGGTCATCTGCTCCTGTGCCCGTCCGGCCCCCTGAGCGGCGGCCACGATCACGGCGGGCGGCTGCGGCAGATCCCGGGCCCGCTCCGTGCTGGTGACGACGATCGCCTGCCCGCCGTCGGTCTCCTGACAGCAGTCGAGCAGCCGCAGGGGTTCGACGATCCACCGCGAGGCGCCGTGGTCGGCCAGGGTGATCGGCTTCCCGTAGAAGTACGCCGCCGGGTTACGGGCGGCATGGCGCCGGCCGGTGACCGCGACATGGCCGAAGACGTCCGGCGTCAGCCCGTGGGTGTGCAGATAGCGCTGGGCGGCCATGGCGACCCAGGAGGCCGGCGTGAGCAGCCCGAAGGGGAGGTTCCAGCCGAGCGCCGTGCCCTCGGCCGTGGGCTCCCGCTGCTGCACCCCGGAGCCGAACCTGCGCCCGGAGCGCTCGTTGAACGCCCGGTAGCAGACCACGACGTCGGCCACCCCGCTCGCCACGGCCAGCGCCGCCTGCTGGACGGTGGCGCAGGCCGCGCCGCCTCCGTAGTGGACGCGGGAGAAGAACGTCAGCTCACCGATGCCGGCCGCCTGGGCGACGGTGATCTCGGGGCTGGTGTCCATGGTGAACGTGACCAGGCCGTCGACATCGGACGGGGTCAGCCCCGCGTCGTCCAGGGCGGCCCGTACCGCCTCGACGGCCAGTTCGAGTTCGCTGCGCCCCGAGTCCTTGGAGAACTCGGTCGCCCCGATCCCCACGACCGCCGCCCTGCCGCCGAGCGAGTCGGCCCTGCGCAGGCTCATACCGCCCCCCGAGGAACGCCGACGGTCACGGTGCCGGTGACATGCCTGCCGAGAGCGTTGGTCCCGACGACCTCCACCTCGGCCGTCCCATCGTCCCCGAGGGCGGTGACCGTGCCGCTCAGGACCATGGTGTCCCCGGGGTAATTGGGCGCGCCCAGCCTGATGGCGACCCTGCGGAGCACGGCCGACGGGCCGAGCCGGTCGGTCACGTACCTGCCGACCAGGCCGTTGGTCGTCAGGATGTTCATGAAGATGTCCGGGGACCCCTTCTCCCGGGCGAGCTCCGCGTCATGGTGCACGTCCTGGTAGTCGCGGGAGGCGAGGGCACCCGCCACGATCAGGGTGCGGGTCACCGCGATCTCCAGCGGCGCCAGCTCCTCACCGACCTTCACTCCGATCCCTCCTTCACCAGCGACTGGCCGAGTTCCTGAAGCACTTCGCTGCCGCAGCCCAGATGGGCGTCGAGCTGACGGCCCCAGAGGAAGTGGCGGTGTACGGGGTGGTCGAGGTCCGCGCCCGTTCCGCCGTGCAGATGCTGTCCCGCGTGCACCACTCGCTTGCCCGCCTCCGACGCCCACCAGGCGGCGGTCAGCGCCTGCGGCCCGTACGGCAGTCCCGCGTCATGGCGCCAGGCGGCCTCGTACGCGGTGACCCGGATCGCCTCCGTGTCCATATGGGCGTCGGCGGCACGCAACAGCACCGCCTGTTTGGTGGAGAGCGGGCGCCCGAACTGCTCGCGGGTGTTCGTATGGACGACGGCGCGGGCCAGCGATCCGGCGCACACCCCGGCCTGCAGGCCGGCGAACGCGGTCCGGCCCGCCGCCAGCACCGCCTCGTACACCCCGGCGCCGCCGAGCCGCTCCCCGGGTGCCCGGTCCAGCACGAGCCGCGCCGCCGACCACGGAGCCGTGGTCTCCACCGGTTCGGTCGCCACCCCCGGGCCGTCGGTCCGTACGATCCACAGCGTCCGGTCCCCGTCCGCGACGAGGACGAGGTCCGCGTCCCGCAGCCACGGCACGTACGGCACGCTGCCGCTGAGCCGCTCCTCATCGTCCCTCCACAGCCCGCCACGCGCCGGGAACGCCCCGGTGGCGACGGCCGTGCCGTCCCGCAGCGGGGGCAACAGCCGCTCCCGCTGCTCGTCCGTACCGTGCCCGGCGACGGCGAGCAGACCGTGGACACAGCTCGTCGCGAACGGCACCTGCGCCGTCGTCCGACCCTGCTCCTCCAGCAGAAGTACCAGGCCCAGGAGCCCGATCTCCTCGACGGCGGCGGTCAGTCCGGTCGCACAGAGCTCCTTCCACAGCTCGGCGTCCGTGCCCGTGCCCGCCGCGGCCAGGCGCTCGTGCGTCGACAGATCCCCGAAGATCCGTGCCGCCAGCCCCTGTGCCGCCGCCTGCTCCTCGGTGGGTGCGAAGTCCATGTCAGCCCTCGTCTCCCCGGAAGACCGGAAGTTCCAACTCCGGGTCCGTGCGGAGGAATTCCAGCCGCACCGGCATCCCCGTCCGTACCTTGTCGTACGGCACACCGATCACATTGCTGACCATCCGCACGCCCTCGGCCAGCTCTATCAGCGCCACCGCGTACGGCCCGCCCTCCTCATGGGCGCCGAAGGCGGGGAAGGGCGGGTGATGCATCACGACATGGCTGAAGACGGTTCCCTCGCCGCTCGCCTCGACCGTGTCCCATTCCCGGCAGCCGCACGCATTGCAGCCGGGCAGCCAGGGGAAGCGCAGCGTCGCGCACGCGCCGCACCGCTGGATCAGCAGCCTGTGCTCGGCGACGCCCTGCCAGAACCCGGCGTTGTCCCGGTTGATCACCGGCCTCGGGCGCAGGCTCCGGCCGTCGCGGCGCGCCGCGCGCTTCGCCCCGGCGGGGGCGTACTTGAGGATCCGGAAGCGGTGTGTCCCGGCGAGCTCCTCCGCCGCGCGGACGTCCATGCGCGTCGTCACGAAGTAGCCCGTCCCCAGCTTGGTCGTCTTGCGCTCCGAGACCGACTCGATCACCGCGTCGAACGTGATCCGGTCGCCGGGCCGCAACGGCCGCAGATACTCCTGCTCGCAGTCGGTCGCCACCACCGAGGTGTATCCGGCGCCGTCGAGCAGACCGAACAGTTCCTCGTACGCCTGGGAGCGGTCGGTGTGGCCCGACAGTCCGCCCATCGTCCACGCCTGCAGCATCGTCGGCGGAGCAATCGCCTCCGGCCCCGTGTAGGCGGGGTCGGTGTCCCCCATCGCCTCGCACCAGTGTCTGATCATCGGCTCGTTGACCGGGTCCTTGCCGACGCCGGCGGTCGCGGCGGCCCGCCCCTCGAACTCCTTGAGCCGCTCGTACAACCGGTCCCGCTCGCCCGGTTCCTCCTGCCCGTCCCGCGTGCCCGTCACCGCGCGCCCCTCTTCATGCCGAGCCGCATCGTCGCGACGATCTCCCGCTGCACCTCGCTCACTCCGCCCCCAAAGGTGTTGATCTGCGCCGCCCTGTTCATCCGTTCCAGTTCCCCGTCCCCGAAGCAACCGGGCGAACCGCCCCGGACCGTGCCGGCCTCCCCCACGATTTCCTGGCAGATCCGGTAGACCTCGACGGCGCTCTCGGTCCCCGCGAACTTCACGCCGCTCGCCTCGCCGGGGGCCAGCGAACCCGCGCCGACCTCCCCCACCAGGCGCCAGTTGAGCAGGCGCGTCGCCGCCAGCCGGGCGTACGCCTCGGCCAGCCGGGCCCGCACCCACGGCTCGTCGGCGGGACGCCGGCCCGTTATCGGATCGGGGGTGCGGGCGAAGTCGAGTGCCGCCTCGTAGAAATCCTCCGCCTGCATACCGATCGCGGCGAGAGCCACCCGTTCATGGTTCAGCTGGTTGGTGATCAGCCCCCAACCGCCGTTCTCCGCACCGACCAGATGGGTGAGGGGCACTCGGATTCCGTCGTAGTAGGTGGACGTCGTGGTCAGCCCGCCCACGGTCTCGATCGGCGTCCAGGCGAACCCCGGGGCATCCGTCGGGACCAGAATGATCGAGATGCCCCGGTGCTTCGGCGCGTCCGGGTCCGTGCGGCAGGCGAGCCAGATCCAGTCCGCGTTCTGCGCGTTGCTGGTGAAGATCTTCTGCCCGTCGATCAGCCAGGAGTCGCCGTCCCGAACCGCCCGGGTACGCAGCGCCGCGAGGTCGGTGCCGGCCTCCGGCTCGCTGTAGCCGATGGCGAAGACGAGGTCGCCGCTGAGGATCCGGGGCAGGAAGTACGCCTTCTGCTCATCGGTCCCGTACTTCATCAGGGTCGGCCCAACGGTGTTGAGGGTGACCATCGAGACGGGCGCCCCCGCCCGGTAGGCCTCGTCGAAGAAGACGAACTGCTCGTCGGGTCCGCGGCCCTGACCGCCGTACTCCACGGGCCAGCCGAGTCCGAGCATCCCGTCGGCGCCTATCCGGCGCAACAGCCGGCGCTGCTCGGCCAGGTCCTCGGATAGGCCTTCGGATCCGGGCCCCGGCCCCGTGTCCCTCCTGGGCATCACCTTGCCGAAGTACGTGCGGAGTTCGGCGCGCAGCTGTCGCTGACGTTCCGTCTGGGCGAGGTGCACGGCGGCTGCCTCCCGGACACGGGCGTACGGATCAGGATTTCTGACTGTCCGTCAGATACGTGTGCGCTGTCAAGGTCGATGACACCCGGGACGCGGCTTCCGGCACGATCCCCGGTACGACTTCCGGCACGGTCCCACCCGGCTTCCGGCACGGTCCCCGGTGCGGCCCCAGGTGCGGCTTCCGCCAGGCTTCCGACCGCGACCGCCGGGGCAACACGAAGCGGCCTGCGTGAAGGCACCGAAGTACCCTCGCGCAGGCCGCTGTTACTCAGTCAGCCGTGGTCCGACCCCCCGACCGGCCCATGACCGGCCCGGCTCACCAGAGCTTGGTGAAGTTCACCACGACGGTCTCGCTGTGCTGATCGATCACGGTGAACGCCGATCCGTTCACCTGCGCGGAGGTGCTCCGGTTCGACGCCCCGGAACCGACGGCTTGCTGCTGCTGCGTTGACGAAATGCCGGAGTTGTTGCCACCGACGCCGCTGCCGGCGACCGTCGCGACGGCCGCGTTCGATCCGTCGTTCGCGAACGAGCCGTTGTCGGCCTGGGCCACGCCGCCGAAGAGCGCGGCGGCGAGAGGCAGGGCTGCAACAGCGGCGAGGGCACGAGCGGTACGGATGCTTGCCATGTCAATTCCTCCAGGAACCGAAAGTACGGCTTGTTCCGGGCCAGTTGGCCGACCGCCCCGGTTGGTCACGACGTCGCGACACCAGAGTTGCCCACCGAATCCCCGGCGAACCACCCAGGCGATCCGATTCCCCCGCAAGCATGAGGATCACCTGATAAACCCCTTCACGCCCCCCAAAGCCCCAGCCCGCCCCCTCCCGCACCCCCTCCTGCCCCACTCCACGCCCTCCGGCCCACCCGATCCGCACCACCCGGGAGGAGGAACGTTCCGACACCCGGCCCACCCCCGGCCGCACCCCTTCCCATCTTCGAACATTCGTACGAAAATGAAGTCATGGCCATCACCGACCGGCAGACCGCCGCCCTGGCCCTCGCCCACGCGCTCTCCGCCGCAGAGCGCGGTCTCCCCGTCATCCCGCTCACCGGCGGCAAGCTCCCCGCCCTGCCCTCCCCGCACCGGAACGAGGCCCGGCCGGTCGCCTGCCGCGGCGCCTGTGGCCGGCCCGGCCACGGGGTCCACGACGCCACCACCGACCCCGCCGCCGTACGCGCCCTCTTCGCCGCCGCCCCGTGGGCCACCGGCTACGGGATCGCCTGCGGCCGGCCCCCGCACCACCTCATCGGCATCGACCTGGACATCGACACCACCGGTCGCCACGACTCCGCCGCCTCCCTCCAGCAGATTGCCCTGCACCACCTATTCACCATTCCGCCGACCGTCACGGTCCTCACCCCCAGCGGCGGCCGCCACATCTGGCTGACCGGCCCGCCAGGCGTCCCGGTACCGAACTCCGCGAGCCGCCTCGCCCCCGGCATCGACGTCCGCGGCGCCGGGGGCTACCTGGTGGGCCCCGGCTCGGTCACCGCCCGCGGCACGTACCGGCTCGCCCCCGGCACCGCCGGCCTCCCGCCGGCTCCCTGCCCCCGCGCACTCCTGCTCCTGCTCAGGCCCCCCGCACGCCCTCGCCGCCCCACAGCTCCCCCCGACCGGGGCCGGGGGCTGGTCCAGTTCGTCCTCGCGGCACGCGAGGGCCAGCGCAACACACGGCTCTTCTGGGCAGCCTGCCGCGCCTACGAACACGGCTTCGGCGAAGCCCTCGCGGACGCCCTCGCCCGCGCCGCCGTCCGCACCGGGCTCACCGAACGCGAAGCCCGAGCCACCATCGCCTCGGCGGCCCGCCTCACGACCGGCCGGACGAACGACGGGACCGCGTGCTGACTGGACCGGCTGCCGGAGCGGTGACCGAGACATGGAGCCTCGGCGGTCACCGGCCGCGGCGCGAGTGAGCGGGCCGCCTCGAAGTCGAACGCACGCGAACCTCCGGCTCGGCGGAGGCTGCGCTCACGGACCGTGGCCCGCACCTGGTCCACACCCGTTGATCCATGGCGGCACATGGGCGGCTCAGAGCGAGGCAGGCCGCATGACGAAGGGGTGTCCCTGATACAGGACACCCCTTGTGATCAGCACATTCTCTGACCTGGCGGTGGGTGTGGGATTTGAACCCACGGTGACATCGCTGCCACGACGGTTTTCAAGACCGTTCCCTTAGGCCGCTCGGGCAACCCACCCCGCTCCCTCGGCCCACGGACCGAGGTTGACGAGAGGACAGCCTAGCCGGTCAGCTGTCGCCCTTGCGCTCCCCCAGGGTGACTTCGGCGGTCGCCGTCCGACCGTTGCGCTTGTACGTCAGCGTCACCTGATCGCCGGGCTGGTGGGTCCAGATCTCGCCGATCAGGGTCGGGCCACTGTCGATCACGGTGTCGTTGAACTTCGTGATGACGTCGCCCGCCCTGAGGCCCGCCCTGGCCGCGGGGCCGTCCTTCGCCACGGCCGCCGTGCCTCCCGTGCCCTGGTCGGAGATGACCGCGCCGCCGGTCTTCTCGTCCATCGTGACCGTCGCGCCGATCACCGGGTAGACCGGCTGACCAGTTTTGATCAGCTGCTGGGCGACGTTCGTCGCCTGGTTGATCGGGATGGCGAAGCCGAGGCCGATGGAGCCCGCCTGGGTCTGGCCCATCCCGCTGCCGGTCGACTGGATGGCCGAGTTGATCCCGATGACCGCGCCACGCGAATCGAGCAGCGGTCCACCGGAGTTGCCCGGGTTGATCGAGGCGTCGGTCTGCAGGGCGCTCATGTACGAGTTGCTGCCGCCGGAACCGTCGCCGGAGGCGACCGGTCGGTTCTTGGCGCTGATGATGCCCGTGGTCACCGTGTTGGAAAGACCGAACGGGGCGCCGATCGCGATCGTCGAATCGCCGACCGCGACCTGTTCCGAGTTGCCGAGGGCCAGCGGGGCGAGCCCCGACGGCGGGTTCTTCAGCTTCAGGACGGCGACGTCGTAGCCCTGCGCCCGGCCGACCACCTCGGCGTCGTACTTCTTGCCGTCGGAGAACGTCGCCGTGAGCTGGCCGTTGTCCGCTGCGGAAGCCACCACGTGGTTGTTGGTGAGGATGTGGCCTTCCTTGTCGTACACGAAGCCGGTGCCCGTACCGCCCTCGCCGTCACCGGCCTGCGCGTCGATGGTCACCACGCTGGGCAGCGCCTTGGCCGCCACGCCCGCGACCGTGCTGGGGTCGCGCTTGAGGTCATGCGGGTTGGCCGACGCCGCGACCGTGGTCGAGCCGCCGGAGGTGCCGTTCCGGTCGGCCGCCCAGTACCCGAGGGCGCCGCCGATACTGCCCGCGATCAGCGCCGCCACCGCCACCGCGGCCACCAGGCCGCCGCCCATGCCGCGCTTGCGCGCGCCTTCGGGCGAGTGGAGCTGGTCCGGGGCACCCCAGACCGGGCCGCCGCCGCCCGCGCCGTGGTGCGCGTACGCGGGGACGGTGGGAGGGGGCGGGGGCCAGTTGGCCTCGGCGGCCGACGGGACCCCGGGGGGAGGAGTGCCCGGAACGGAAGGCATGGGAGAGGTCGCGGCCGGTTCCCCCGTCGGAGGGAACGGCTGCTGCGCGGCTTCCGTGTCCGGCCCCTGCGAGTGCGCCGGGGCGGGCGGGGGCGCGGGTGTGCTCCCGGACGGCCCTTGAGGAGCATCGGCCGGCACTGGAGGTGCGGACGGAACGGGCGGAACGGCCTCGGCCGAAGTGCCCTCGTTGCCCTCGTTCTCTGTGCTCACAGCTCTTTACTCCTCGGTTCCACATCATCTTCGGCAAGAGATCCGCTGTGTACGTGTCATGGGACAGCTTTTCCCAAGGCACGTCAGGCCACTGTAAGCAGGACCTGTGCATCCGCACACCAATCTTTACATCCGGCAAAACGGTCTCCCGGCACATGGCGTGGCGCGAGGCGCGCACGGCGGCGGCACAAGGCGTAGTGCGAGCCGTGGTGCGAGCCGTGGTGCGAGCCGTGGTGCAAGCCGTGGTGCAAGCCGTGGTGCGAGGCGCGCACGGCCTCGCCGTACTGTACGGAGCAGGGCGCGGTCGCCCGCTGCCCATGCTGTACACAGCTGTCGCCTCTCGGTGTCACCATGACGCAGTGACCCATGCACGGCAGCAATCCATGCACCATCCCATCCAGGTCGTTGCCCACCGAGGCGCCTCCGACGACGCCCCCGAGCACACCCTGGCCGCATACCGGAAGGCGATCGAGGACGGCGCCGACGCCCTGGAGTGCGATGTACGGCTCACCGCCGACGGCCACCTCGTCTGCGTGCACGATCGCCGGGTGAATCGCACCTCCAACGGGCGTGGCGCCGTCTCCGCGCTGGAGCTCTCCGAGCTCGCCGCCCTCGACTTCGGCTCCTGGAAGGACCGCGAGGAGTCGGAGTCCCCGGACTGGGATCCGGTGCCGGGAGAGCTCACCTCCGTACTCACCCTCGAACGGTTGCTCGAACTGGTCACCGAGACGCGGGCCGCCGGGCGCCCGCTCCAGCTGGCGATCGAGACCAAGCACCCCACCCGCTGGGCGGGCCAGGTCGAGGAACGGCTGCTGCATCTGCTGAAGCGTTTCGAGCTCGACGCCCCGCCGGCCGACGGCCCGTCACCGGTACGGATCATGAGCTTCTCGGCGCGGTCCCTGCACCGCGTCCAGACCGCGTCCCCCACCCTGCCCACCGTGTACCTGATGCAGTTCGTCTCGCCGCGCCTGCGTGACGGGCGACTGCCGGCCGGGGCGCGCATCGCCGGGCCGGGGATGCGGATCGTACGCAGTCACCCCGGCTACATCGAACGCCTGCACCGTGCGGGACACCGCGCGCACGTCTGGACGGTCGACGAACCGGAGGACGTCGAGCTCTGCATCGACCTCGGCGTCGAGGCAATCATTACGAACCGCCCGAAACAGGTTCTGTCACAACTGGGACGCTCTTAACATCAGTTACACGGAGTACACCGGCGCATTCGAACCGTATTCGATCGTTACGAGTGCGTCACTGGCGGGCGTTTGGCCGGTTTCCGGTCCAGTCCGGGAGGGCATCCACTCCGTGGCGTGGGGCAAAGGAGGTCTCGGGGGTGGCGTTGGTGGTGGCACAGGAAGTGCCCACGTCGTCGAGCATGGCCGTACCCCATGGCCCTGCGGGCGTGGGTCAGGCGCGGCACCGGATGCGCGAGCACTTGCGCAGCCACGGGGTGCCGGATTCGGTCGTCGACGATGCTGTATTGATCCTTTCCGAACTGCTCAGCAACGCCTGCCGGCACGGCAGGCCGCTGGGAAGACACACGAATGTGGGTGACGGCGACATCCGCGCCGCGTGGCGCGTGGACAGAACCGGTGGGCTGACCGTCGAAGTGACGGACGGTGGCGGTCCGACCCGCCCCATTCCGGCCACCCCCTCGGTGACGGCGCGCGGCGGCCGCGGACTCAACATCATCAGCGCGCTCGCCGAGGAATGGGGCGTGCGCGACAGCTCGTCCGGCGAGGTCACCGTCTGGGTCCTCGTCAGCGAGGGACACGGCCGGATCTCCGGGATACCGAGCGTGTCAGGCGCGTCCGGTGGGCCGGGCGTGTCAGGTGGACCGAGTGCGCCGGGTGTGCCGAGGACCTCGGGGCGCGACGGTCTGGGCTTCGCGGACACCTTCGAAGACGTGGGCTGACGTTCCCGCGCGGGAGCGGATCTCCGCCACCACGGCAGGTACGAACACCCGGGCGGTACGCGCACCCGTGCCGGCTCCCGTACCGACGCGCGGATACGCGCCGGCGGACGGACGACATGTGCCGGTGGACGGGACGTACGCGCCACGGACCGGACGTACGCACCGTGGACGGGACGTGAGCGCCGAAGTTCCGCATCCCCGTACCGCCAGGCGCGCGGGCGCGTGTGTCCCGGACGCGACACGGGCCGCTAGGCTCGCGGGCCAGACCGCACTGTCGCAATCGGGAGAAAGCCCACCATGGCCAAGAAGCGCCCTCAGACCAAGGCCGGGAAGCAGCAGCTCAAGGATGGCGAGATCCCGGTGGTCGGGGCTCGTGAGCCCTGCCCGTGCGGTTCGGGCCGCCGCTACAAGGCGTGCCACGGCCGCGCCGCCGCCCAGGCGGTGACCGAGCTCGTCCACCGCCCCTTCGAGGGGCTGGCCGGGGAGTGCGACTGGGTCGCCCTGCGCGAACTGGTGCCCGCCGCCACAGTGGAGCTGGCGCTGAAGGGCGGGCTGCCCGAGGGCGTCCCCTCCGTGACCCTCGCGACCGTCCTGCCGATGGCCTGGCCGGCTCTCCGTCGGGACGACGGCTCGGTGCTCCTCGCCCTGCAGAACGACACCCCTTCCGGCGACCTCAGCCGTGACCTCGCGGACATCCTCCAGCGGGCGCTGGCCGCCGAGCCCGGCTCACCCGTGGCCGCCCGGCGCGTACCGGCCGACGGTCCGCGGCTGCAGGACGTGCTCGATCCCGACGCCGCGTTCGAGCCCGTTGTCCACTCCGGGTTCGAGTTCTGGGTTCCGGACGCGGAGAACGCCACGCCCGAGGTGTCCGCCTCCCTGGAGCGCGCGAACGAGGCGGCGCTCCCGACGACGCGGCTGTCCGGTGTGGACGCCGCGTACTGGTGCGAGACCCCGGAGAAGAACCACCTGCGGTGGGTCATGCCGCACCCCGAGGAGCAGCTCCTGGACGCGCTCGCCCGGCTGCACGCCGCCGGCACCTCCTCGCTGGGCGAGGGAACACGGCTGGTCGGCTCCTTCCGGGCGCACGGGCTCATGGTCCCGGTCTGGGACCTGCCGAGTGCGATGGGGGCGGCGGAGTGCGAGAAGCCCGCGGCCGAGCTCGCGGAGCGGCTGGCCGCGGCGCTCGCCTCGGACACGCCGCTCACCGCGGAGGAGCGGCGGGGCCGCGGCGGGCTCACCAACCGCCAAGTGACGCTCAGCTGACAGTGACGATTCCCGGAGCCATTCCGTGACTCGCGTCACAACTCGCCGTACTGACGGGTAAATCGCTGTCCGAATATGCGAGATCGAATTTGCGAACGGCAGATCTCTTGTTACCGTTCTAGAAGCCCGGTCGCTGGTGCATCCCCCGTCGCCAGCGATCGGGCATCCTCATTTCCGGGTACGGCGCACAGCGCGCGACGCAGCGCACGAGCCGGCGCACGGACCCCTCTTCGGCACACATTCCCCGCCGCCGGTCCCCTCCCGCTCCAGCCGCTCCCGCCTCCTCGGACCCGCACACCATCGCCAACACGGCACGACAGGGCCTGGGTTGGCGAAGCGTCCTCCTCGGCGGCGGCGTCCCTTCCACCCGACGCGCCGTGACCTCCACCGGAACGACCCGTCTCGGACAGACCTCGGACAGACTCCGGGCAGCTCCCGACCGCCGGGTCTCCCGCACGAATATCACTGGGCGAAGTAATTCGAATAGACCTTCGAAAAACTCTACGAGAGACTTTCGGAAGGTCCATCAGAAAGGCCTTCGCCGGCGGACTTTGCAGCGGCAGACTTTGCATCGAACGGCCGAAGCCGGGACCGGAAGAAGTACCGCGAGAGCGGGCGGGAGAGGAGCGGGAACGAAACCGGATCCGGCGCACGCCGGCACACCGTCACGCCGTGACCGCCCGCGACGTCGATCATGCGGAGAATCGCGCGGCAATACCCGTCGGCGCCTTCGGGACCTGACGACCTCGCCCGAATCCCTGATGCTCCGCCGAATGCCGGCTGGATGCCCCGCCGGAGATCTCGACGGAGATCTCGACGGAATACGAACGTCCCGCTGCCGTGCGTCCCCGCTCCGGGAACCCGGGCCGACTCACGCCCGGACGCGTGAACCGACCACCTGTCAGTAGGCGAGCCGACTGCCGCCGCCCGGCGCGCTGTTGCTCGCCTCGACCAGTGCGTCGAGCACCGCTCCCACATCCGGCAGCCACGGCGCGGCCGGTCCGGGGACGGGGCCTCCCCTGTTCGGGCCCCGACCGGGGTCCGGTGCGGGAGCCCGTTCCCAGCGCACCTGCCCCGCCCCCACCTCGGACGGCGGAAGGACGAGATAGCCGCCCTCACCGTGGAAACGCAGCGAACTGGGCACCCGGTCCTGGGCGTGCAGCAGCTCACCGAGCCGTTCGAGGGTGTAGGGGGCCACCAGCAGCGACCACCGGGTCGGCGTCGCCACCACGGGGCCGAGCCGCGTTGCCATCCGGTCCAGCTCGACCAGCGCCCGGGCGCCCGCCATGGCCGGCAGACTCAGCGCGCACGGGGCGCGCCCGCCGGTGGCCAGCACGATCGGAGCGGTCGGCCGATTGGTCCACCACCAGCGCACCATGCGCTCGTCGGTGGTCGCCGCGAGGAGACCGGGATCGAAGGGGTGTGCGCCGGGAACGACGCACTCGGGATCGGGGCAGGCACAGCCACGGCCACGGTCACCGCGACCACCGGCCGCCTCAAGTCCCACTCCGGGGAGCACGGGCCACTGCCATGCGGTGGCACAGGTCAGGACCGCGTCGAGCTGAGCGGGCCTTGTCCTGCGCCGGAGCCGGAGCCTGCGTCGCCTTCCGAGGATCTCGCGCATGAGCGCTCGTTCCTTTCCGTTGAACGCCGAGGGTCCACATCACACCACGTGCGTGTCACGCCATGTGTATACATCTTCACTGTGCGTACATGCTCTTCAGGGTCGCGGTACGGGTGGGTCGTCGGTACCGAGCATGAGCTGAGCCGGGTCGAGCAGGGGCGAGGCGGGTCCGGACACAAGCATGGCGAGGAGCAGCGCACGTATCGCGCCGACCGTCTCAAGGTGCAAGCCCCGCCACTCGGGGGTGGGGGCGTAGCCGTCACAGGAGAGGACGCCTGGGCCCACTGCCAGGTTCCGGGGCGATCAGAACTGCCCCTGGTCATCATCGATTACGTACCCAGCATGCCCGAAATGACGCTCCCTCCGGGACTTCACCCGGAGAACACCCCCTGTCGAGCACACCCAGTCGACCGCAAATAACCGCCACTGGGGGCGTTTTTTGGCCAACTTTGCAGTTCCTTGGACACCACAATTCCCGCAGGGACAATGCTGGACATCGCCTTACTTGTGCGTGTACATGTGGATGCTACGTGTACACGTGGATGCACTGATAGCGGCGCAGAATGACATGGGGGTTTGCGATGCTGTT
Source organism: Streptomyces sp. NPDC047515 (assembly GCF_040643055.1). NCBI lineage: Bacteria > Bacillati > Actinomycetota > Actinomycetes > Kitasatosporales > Streptomycetaceae > Streptomyces > Streptomyces sp. NPDC047515. The sequence goes on from NZ_JBEYTM010000022.1 coordinate 13,985, forward strand.
CGACGAATCGCACCGGTGGGAAAGCCGACTGTCATGAGCGCCCCGCACCTGCCGAAAGTGGCCGGAATCGATCCCATGGTTCCTGTTTCAGCTCACACTGCCGGAACTCTGTCCGAAGTACCGGCCGCCCCCGGAGCGTTCATCCAGGACCGGCTGGCCGGCTGGGTCTCCGACCTCACCACCCTGCACGAACTCACCGAGCGGCTCGCCAGAACCAGCGTGCTCGACGACGCGCTGCACGAACTGCTGAGCGCCGGAGCGGCCCTGGTCGGTGCCCGCCGCGGTCTGGTCATCTTCGAACCGTCCGACCGTCGCGGCCCCGTCAGCACCGTCGGTCTCGGACTCGCCCACGCCGAGCTCGGGCACATCGAAACGATCCCGCGCCGGGCCACCTCCTACGGCCGGATCCTGGAAGGCCTCCCGGACGCCGAAGGAGCGCAGACCACCCCCGATCTGCTCGGCGACACCAGCCTGGACCCCCGTCGCCGCGAGGTCGCCGCCCGGCTCGGATACGCCGCCAGCTACACCCTGCCGATCAGCGCCGAGGCGACCGGCAGGCTCGGCGCCGCCGTCTGGCTGTACGACGAGCCGGCCGAGCCGCTGGAACGCCGGCGCCATCTCGTCGGCCTCTACGCCGGATTCGCCGGCGAGCACCTGGCCAGACTGCTGGAACTGGAGCGGGCCAGGGCGGATGTCGCCACCGTCACCGAGGAACTGCTGCCCAGCCGGCTTCCCCGGGTCGCCGGCGTCCAGTTGGCCGCACGCCACCGCGCGGCGCCCCAGGGCGGTGGCGACTGGTACGACGCGCTGGCCCTGCCGGAAGGCACGCTCGGTCTCGCCGTAGGCTCGGTGAACGGCTCCGGACCAAGCGCACTGGCCGCCATGGGCCGGCTGCGTGCCGGTCTGCGGGCGTACGCGGTGATGGAGGGCGAGGATCCGGTCGCCGTGCTCTCGGATCTGGAACTGCTGCTGCGGCTGACCGAACCCGCCCGTTCCGCGACCGCCCTGTTCGCCTACTGCGAACCCGCCCGCCACAAGATCCTGCTGGCCGGCGCCGGTCACACCCCGCCGCTCGTGATCGGCGACCGGCGCACCCAGTTCGTCGAGACCTCGGTCTCCGCGCCGCTGGGCATGCTCGCCTGCTGGGAGGCGCCCAGCGTGGAGATCACCCCGGCGCCCGGCGAGACCGTGCTCCTCTACACCGACGGGCTGCTGCGCCGCACCGGCGACTCGACGGACCGGGCTTTCGCACGGCTCCACTCGGCGGCCGCGTGCGTACCGAAGGCGCTGCGCGACGACGCCGGGGCCGTCGCCGACCACGTGCTGCGGACCGTGCTGCCTGACGGACTCGACCAGGGCGGCGACACGGAGGACGTCGTCGTTCTGGCCGCGCGCTTCGACTGAGAGCCTGTCGGGCGGCCTCTGAGCCGCGCCGCCCGCACCGGCCGCGTCGCGCCACCTGCCCCGGCCTGGTCGTGCGGATCGCCCCGGCCCGGTCATGTAACAGGTCTTCCGGCCCTGTGCCCCCTTCCGTACGCCCGTACGATGGACGAGGTCCAGTGTCGTATCAAGGAGAGACAAGTCGTGGCTGAGGAGCTCACCCCGGAGAACCCGGAGACCGAGGCAGAAGAAACGGTCAAGCAGCGGAAGAACGGCCTGTACCCGGGCGTCTCCGATGAACTCGCCGCGAACATGAAGTCCGGTTGGGCCGATACCGAGCTGCACGGCCTCGAACCGATCGCCCAGGCCGCACACACCGCCGCCCGCCGCGCCGTGCTCTCCGCGCGCTTCCCCGGTGAGCGTCTGGTCATCCCCGCGGGCAACCTGAAGACCCGCTCCAATGACACCGAGTACGCCTTCCGCGCCTCCACCGAGTACGCGTACCTCACCGGCGACCAGACCCAGGACGGTGTCCTCGTCCTGGAGCCGACGCGGGACGGGCACCAGGCGACCATCCACCTGCTGCCGCGCTCCAACCGCGAGAACGGCGAGTTCTGGCTCGACGGCCAGGGCGAGCTGTGGGTCGGCCGCCGCCACTCCCTCGCCGAGGCCGAGCAGCTGCTGGGCATCCCGGCGAAGGACGTGCGCGAGCTCCCGGCCGCGCTGGCCGAGGCCACCGGCCCGGTGCGCAACGTCCGCGGCCACGACGCCGGCATCGACGCCGCGCTGACCGACAAGGTCACCGCGGAGCGCGACGAGGAGCTGCGCGTCCACCTCTCCGAGGCCCGGCTGGTCAAGGACGCCTTCGAGATCGCCGAGCTGGAGAAGGCCTGCGATGCCACCGCACGCGGCTTCGAGGACGTCGTGAAGGTCCTCGACAAGGCCGAGGCGACCAGCGAGCGCTACATCGAGGGCACCTTCTTCCTCCGTGCCCGCATCGAGGGCAACGACATCGGCTACGGCTCGATCTGCGCGGCCGGTCCGCACGCCACCACCCTGCACTGGGTGCGCAACGACGGGGCGGTGCGCTCCGGTGAGCTGCTGCTCCTCGACGCCGGTGTGGAGACCAATGACCTCTACACCGCCGACGTGACACGCACCCTTCCGATCAACGGCACGTTCACGCCGCTGCAGCGGAAGATCTACGACGCGGTGTACGAGGCCCAGGAAGCGGGCATCGCGGCCGTCAAGCCCGGCGCCGACTACCGCGACTTCCACGACGCGGCGCAGCGCGTGCTCACGGAGAAGCTCGTCGAGTGGGGCCTGCTCGGCGACCTGTCCGTGGACAAGGTCCTGGAGCTCGGCCTCCAGCGCCGCTGGACGCTGCACGGCACCGGCCACATGCTCGGCATGGACGTCCACGACTGCGCCGCCGCTCGCACCGAGACGTACGTCAACGGAACGCTGGAGCCCGGCGTCTGCCTCACGGTCGAGCCGGGTCTGTACTTCCAGACCGACGACCTGACCGTCCCCGAGGAGTACCGGGGCATCGGCGTCCGGATCGAGGACGACATCCTGGTCACCGAGGACGGCAACCGGAACCTCTCCGACAAGCTGCCGCGCCGGGCCGACGAGGTCGAGGCGTGGATGGCTCGGCTCAAGGGCTGATCCGGAAGGTCCGGCGACGGGCCTCCGGCACGCCGAAGGGCGCCCCGCTCACGACGCCATGAGCAGGGCGCCCTTCCGCCATTTCAGGATCTTGTCGAAGCTCACCACGGCGCCGCGGCCGGGGCGGTTGCCGAAGTGGACGTGATCGGCGAGCTGTTCGATGAGGCAGAGCCCCCGGCCGTTCTCCGCACCGAGCGGCGGGTACTGCTGGGGCTCGTGCTGCGGCGTCGACGTGCGCAACGTGCGCCGGGCGGGGAAACCGGGCCCCGAGTCGGTGACTTCGATACGGCACTTCTCGCCGTCCAGATAGGCGGTGACCCGGTACTCACCGGAGGCCGTCCCGGGCAACTCGTCCCATACGTCCCACGGATCGCGGCCGACGCGCTGTTCGCCCTGGCCCCTGTGGTCGCCACCGTGTTCAACGGCGTTCGCACAGGCCTCGCCGAGCGCGACCGACAGGTCGAAGGAGATGTCCGGGTCCACGCCCGCGGTCTCCATGGCTCCCAGCAGGAAACGACGGGCGAGCGGAACGCTCGCAGCCTCGCGCCGCAAATGGAGGGACCACCAGATGCTCATGCTCCAGCCTCCTGGCTGCGGCTCGACATACCGATACGTATTGCCGCGCGGGCCCCTTCGTAAGCACGGACCGGATGTGAGACCGCTCATTCGGCGGATACCCGCACGCCGTACTTCCCGTGTATGCCGGACCCGGCCGTGGCCCGGCGATCTCTCCGCCGGTCTCCCCACGGGTCGCCCGGACCCGGCCGCGCAGAGGCGGACCGCGTCCAATCGGACGGAAGCCGACCTTCCGGACCTGCCGTACCCAAGCCGGGGGTGCGGTGCGATGATGGCCCCGCCATGTCTATGCCTGTCGCACGCGCCGGAGCCGGTCTACGGCTCCTGAGGGCCGCGGTGTTCACCGCGGTCTGTGTCGCGCTGTCCGCGGCAGGTCACTCCCTGGCTTCCTGCGCGGCCGTCCCCTGGTGGACCCTGCTCGCCGGATTCCTCGGGGTCTTCGCGGTGGCGGCACCGCTCGCCGGACGCGAGCGCTCACTGCCGTCCATCGCGGCCGCGCTGGCCGGCGGACAGATCGCCCTGCACACCCTCTTCGGCGTGGGTGCGCATGCCACGCCGACCGGCACGACGACGGGCGACGACCCGCTGATCCGGTTCGCGGCGAGCCTTGTGTGCGGCATGGGACCCGCGCAGTTGAACGCCGCCGAGGCCCGCCGCATCGTCACCACCGCGGGCATCGACCCGACGTCGGTGACGGCCGGTGGCCACCAGCACATGGCGTCCGCGGCCGGCGCGGATCCCGTCGGCCTCGCCGGTCTGCTGCCCGGTCTGCCCATGCTGCTCGGCCATCTGCTGGCCGCCGCGGCCACCGGCTGGCTGCTGCGGCGCGGCGAGATCGCGCTGTTCCGGCTCGCACGGCTGTCCGCGCACGGCGTCCAGCAGCTCGCGGCCGGAGCCCGGCTGCGCGCGCTGCGCGCCGCACTCTCACTGGTGAACGCCTTGCGCGCCGGCCTGCCCGGGGGTCCGACGACCGGGCCGCGCATCCCGCGCACCGGGGCCGACGCCCCGGTCCCCGCCGACGGGGACCCGTTGCAGCACATGGTGATCAGGCGCGGGCCGCCCCCGGCGTACGCGCTCGCAGCCTGACGCGACACCCGCCACTCGATGCATGCCCGACTCGACGCCCGGAACCGACCGGTGCCGTCCGAGTCGGCGTACGCACGCCACAGTGAGGCAGAGGTGTCGCGATGCCGCCGCGCACCCGCGCGCCGGACCACCTTTCCTTCGTGCTTCCGTGGAGTGATCCCTGTCATGAACGTTTCCCGCATCGCCCTCGCCGGCGGCATCGCCGCGTCCACCGTGCTGATCCTCGCCGGCACCGCCTCCGCGCATGTCAGCGTGCAGCCCCAGGGCGAGGCCGCCAAGGGCGGTTACGCCACCGTCAACTTCAAGGTCCCCAACGAGCGCGCCAACGCCTCGACGACCAAGGTCGAGGTCAACTTCCCGACCGACCACCCGCTGGCCTCCGTCATGCCGCAGGCCGTGCCCGGCTGGGACATCGAGGTCACCAAGAGCAAGCTGGCCAAGCCGCTCGAAATGCACGGCGAGAAGATCAACGAGGCCGTCTCCAAGGTCACCTGGACCGCCAAGGGCGACAAGAACGACCTCGGCATCCGTCCGGGCAACTTCCAGCAGTTCCCGCTCTCCATCGGGCAGCTCCCCGAGAACGCCGACCAGCTGGTCTTCAAGGCCATCCAGACGTACGACAACAAGGAGGTCGTCCGCTGGATCGAGGAGCCGAAGGACGGTGCTGCCGAGCCCGAGAACCCGGCACCGGTCCTCAAGCTGACCGCGGCGGCCGACGGCGAGCACGGCGCGGGCAGCACCGACAAGTCCGGTGCCGACGCCACCGCACAGGCAGCGGACAAGCAGACGACGGCCGCGTCGGACACGTCCGACAGTGACACCACGGCCCGCGTTCTCGGCATCGTCGGCATCGTCGTCGGCATCGCCGGAGTGGCCTTCGGCATCCTCGCCGGCCGCCGTCGCACTGCCTGAACCACAGCCCCACCCGTCCCACCGACCCACCAGGAACCAGTGCTCCATGCGTAAGAAGACTGTGCTGGCCGCGGCGCTCGTCGCCGCGGCCTCGCTCTCGCTGTCCGCCTGCGGCAGCAGCGACGACAGCGCGAAGAAGCCGATCGCCGATGTGTCCGTCGAGGCCAAGACCAAGGCCGCGACGGTACTCGACCAGCCGTTCACCAAGCCCGATCTCGTCCTCACCGACACCCACGGCAAGAAGTACGACCTCCGCGAGCAGACCAAGGGCAAGCCGACGCTGATCTACTTCGGCTACACCAACTGCCCCGACGTCTGCCCGCTCATCATGAGCAACATCGCCATCGCCAAGAAGTCCCTGCCCAAGGCCGACCAGGACAAGCTCCGGGTCGTCTTCGTGACCACCGACCCCGAGCGGGACACCCCGTCCTCGCTGGGCACCTGGCTCAAGTCCCAGGACCCCTCCTTCATCGGCCTCACAGGCGACTTCCCCACCATCCAGGCGGGCGCACGCCAGATCGGCATCGGCATCGACGCACCGAAGAAGGAGAAGGACGGCACGGTCGTCTCGATGCACGGATCCCAGGTCATCGCGTTCTCCCCGAAGACCGACAAGGGGTACCTCGTGTACAGCGAGGACACCTCGCCGGACGACTACACCAAGGACCTCCCCAAGATCATCAAGGGGGAGACTCCGTGAACCGCCGCACCGCGCTCGCCGGCGTCGTCGCCCTCACCACCGGGCTGACGCTGGCGGGTTGCTCCTCCTCGGGCAGCGAGCCCGTACTGAAGGTGACAGGTGCGTTCATGCCGCAGCCCGTCAGTGACATGGCGGCCGGCTTCCTCGTCGTACGGAACAGCGGCGGCACGTCCGACCGGCTCACCTCGGTCACCAGCCCCCTCTCCGACAACGTCACGATCCACGAGTCGAAGAACCAGACGATGCGCATGGTGTCGTCCTTCGAGGTCCCCGCGGACGGCGAACTGGATCTGGAACGCGGCGGGAACCACATCATGTTCATGAAGCTCAAGCAGCAGCCCAAGCAGGGCGAGAAGGTGCCCGTGGAGCTGCACTTCGAGAAGGCCGACCCGATAAAGGTCGACCTCCCCGTGAAGGAGACCACCTACAACCCGAAGAAGCAGTGAGGGACTGACTCGCCATGACAGCCACCGCCCCGCACTTCGGACCGTCCCCGTCCACCGCCGCGCCACGACGACCGCTCGCCGCGGCCGCACTCCTCGCCGCCCTCGTCGGCATGGTGTTCGGCCTGCTGCTGGGCGGTGCGGGCCCCGCGTCCGCACATGCCGCGCTCACCGGGAGCGATCCGCAGGACGGGGCGGTGGTCGACACCGCCCCCAAGGAGGTCACGCTCACCTTCTCCGAACAGGTCGCCATGGGCAGCGACTCCGTCAGGGTCCTCGACCCCGACGGCAAACGCGCCGACACCGCCGTCGCCCCCCGTGATCTGCACAGTGGCTCCACCGTGAAGTACGGCGTCTCGCTGCACTCAGGGCTGCCCGACGGTACGTACACCGTCGCCTGGCAGGCCGTCTCCGCGGACAGCCACCCCGTCTCGGGCGCCTTCACCTTCTCCGTCGGAGCCCCCTCGAAGACCACGGTCGTCCTTCCGACGGAACAGGCCGGAGGCGGACTCGTCGGAGCCCTCTACGGCATCGCGCGCTACGCCGCCTACGCCGGTTTCATCCTGCTGGCCGGCGGCGCCGCCTTCGTGCTGACCTGCTGGCAGCGCGGGGCCGGCGCACGCCCCTTGCAACGCCTGGTCGTACGCGGCTGGATGACCCTCACCGTGGCCACCCTGGCCATGCTGCTCCTGCGCAATCCGTACACCGGATCCGGGAAGCTCGCGGACGCTTTCGACCTGGACGGTCTGAAGGCCGTCCTCGACACCAAGCCCGGGGCGGCGCTCGTATCCCGACTGCTGCTGCTCGGCGCCTCCGCGCTCTTCATCGCCGTTCTGTTCGGGACGTACGCGAAGCGCGAGGACGAGCGCGAGAAGAAAGACCTCACCTTCGGGCTGGCCACCAGCGGCACGGTGATCGCCGCCGGGATCGCCGGGACCTGGGCACTCGCCGAACATGCTTCGACGGGAATCCAGCCGGGCATCGCCATGCCGGTCGACATACTCCATCTGCTGGCCGTCGCGGCCTGGCTGGGCGGGCTGGTGGCCCTGCTGGTCGCGCTCTACCGGACGCCGGACATCGGAGCCACGGCCGTACGGCGCTTCTCCCGTATCGCCTTCGGCAGCGTGCTCGTGCTCACCGCCACCGGGATCTACCAGTCCTGGCGCCAGGTCGGCACCTGGTCCGCGCTCACCGGCACCGGGTACGGGCGACTCCTGCTCATGAAGGTGGGACTCGTCGCCGTCCTGGTCGGGATCGCCTGGATCTCGCGCCGCTGGACCGCACGGCTGGTCGTGAGCGGAGCCGAACGACTGGTCTCGAACGGAGCCGCCGCGGAGAAGAGCGTGCAAGGGGCCGGGGCGGAGACGGATGAGACCGCGGCCGGGACCGAGGCCGAGGCCGAGGTCGGAGCCGCGATCGAGAGGACCGGGGCCGGGACGGAAGGCGGGCCCGGGACCGGTGCCGGGAAGTCTCAGGCCGAAGGCGCACCGGCGCCCTCGGCCGAGGAGCCCGCGCGGGCGGCGCAGCTCGCGCGGCAGCGGGCCGCCGTGGCCACCGCCGAGAAGAAGCGGATCCGCGATGCCGACCCCGAGCGGTCCGGCCTGCGCCGCTCGGTGCTGGCGGAAGTCGCGGTCGCCGTGGCGCTGTTGGCCGTGACGACCGTGCTGACCTCGACCGAGCCCGGACGTACCGAGGAAGAGGCGGCCCGTGGCTCCGCGACGGCGACCGCCCCCGTGGCCGAAGGCCCGGTCAACCTGGTGCTGCCCTTCGACACGGGCGGCGAGAACGGCAAGGGAACGGTGCGGATGGACATCGATCCCGCTCGTACCGGCGCCAACGAGCTCCACATCTGGATCGACAGTCCCGACGGCAAGGCCATGGACGTCCCCGAGCTGAAGCTCGCCTTCACCCTGGAGTCCAAGGACATCGGCCCGCTGCCCGTACTCCCCGTCCGGCTCACCGAGGGTCATTGGACCGCGAGCGGCGTCCAGATCCCGATGGCGGGCAAGTGGAAGGTCGCCGTGACCGTACGTACGTCGGACATCGACCAGACGACCATCGACAAGAACGTGAAGATCGGCTGAGCAGGGTCGTGAGCGGAAACAGCAGCAAGAAGAGCTCCCCCCGCAGCGGAAAGACCACTGCGGGGAACGGCAGCGCCTCCGTCGGAGACGGGAACGGAAAGGGCGGAGCCGGTCGCAGCAACGGTGCCAAGCCTCGCAAGAGCGACGGGCCTCGCATGGACGCCGGGCCCCGCAAGAGCGACGGGCCTCGCATGGACGCCGGGCCCCGCAAGAGCGACGGGCCTCGCATGGACGCCGGGCCTCGCAAGGGCGACGGGACTCCTGGCAACGGTTCGATCTCCCGGCGGCGGTTGCTCGGCAGCGCGGGCGTGGCCGGTGCGGCCGGGCTCATGCTGGGGGCGGCGGGTGGTGCGACCGGCTATGCCGCGACCCGGCCCGATGAACGCGCCGCTCTGGCCACGGTCGGCGCCACCCAGGTGATGTTTCACGGGAAACATCAACCGGGGATCACCACTCCGCTTCAGGCATGCGGTCATCTCGTCGCCTTCGACCTGGCGCCCGGCGCGGGACGGAAGGAAGCGGCCGCCCTGATGCGCCGGTGGTCGGACGCGGCCCGACGCTTGATGGCCGGCGAACCGGCCGACAGCGGTTCGGCGGACGGCGCGGCCCATGACACCGGGATCGCCCTGGATGCCGGACCGTCCTCGCTGACCATCACCTTCGGCTTCGGCCGCACCTTCTTCGAACGCACCGGCCTGGTCGACCACCGGCCGCCGGGGCTCGACCCGCTGCCGCCGTTCTCCGCCGACCACATCGACGCCAAGCGCTCCAACGGCGATCTCTGGGTACAGATCGGCGCCGACGACGCACTCGTCGCCTTCCACGCACTGCGTGCCGTACAGAAGGAGGCGGCCCCGGCCGCACGGGTCCGCTGGCAGATGAACGGCTTCAACCGGTCCCCCGGCGCCACCGCGCAGCCGATGACCGCCCGCAATCTGATGGGACAGGTGGACGGCACGAACAACCCGAAGCCCGCCGACAGCGATTTCGACCGGCGCGTCTTCGTCCCGGCAGGGACGGACACGGAGTACGACTGGCTGACCGGCGGCTCGTATGCGGTCGTCCGCCGGATCAGGATGTTGCTCGACGACTGGGAGAAGCTCCCGGTGGAGCGACAGGAGCAGGTCATAGGGCGCCGCAAGAAGGACGGCGCTCCGCTGAGCGGTGGCACCGAGACCACCGCGATGGACCTCGACCGGGCGGGCTCCGACGGCAAGCTCCTGATCCCTGACAATGCCCACGCCCGGATCTCCTCGCCGGAGAAGAACAGCGGTGCGGCCATGCTGCGGCGCCCCTTCTCGTACCACGACGGCATCGCGGCGGACGGGGCTCCGGACGCCGGGCTGCTGTTCATCTGCTGGCAGGCGGATCCGCTGCGTGGATTCGTACCCGTGCAGCGGAAACTGGACCGGGGAGATGCCCTGTCCTCGTTCATCCGGCACGAGGCCAGTGGCCTGTTCGCGGTGCCGGGCGGTGCGGCGGACGGCGAATACGTGGGTCAGCGGCTACTGGAGTCCTGAGCGTCCGGGGCAGATTAGGGTGACGGTATGTCCGCCACGCGCTACGCATATCTCGGCCCCGAAGGCACCTTCACCGAGGTCGCCCTCCGTACGCTCCCGGAAGCCGCCACCCGCGAACTCGTGCCGATGGTCTCCGTGCCGCTGGCTCTGGACGCGGTGCGCAACGGGACCGCCGCGGCGGCGCTCGTACCGATCGAGAACTCCGTCGAGGGCGGCATCACCGCGACGCTCGACCAGCTGACCACCGGCGAACCGCTGATGATCTATCGCGAGGTGCTGCTCTCCATCACCTTCGCGCTGCTGGTGCGGCCGGGCACCAAGCTGTCCGACATCAAGTCGGTCACCGCGCATCCGGCCGCGCAGCCGCAGGTGCGCAACTGGATGGCCGCCCACCTCCCGGACGTCGTATGGGAGTCCGCGGCCTCCAACGCCGACGGTGCCCGGCTGGTGCAGGAGGGGCGGTACGACGCCGCCTTCGCGGGTGAGTTCGCGGCGGCGACCTACGGTCTCGAACCGCTGGTGACCGAGATCCATGACGCGGTGAACGCACAGACCCGCTTCGTCCTGGTCGGCCGCCCGGCCCGGCCGGCCGCGCCGACGGGTGCGGACAAGACCTCGGTGGTCATCTGGCTGGGCGAGGACCACCCCGGTGCGCTGCTCGAACTGCTCCAGGAGTTCGCGGTGCGCGGGGTGAACCTGATGCTGATCCAGTCGCGGCCGACGGGGGCGGGCATCGGGAACTACTGCTTCGCGGTGGACGCCGAGGGGCACATCTCGGACCGCCGGGTCGGCGAGGCGTTGATGGGGCTGAAGCGGATCTGCCCGAAGGTGCGCTTCCTCGGTTCGTATCCCCGGGCCGGAGTGGCGCTGCAGGACGTACGACCGCTGCGGGCGGGGACGTCGGACGCGGAGTTCACGGAGGCCTCCGACTGGCTGGCACGCAACCTGGACGGCCGGGGCTGACTGCGGTACGGAGCCCCGGGCCCTCCCAGGCTTGCGACCGGGCCGATCGGGTCCCGTCGTACCCGCACCGCTGGTGCTATCGGCCGATTTTCGTCATCCACAAAGTTATCCACAGGCGCGGTTCTCGACCTGGGGACAAGTCGACACCCCGACTGGACATCGTCGACATATCCCCCCAGGCGACCCAAATGCATCCACAGGGCGGCGGGTCACTGGATCCACTCTGCGTCACCTCAATTCCATTGATCGACTCTTCAGTAGGGCGAATTCCCGCCCGAACGAGCGTCTGAAGTGGGTTTGAGCCGGTAATCCAGGAGCCCTCACGCGCCTTTCGGAATGATCACCTCCGGCATCCACAGATCTTCTTCACAGCCTGTGGATAACTTTGCGAAGCGTCAACACCTGTGGACAAGTGACCACCAACTCCCCTTCCAGGCAAGGCCGATACGTCAAGACAGTCGGCACCTTCTGCCCCATTTAGGGGAGTAAACTCTTTTTATTGACGGTCGAGATCGACTCAGGGCCGGAATACCCCTCAGTGTTATCAATTCCGACAATTCAGGCAAAGTGACACGCTTGGCGATATCGGTTCGAGCTGAAGAAGCGCTCACCGGTAGCCTGGAGAGGTGATTGACCTTCGCCTGCTCCGTGAGGACCCCGACCGTGTTCGCGCCTCCCAGCGCGCCCGTGGAGAGGACGTCGCGCTCGTCGACGCCCTTCTCACCGCCGACGAGCGGCGCAGGACGTCCGGCGTCCGCTTCGACGAACTCCGCTCCGAGCAGAAATCGCTCGGCAAACTCATCCCCAAGGCTTCGCCCGAGGAGCGTGCCGAGCTCCTCAAGAAGGCCGAGCAGCTGAAGGCCGACGTCAAGGCCGCCGACACGGCGCAGGACGAGGCCGACGCCGAGGCCAAGAGCCTGATGCTCCAGCTCGGCAACATCGTCCATGAGGACGTGCCGGTCGGCGGCGAGGAGGACTTCGTCGTCCTTGAGACCCACGGCACGATCCGTGACTTCGGCGCGGAGGGCTTCGAGCCCAGGGACCACCTGGAGCTCGGCGAGAAGCTCGGCGCCATCGACATGGAGCGCGGCGCCAAGGTTTCCGGTTCGCGCTTCTACTACCTGACGGGTGTCGGTGCGCTGCTGGAGCTCGCCCTCGTCAACGCGGCGATCGCGCAGGCCACCGAGGCGGGCTTCGTCCCGATGCTGACGCCGGCGCTGGTCCGCCCGCGCGCCATGGAGGGCACCGGCTTCCTCGGCCAGGCCGCGGAGAACGTGTACCACCTGGAGAAGGACGACTACTACCTGGTCGGCACCTCCGAGGTCCCGCTCGCCGCGTACCACATGGACGAGATCATCGAGGCCGACAAGCTGCCGCTGCGGTACGCGGGCTTCTCGCCGTGCTTCCGCCGCGAGGCCGGTACGTACGGCAAGGACACCCGGGGCATCTTCCGCGTCCACCAGTTCGACAAGGTCGAGATGTTCTCGTACGTCGACCCGGCGGACGCCGAGGCGGAGCACCGCAGACTGCTGGACTGGGAGAAGCAGTGGCTCACCGCGCTTGAGCTGCCGTTCCAGGTGATCGATGTCGCCACCGGCGACCTGGGAGCCTCGGCCTCCCGGAAGTTCGACTGCGAGGCATGGATCCCGACACAGGGCAAGTACCGCGAGCTGACGTCCGCGTCGAACTGCGACGGCTTCCAGGCGCGCCGCCTGTCCGTCCGGATGCGTGACGGTAAGAAGGTCCAGCCGCTGGCCACGCTGAACGGCACGCTCTGCGCCGTACCGCGCACGATCGTGGCGATCCTGGAGAACCACCAGCTGGCCGACGGTTCGGTACGGGTGCCCGAGGTGCTCCGTCCGTACCTGGGCGGGCGCGAGGTGCTGGAACCGGTCGCCAAGTGACCTTTCCGTACAAGCTCGTCGCGACCGATCTCGACGGCACGCTGCTGCGTAACGACGACACGGTCTCCGAGCGCACCCGTGCGGCGCTGGCCGCGGTCACCGAGACCGGCGCCGCACACATCATCGTCACCGGCCGCGCGGTCCCGTGGACCCGGCACATCCTGGACGACCTGGGCTACGAAGGCCTCGCGGTCTGCGGCCAGGGCGCACAGGTCTACCACGCGGGCGAGCGCAAACTGCTCACCTCGCTGACGCTGGACCGGCAGCTCGCCGCTCTCGCGCTGTCCAAGATCGAGGCCGAGGTCGGCCCGCTGGCGCTGGCGGCGAGCCGCGACGGGCTCGACGGCGAAGTGCTGGTCGGCCCCGGCTACCGCGTGCAGGAAGGGCCGCTTCCGGCCCTCTTCGTCAAGGACCCGGCCGAATTGTGGTCGGCCCCGCTGAACAAGGTCTACATCCAGCACCCCGAGCTCGACGACGACGCACTGGCCCAGGCCGCGCGAGCGGCGGTCGGCAATCTGGTGGATGTGGTCATGGCCGGTCCGGGGGTGGTGGAGATCCTTCCGCTGGGGCTGAGCAAGGCGACCGGGCTCTCGCTGGCCGCGCGCCGGCTGGGTGTGAAGGCCGCGGACACCCTGGCCTTCGGTGACATGCCGAATGACATCCCGATGTTCGCCTGGGCGCGGCGGGGTGTGGCGATGGCCAATGCGCACGCGGATCTGAAGGCCGTGGCCCAGGAGATCACCGCGTCCAACGAGGACGACGGAATCGCCGTGGTGCTGGAGCGGCTGCTCAGCCGTACCCCTACGGCTTGACGGATACGGCTCTACGGGGCTCCTTTGCAGGTACGTCCTTGCAGGGACGTCTCCACGCATACGTCTTTGCGGGTACGGGTACGGGTCGGCCGCCGGACGAGCGGCCGGCCCGTACCCGTACCCGGCACTGTCGCTGCGGAGGATGCGCGGATCGAACGCGCGCGGGATCTACGACCCCGACGACGGCTCAGCAAGCCGCTGCCTTACCACTCGGCCAATCCTCCGGGAGGGCGGCCGCGCGATGCGCGAGACAGCCGCCCCGGGCGTCCTGCGCCGATCGGCACGGCGGAGTCGTCGGTGACTACTCCGGTGCCGGCTCGGGCCCGCCTTGCCGGGAACTCGACGGACTCGGACTCTCGGCCATCGTCGCGCTCCTCTCCCGGTTTGCGGCGTGCGGTTGTTGTCGTCGGTGCGTGCTGCGCCAACCACTGTGCCCGGGACGGCCTTTCGGTGCCACCCATTTTCCGGGCAGCACCGAAAGGTCGCGATCAGCCCTCGGATCAGCGCTGCTTGTTGCGGCGGTTGAGGTCCTTCAGGTGCCGGGCGAGATCATCCATCCTGCCGTCGATTCGGACGATGTCCTCGGACAGATGGCCCAGCCGCACGCTCATGGCGCCGACGACCTGATGGGTGACATCCAGCCTCCGGTCGAGACTGTCGAGCCGGTGCGCCATCCGGTTGAGCACGGGCCCGAGCTCCTGAAGGGCACTGCCCACCGGCGAGGCAGCTCTCGACCCGGGTCACGCGGTGTTCGAGCGAGGCATCGCCCGCGCGCAGGTCCTGCTCGGCGTCGAGCAGATACGTACGGACGCATCGCGCGATGTCGCTGTCGCGAAGAAGCATCGCAACGTCGAGGAGAGTTCTGCGGGTGTAGACCCTGAGTCGGGTCGCCGCCTGTGGATAACTTTCCGGCACCTCGCCTGCCCAAAGCGACAGCATGTCGCTATGGAAAGTGCGCAGCTCAGCGCCGCGCAGCACTCGCATTCCGTTCTCCGCGAGCTCATTCTGATGACGGTCCGTGAGCCTCCTGACCGTGGTTGTGGATACTTCGAAGTACCGAGCCACATTCTCTGTGCGAAGGTGAATTCCACCCGGGAGCATGACAAGGCTCTTGACCTTGTCGAGGACATCGACGCGCCCCATCTGCTCGATGCGCAGAGCACGCGATTCGAGCAGGGCGACTTCCGTGGGCATGGGCATGCCTTCCGATCGTGAAACCGACGATGGACAGCCCTGTCCCGGGCTTGAGGGGCGGAGGACGCTCACGGTTGCCACTCACTCAATGACCGACCCGGCGGGCACTGCCTCGCAGGCAACGGCAATCCTGTTTCACGAAAGCTACGACGTCACAGATCCCAGTTGCCTCCACGCACCCTGCCCAACGAACCGATAACCGTACAGTTACGCGTACTACTGTCCGAAACGCCGCAACCCTCGTCCTTCGGACGAGGGTTGCGGCGTTTCGGCGCGGTCACGGACGGAGCGCGGCAGAGGTGTCCGGCGGGAACCTCCCGGTCACTCCTCCCCGGCCAGCTTCAGCGTGCGCAGCTTCTGCCCCGCGTACCAGGTCGCCACCACCGTGACCGCCGCCAGCAGGACCGTCGCGACCGGCAGCCCGACATCGGAGGTGATCGCTCCGGACCCGCCGACCTTCTCGGCGACCGCGAGGGACCACTGCTGAATGCTGAGCGTGCGCGCCCCCGGCACAAGGGTGCCGAACAGGGCCTCCCACACCAGCGCGTAGACGAGCCCGAAGACGACCGCGTGCCGGCTGACGGTACCCAGCAGCAGGAACAGCGAGCTGTACGCGATCGAGGCGACCAGCGCCGCGACGGTGTAGGCCACCGCGATCTGCTGGCCGTTGCCGTTGAGGATCAGCCCCGCGATCAGTGTGGGCAGCGCCGAGAAGACCATCGTGACGGCGATGGCCACGATCAGCTTGGTGAAGATGATCGTCGGCCGCTTCACCGGCTTGGCCAGCAGATAGACGATCGAACCGTCGTCGATCTCGGGGCCGATGGCTCCGGTTCCGGCGATCACGCCGATCAGCGGCACCATCGTGGCGATGGCGAAGCCGCCCAGCACGTCGGAGGCGACCTGGTCATCGGCTCCGGCGAACATCCGTACCGCCACGGCGATGACCACCAGCAGTGCCGGCAGGACGAAGAGGATGGCGGCCCGGCGCCGGCCGAGCAGGGCCCGGTAGGTGAGCCGGGCGACTGTGGGGTCGTACATGACGCTTCACAGCTCCTTTCAGGCCACTACTCAGGCCGCTACGAGATAGGAAAAGACCGATTCGAGGGACTCGTCGGACGGCGAAACGGTCAGAAGACGAATTCCGTGGTCACGTGCGACCTTCGGCAGCAGTTCGGTGAAGCGTCCGAAGTCGACCGCCTGGATACGCAGGGCCTGTTCACCCAGGTCCACCTCGATACCGGCCGTCGACGGGTCGGCGATGAGCGCGGCGGCGAGGGCGCGGTCGTCGCTGGAGCGCACGAGATAGCGGTGCGGGCGGTCCGTCATCAGTCGGCGGATCTTCCGGAAGTCACCGGACGCCGCGTGCCGTCCCGCCACGATCACCTCGATGTGCGAGGCGAGTTGCTCGACCTCTTCGAGGATGTGGGAGGAGAAGAGCACCGTGCGGCCCTCCGCCCCCATCTGTCGCAGCAGCCCCATCAGCTGCATCCGCTGACGCGGGTCCATACCGTTGAACGGCTCGTCGAGCAGCAGCACGGACGGTTCGTGGACCAGCGCGGACGCCATCTTCACGCGCTGGCGCATGCCCTTGCTGTACGTCGAGATCTTGCGATCCTGCGCGTACTCCATCTCGACCGTCGCCAGCGCCTTCCGCGCCGCCGCGTCATCGAGTCCCTGCAGCTCCGCATTGGCGACGACGAATTCGCGGCCGGTCAGGAAGTCGTACATCCCTTCCCGTTCCGGCACGATCCCGATCTCCTTGTAGACCGCTTCATTGCGCCAGATCGGCTGACCGTCGAGCATGACCGTGCCCGTCGACGGGGCCAGGAAGCCGGCCATCATGTTGATCAGCGTGGACTTTCCCGCGCCGTTGGGGCCGAGCAGACCGGTGACGCCCGGTCCCACCGTCATGCTCACGTCGTTGACGGCGACGACATTGCCGAACCAGCGCGAGGTGTGGTCGATCTCGATGGTGGTCACAGCCCGACCTTCCGGTAGCGGCGCATCAGTACGGCGTACGAGCCGGCGACGAGCGCGAGAACAACGATCAGATAGACCACACCGGCTCCCGCCCCCGGGCCTTCCCCTCCGGGGAAGGCCGAGTTGGCTCCGAGGAAGGCGGTCTGCACACCGCCGATCAGCGTGATGGGGGAGAAGAGCCCCAGCCACTCGATGGCCCCCTCGGACCCCGTCTGCCAGGCGATGACCTGGACCGTGGAGACCGCGCCGTAGGAGATGGTCAGTACGGCGATCACCGCGGCGACGCCGAAACCGCGGCGCGGTGTCAGTGCGGCCATCACCAGCCCGAGTCCGGCGAAGAGCACGGAAAGCAGCGCCACCGACACCAGCCCCTGTCCGAACCCCTTGGTCTGCTCGACGAAGTCGAACTTCCCGAGCAGCGCGCCCACATACAGGATGACGAGCGGCGCCCCGGTGAGGATGAAGAGCGCGGACGCCATGGCCGCCAGCTTCGCGACGACGTAGTCGACCCGTTCGATCGGCCGCGAGAAATACAGCGGCACACTCTTGAATCGCAGGTCCCGGGAGGCCGACTGCGGTGCCTGCGCGGCGAGGAAGAGACCGATGACGGCCTGCAGATAGATCGCGAACGCCGTGTACTTGATCGGGAGAGCCGTGGTCCCCGGGGTGGCGATGGCGACGGCGACGATGATCGCCGAGATCATGCACATCACGCCGAAGAGCAGCATCGGCAGCACCTTGGACTTGGCGGAACGCCCCAGTCCGAAGGATCCCCGCAGCGACTGCGAGTAGAGCGAACGGCGGGCGTATCCGCGACCCAGCCGCTTGCCGTCGTAGGAGCGGTACCCGATGTTGTGGATCCGGGAGGTGTCGCTTGCGCCCACGGTCCCGGTCTCGGTGCTCGTCACGACCGCTCCCCTTCTGCTGTAAGGCCCTTCTGCTGTACGGCCCCGACGGCCGCGGGCACGTTCTGCGCGGCGGCCGCTGCCTGCGGTTCCCCTTCGGTGCGGAAGACCTCAGCGATGTGGTGGCGCCGCTGCTCCATCCGTACGAGACCGAGTCCGAGTCCGGCGACGCCGTCGCGCACGATGTCGTACGTCTCCTCGCCGGTGGCCTCGACCAGCAGGATGTGACCCGCACCGGGCAGCCCCTGCCCGTCGAGACCGTCGTGGCCCACGAGCTTGACGCCGGCCCGGGTGAGGACCTGACGCAGCGCGTCGGTGCCGTCCGGATGGGTGTCGCTGTCGGTGACCTCGACCGCCAGGGTCGTGGTGGTCTGGGTGAAGTCGCTGGTGGAACTGGAGCGCAGGAGCGTGCCGCCGTCGATGACGACGACGTGGTCGCAGGTGCGTTCCAGCTCGCCCAGGAGATGCGAGGTGACCAGGACCGAGATGCCGAAGTCCGTGTGCACGCGGCGGATCAGCCCGAGCATCTCGTCACGGCCGACCGGGTCCAGACCGTTGGTCGGCTCGTCGAGCAGGACCAGCTGCGGGTCGTGGACAAGGGCCTGGGCCAGCTTCACGCGCTGCTTCATGCCGGTCGAGTAGCCGCCGATGGGGCGGTAGCGCTCCTCGTACAGACCGACGTGGCGCAGCGTGTCGGCGGTGCGCTCGCGCGCTGCCGTCGGCGGGAGTCCGGACATCCGCGCCATGTGAACGACGAACTCGGTGGCCGAGACGTCCGGCGGCAGACAGTCGTGCTCGGGCATGTAGCCGACCCGCTCCCGGATCGCGGCGCCACTGGTGGCGACATCGAGCCCGAGTACCGCGGCCCGGCCTTCGGTGGCGGGGGACAGACCCAGCAGGATCTTGATCAATGTGGACTTGCCGGCTCCGTTGGAACCCACCAGGCCGGTCACACCGGGCCCGATGTCCAAAGAGAGCCGGTCAAGCGCGGTCACCCGGGGGAACCGCTTGCTCAGGCTTTCGGTCGCGATCACAGTCACGTCTTCGAAGATAGTGGCGCGCGCCACAGCAGACGTCAGCCCTGGCGGCTGGATGCGCATCAGACTCCAGATGTACGGACCCGTAGGGGGACCACCACAAGGGAGGAGCTGCCCCGTCGGAGGAGGGCATCACCGAGTTGTCCACAGGGTCTCCCCGTCCCTCTTGACGTGACCGCCGGACATTGTCACATTCATCAGTGTCACGTTACGGGCACGTACCGCACACGGCAGGGAACGGACGGTGGCATGACCTCGGCAGTGAAGGACGAACGGGCCCCGCAGCTGCGGGGGTTCAGGGAAGTGCAGCGTCTCGCGTACGACTGCGCCGAGGCGGTCGCCGGTCGGCTCGCTCCGGGGGTGACCGAGCGCGAGGCGGCCCGGATGCAGCGCGACTGGCTGCGCGAGCGCGGCGTGCGCGACTGGTTCCACCTCCCCTTCGCCTGGTTCGGTGACCGCACCGCCTTCGCCGGGTTCAAGGTGCCCCTGCAGTTCTTCCCGACCAATCGGAAGCTGGAGCCGGGGATGCCGTTCATCCTCGACATGGCCCCGGTGCACAAGGGCTTCACGGCGGACATCGGCTACTCCGGCTGCCTCGGGCTCAATCCCCTGCACGACAAGCTCCTGGCCGACCTGGAGGTCCACCGCGAGCTCATTCTGCGCGAGGTGCGGGAGCGGCATTCACTGCGCGAGATCTACGAGGACGTCGAACGCCTGATGATCAAGCAGGGGTACGCCAACAGACATCGCGCCTATCCCTTCGGCGTGATCGCCCACAAGATCGACCGCGTCACCGAGCGTCGGTGGTCCCCGCAGGTGTTCGGCTTCGGCACCCAGTCGCTCAAGGGGCTGCTGAGCGACGCGCTGCACGGGCACCGGGACGGCTGGTCGCCGCTGTGGAGTCCGTACCGCTTCTCCGACCATCCCCCACAGCCCGGACTGTGGGCGGTCGAACCGCACCTCGGATTCCGGGGCACGGGCGCCAAGTTCGAGGAGATCCTGGTGGTCACGGACTCCAAGGACCCCGAACAGAGCGCCTTCTGGCTGGACGACGATCTGCCGCATGTGCGGCGCTGGGCCGAGGAGAGAGTGGCGGCATGAGTTCGCAGAATCTGCCGGGGGCGCGCGAGCGCCGGGTGCGTACAGGCGGAATCGAGCTGTGCGTCGTCGAGTTGGGGGACGAGTCACGGCCCACGGTCGTCCTCGTGCACGGCTACCCGGACAGCAAGGAGGTCTGGACGGACGTGGCGAGGCAGCTCGCCGATCAGTGGCACGTCGTGCTGTACGACGTACGCGGCCACGGCCGGTCCACGGCTCCGAAACCACTGCGCGGCGGCTTCACCCTGGAGAAGCTCACCGATGACTTCCTGGCCGTCGCCGACGCGGTGAGCCCGGACCGTCCGGTGCATCTGGTCGGGCACGACTGGGGGTCGGTCCAGTCCTGGGAGTTCGTGACGGTCAAGCGGACCGAGGGCCGCATCGCCTCGTTCACCTCGATGTCCGGACCCTCCCTGGATCACTTCGGGCACTGGATCAAGCAGCGGATGACCCGGCCCACCCCTCGCCGGGTCGGCCAGTTGCTCGGCCAGGGTGCCAAGTCCTGGTACGTCTACATGCTGCATACGCCGGTCCTGCCCGAGCTCGCCTGGCGCGGCCCGCTCGGCAGGCGGTGGCCGCGGATTCTCGAACGGATGGAGAAGGTGCCCGCGGGCGACTATCCGACGTCCTCGCTGCCCAGCGATGCGGCTCACGGCGCCTGGCTCTACCGGGACAACGTCCGGGCCCGGCTGCGCCGGCCACGCACCGATGCCTACGCGCATGTCCCGGTCCAGCTCATCACGCCCACCGACGACATCTTCCTTTCGGAGAAGCTTTACGACCAACTGGAGCTGTGGGCGCCGCAGTTGGTGCGCCGCTCTCTGCCGGGCAAGCACTGGGTGCCCCGCACCAGGCCGGACCGGCTCGCCGCCTGGATCAGCGAGTTCGCCGCGGCCAACGAGGCGGCGCGGGCGGATGGCCGACCGGTACAGGACACCGCGCCGACCGGGGCGTACGCGGACCGGTTCGGCGGACAGCTGGTCCTGGTGACGGGCGCGGCCGGCGGCATCGGCCGTGCCACGGCCTTCGCCTTCGCCGAGGCGGGTGCCCGGGTGGTGGCCGTGGACCGGGACGCGGAGGGGGCGGCCAGGACGGCGGAGATGGCCCGGCTGATCGGCTCCCCGGCCGCCTGGGGCGAAGCGGTCGACGTCAGCGACGAACAGGCGATGGAGAAGCTCGCCGAGAAGGTCGCCGCCGAGTACGGCATCGTCGACGTCCTGGTCAACAACGCCGGGATCGGACTGTCCGGCTCCTTCCTGGAGACCACCAGCGAGGACTGGAGGAACGTCCTCGACGTCAATCTGTGGGGTGTCATCCACGGCTGTCGGTTCTTCGGCCGGCAGATGGCGGACCGAGGCCAGGGCGGCCACATCGTCAACACGGCTTCCGCCGCCGCCTACCAGCCGTCCCGGGCGCTGCCCGCGTACAGCACCTCCAAGGCGGCCGTGCTGATGCTCAGCGAGTGCCTGCGGGCCGAGCTCGCCGACCGGTCGATCGGGGTCAGCGCCATCTGCCCCGGCATCGTCAACACGAACATCACCGCGACGGCGCACTTCGCCGGTGCCGACCCGGCGGAGGAGAAGCGCCTGCGGAAGCGGACCAGCCGCTTGTACGGGCTCCGCAACTATCCGCCGGAGAGGGTCGCCGACGCGATCCTCAAGGCGGTGGTGCGCGACCAGGCCGTCGTACCGGTGACTGCGGAGGCGCGCGGGGCCCGGTTCCTGTCCCGGTTCAGCCCCGGCGCACTGCGCGCGATCGCCCGGCTGAAGCCGCCGCTGTGAGCGACCCCGGGCAGTCGACGGCGGGGGAGCGCCGGGCCCCCGCCGAGTACCGGATCGAGGACCTGGCGCATGCGAGCGGCACCACGGTCCGCACGATCCGCGCCTACCAGGACCGCGGCCTGCTGCCGACGCCGGAACGGCGCGGCCGGGCCAATGTGTACCGGGACACCCACCTTGCCCGGCTCCGGCAGATCGCCGATCTGCTGGATCGCGGCTACACCCTGGCCAGCATCAAGGAACTCCTGGACGCCTGGGACGCGGGCCGCGGTCTGGGCGGCGTGCTGGGGCTCGTCGCCGAGGTGCACGGCCCCTGGACGGACGAGCAGGCCGACCGGATCACCCGGGCCGAGCTGAACGCCAGGTTCGGCGGAAGCCCTGACGACGACGCGGTCGCCGAGGCGGTGGACCTCGGCGTACTCGAACCCGTCCCGGGGAAGGACGACGAGTTCCTGGTTCCCAGCCCGCAAGAGTTGGCCGTGGCAGTCGAGTTGTACGCGTCCGGGGTCCCGCTCAGCGCAATCTCAGGGCACCTGAGGGAACTTCGCGGTCAGGTCGAGCAGATAGCCTCGCGTTTCCTGGAGTTCACCACCGAGCATGTTTTCGCGCGCTATCTCGGCCATCGCCCGCCCACCGACACGGACGCTGCGGAAGCGGCCGCCATGGTGCGCAGGCTGCGGCCGCTCGCCCAGCAGACGGTGGACGCCGAACTGGCCCTCGCGATGCGCATGTTCGCCACCCGCCATCTGCGACACCACCTCGACGCGGACGCCCCGTTCACCGCGCATCCCTCGGCACCGACTACCCGACAGGTCGCTCTGCCTGCGCAGACAATTCGCGCCGTCCAGGAGCTGGTTGGTCCGGACAACGTACCCGCCTTCGTCTCCGCCGCTACCGAACGCGAGGTGCAGGCCAGGACATTGGACGCACTCGCCCCATTCTCCGCTAAAGCAGGGCGTATTGGTCAAACTCGCCGATATTGAACTGACTTGTCCACAGAATCGCCAATTACCCTGTGGATAAGTCAAGTTGGCTGTGGATCAAACCTATGGACGAAAATTGCTTCAGCGAATAAAATTGCTGAAGTGAATCGGTAGGTGAAATCCGGATGCACATGAAAGACCGCTGCGGGCACCCTGGCGGGATGGACGAAAGACGCACCGTCAAGGTGTCCAAGTACCTCTCGAAACATCTGCGGCACCAGCCGGAGCGGATCGGGGTCACCCTCGACGCCAACGGCTGGGTGGCGATCGACGAACTGTTGCGTGCCATGGCCCGCAACAACTTCCCCATCACCCGGACCGAACTCGACCACGTGGTCGCCGTCAACGACAAGCGGCGCTTCGCCGTCGAAGACGGCCGTATCCGTGCCAGTCAGGGACACACCGTCCCGGTGGACCTCGGCCTCCCGCCGGCCGAGCCGCCCGCGCATCTCTACCACGGCACAGTGGGTCACGCACTGGACGCGATCCGTAAGGAGGGCCTGCGTCCCATGAACCGTACGCATGTCCATCTCTCGCCCGACCGCGAGACGGCGACCAGGGTCGGCGCCCGGCGCGGCCGTCCCGTCGTCCTGTCCGTGGATGCGACCGCGATGCACCGCGCGGGCCACACCTTCTACGTCAGCGCCAACGGGGTCTGGCTCACCGCCGCCGTGCCGCCCGCATTCCTGCGTCTGCGCGACTGACCCCACGGCCTTCCCGCCGAGGACCCGGCGCCGCCACGAAATCGGTGCCCGCTTCGGGAGCCGTATGGTCGTAGGCATGCGTCTGAGCACTGTGATTCTTCCGATCCACCGCTGGAACGAGGGCCAGAAGATCTGGCAGCGCGCCGAGGACATGGGGTTCCACGCCGCCTACACCTACGACCACCTGTCCTGGCGGACGTTCCGCGACGGACCCTGGTTCGGCGCGGTGCCGACCCTCACCGCCGCGGCCGCCGCGACCCAGCGGATGCGCCTGGGCACCCTCGTCACCTCCCCCAACTTCCGGCACCCCGTCACGCTGGCCAAGGACCTCATCACGCTGGACGACGTCTCCGGCGGACGGATCACCCTCGGCATCGGCGCAGGCGGCAACGGCTTCGACGCCACGACGCTGCGCCGGAGCGACGAGGAGCCGTGGACGCCGCGCGAACGGGCCGACCACTTCGATGAGTTCGTACCGCTGCTCGACCAGCTGCTGTGCGAGCCCTCGGTGACGTACGAGGGCCGGTTCTACGCGGCGAACGAGGCCCGGAACATCCCCGGCTGTGTGCAGCGGCCCCGGCTGCCGTTCGCGGTGGCCGCCACCGGGCCGCGCGGGATGAAGCTGGCCGCGCGGTACGGCCAGGCCTGGGTCACCACGGGCGACCCCAAGCTGTACGAGACGGGGACCCCGGAACAGTCCGTGGAGGCCATCCGCGGGCAGATCACCAAGTTGGGCGCGGCCTGCGAGTCCATCGGCCGGGACGCCGACGGGATGGACAAGATCCTGCTCACCGGTTTCACCCCGGACCGACCGCTGCGGTCCGTCGACGCCTTCGTGGATTTCGCGGGCACCCACTTCGCTCTCGGCTTCACGGAGATCGTCGTTCACTGGCCGATCCAGGACTCCGACTTCGCGGCGGACGAGAAGGTCTTCGAGCGCATCGCCACCGAGGGCCTGGCCCAGCTCGCCCCCTGACGGACCCGAGGCGTCCGCCGGCCTGTCCGGCCCGGACCTCCTCCTGACGGACCCGGCACGACCGCCCACCGGCCCGTCGCCGCGGCCGATCGGACCACAACAGCCGATCGGCCCGGCACGACCGATCCAAAACCATCGGCATATGCATGTGGCATGCCCGCCGGTCAGGGGTGTGCATCCTCATATGTGCGCCCCTCCGCACGCCCGTGCGCCTTCGTACGCGAGAATGGGCGCGTGATCTCAGCTACCGACTCGCCTTCGCCTGCCGCCCCCCGGCTGATCGCCACCGACCTGGACGGCACCCTTCTGCGTGACGACAAGACCGTCTCGGCCCGTACGGTCGCCGCGCTCGCCGCCGCCGAGGAGGCCGGTATCGAGGTCTTCTTCGTCACCGGACGCCCGGCCCGCTGGATGGACGTCGTCAGCGACCACGTCCACGGCCACGGCCTGGCGATCTGCGCGAACGGCGCCGCGGTCGCCGATCTGCACGCGGATGGCAAGCTGGTCAAGGTCCGACCGCTGCGGCGCGACATCGCCCTGGACGTCGTGCACACCCTGCGCGCCGCCGCCCCCGGCACCTCCTTTGCCGTCGAACTGACCACGGGCATCCACTACGAACCGGGCTATCCGCCCTTCCACCTGGACCCGGGCGCCACCGTCGCGGTCGCCGAGAAGCTGCTTCACGAGGAGACGCCCGGCAGCGGCGCCCCCGTGCTGAAGCTCCTCGCCCACCACGCCGAGCTGTCCCCGGACGACTTTCTCTCCCTGGCCCGTGCGGCGGCCGGCGACCGGGCCTCCTTCACCCGGTCCAGTCCCACGGCCCTGCTGGAAGTCAGCGGCCCGGGAGTCTCCAAGGCCAGCACCCTGGCGCTCTGCTGCGCCGAGCGCGGCATCTCGCCCGCCGAGGTCGTCGCCTTCGGCGACATGCCCAACGACGTGGAGATGCTCAGCTGGGCGGGCACCTCGTACGCGATGGGCAACGCCCACCCGGCCGCACTCGCCGCCGCCTCGGGTCGGACCGCCACCAACGGCGACGACGGCGTCGCGGTCGTCATCGAACGGATCCTCGCCGAACACCGGAACCGGACCCCGGATGCCTGATGCCTGACGCGGCAGGCTGAGAGGCCTGCCGACGCCTGATGCCCGACACGGCAGGCTTGAGTCCTGTGCCTGACCCCGGCACGGCAGGCCGGCCCGCGCCCGGCACTGCCCACCCCCTTCACCCCGCACCACGTCCTCGGCCGCCTCGGCCGGGTGATGCCGTGCGGCAGCCGACCCGGTGAAGCCGGACCTCCGAGCTCCCCGGCGCCGGCTCAGATCGGCGCCTCCCACACCACCGTCGTGCCGCCCCCGTCCTCCCCGATGCCGGGCCCGAACCAGCTCGCACCACCCAACGACTCCGCCCGCCGTGCCAGGTTCCGCAGCCCACTGCGCCGGCCGCTCTCCGGGATGCCCACCCCGTCGTCGGCGACCGACAGCCGCACCGCGTCCCTCCCGTCGGGCAGCGTGGCGGTCGCGTCGACGACCACGTCGATCGACGAGGCCTCGGCGTGCCGGAAGGCATTGGACAGTGCCTCCCGCAGCGCGGCGATCAGGTTCTTCCCGGTCAGTTCGCCCACCAGCGAGTCGACCGGGCCGAGGAAGCGGTGCGAGGGCTTGAAACCCAGCGGGACCGCCGCCATGTTGATCTCGCGCAGCACACGGGTGCGCAGCCCGGAGGGTGCCTCCGCGGGTTCCTGCTGCAGCGCGAAGATCGCGGTACGGATCTCCTGGATGGTCACGTCCAGTTCGTCGACCGCCCGGCCGACGCCGGTCTGCACCTCGGGCACGTCCGACCTGCGCTGGGCGCTCTCCAACATCATTCCGGTGGCGAACAGCCGCTGGATGACCAGGTCGTGCAGGTCGCGGGCGATCCGGTCACGGTCCTCGTAGACCGCGAGCCGTTCCCGGTCCCGCTGGGCGTCGGCCATCATCAGCGCGAGTGCGGCCTGCGAGGCGAACTGGGTGGCGAGGGTCCGTTCCGTCTCCGTGAACGGCCTCTCGCCCCGGGCACGAGGGGTGGCCAGCGCGCCCAGCACCCGTCCGCCGCTGTGCAGCGGCAGCAGCATGCTGGGGCCGAAGTGGTGGGCCAGCTCGGTGACCATGCGGGAGTCGGTGGCCGAGTCGTCCACAAAGACCGCCTCACCGCCCAGCAGCTTCGCCACCACCGGGCTCTCCGGCCCGATGATCACCCCCAGCGGGGCGGATGCGTTGTTGTCCGCGGAGACCGCAACGATCTCCAGCCCGCCTCCCTCCGCCGGCAGCAACACGATCCCGGCGGCGGACGCGGCGAGATGACGGGCCTGTTCGGCGACGACGGAGAGCGCGTCATCGGCGTCACCGCCGGAGAGCAGGGCGGTGGTCACGGCCACCGAACCGTCGATCCAGCGCTCGCGCTGGCGCGCCGCCTCGTACAGCCGGGCGTTGCCGATGGCGATCCCGGCCTCCGTGGCGAGCACCCGCACCATGTGCAGGTCGTAGTCGTTGAACTCGTCCCCGTCGTCTTTCTCGGCCAGATAGAGATTTCCGAAGATCTCTCCCTGTACACGGATCGGGACGCCGAGAAAGGTCCGCATCGGGGGGTGGCCGGGCGGGAATCCGGCGAACCTCGGATCGGCCGTGAGATCGGCGAGCCTCACCGGAACCGGATCGTGGATCAGCGCTCCGAGCAGCCCCCGGTGCCCGTCGGGCCGACGCCCGATCTCGTGCGCCACCTCGGCCGGCACTCCGTAGGTGACGAAATCGGAGAGCCCCGCACCCTCCTCGTCGACGACGCCGATGGCGGCGTAGCGGCAATGGGCGAGTTCGGCGGCCGTCTCGCAGATCCGGTCGAGGGTGGAGTGCAGTTCGAGGCCCGTGCCGACGGAGCGCATGGCCTCCAACAGCTGCGGTACCCGAGCGGTGAGTTCGGTGGACAGGCCCTGCAGGCTGCGGGTCGCCCGCGTCGCGGCTTCGAGTGAGTCCTTCGGGTCCTGCTCTGGCATACCCCGAGACTAGTTAGTCCCTATTGGTGAGGAAAGTTGGCTATTGTGCCGTCCGGCTCACGCCGATACGCCCACAGCTGCTTCGGCCCCTCGTCCGGTCTCCCGCTCACGCTCCAGCATCCGGCGCAACGGCCCTTCCCCGGCTGCGAGGTCGGCGTACGGGCCCCGCTGCACGATCCGGCCGGCATCCAGCACCACCACCTCGTCGACGGCTTCGAGTCCTTGCAGGCGGTGGGTGATCAGCACCGTCGTACGCCCCTGGGTGGCGGCCAGCAGGTCCGCCGTCAGGGCGTCCGCCGTCGCCAGGTCGAGATGCTCCGCGGGCTCGTCCAGAACCAGCACGGGGAAGTCGGCGAGGATCGCCCGTGCCAGTGCGAGGCGCTGTCGCTGGCCGCCGGAGAGGCGTGCCCCATGTTCACCGACGAGGGTGTCAAGCCCATCCGGCAGCGCCTCGGCCCAGTCGAGCAGCCGCGCCCGGTCGAGAGCGGCCCGCAGTTCCTCGTCCGTCGCATCGGTACGGGCCAGCCGCAGGTTCTCCCGGATGGAACTGTCGAAGATATGCGCGTCCTGGGCGCACAGCCCGACGAACCGCCGGACCGTGTCCCCCTCCAGCGCGGCGGCCTCGACCCCACCGATCCGATACGTGCCCGCCCGCGCGTCCAGGAATCGGAGAAGGACCTGCGCGAGGGTCGTCTTCCCGGAGCCGGACGGCCCGACGACAGCGATCCGTCGGCCGGCGGTCAGCCTCAGGTCGACGGAGTCCAGGGCGTCCCGCTCCGCGCCCGCGTACCGAGCCGACAGCCCCCGCACCTCCAGCGGGAACGGCGATCCGGGTGCTGCTGCCGGGCTGTCGGGTTCGTTCACCGGCAGCGGGGTGTCCAGCACCTCGTACACCCGCTCCGCACTGCGCTTGACCCGCTGCCGGTACTGGACGGCGAGGGGCAGACCGGTCACGGCCTCGAAGGCGGCCAGCGGCGTGAGCACCACCACCGCGAGCTCCACGCCGGCGAGCCGCCCGTCGTGCACGGCCGGGACGGCGACGAGCGCGGTGACGACGACGGTGAGGCCGCCGATCAGGGCGATGAGCCCACCACCGAGCGCGGTGGAGGTCGCCGCGCGCCCGGCGATGCGGGTCAGGACCCCGTCGGCCTCCCGGGTCCGCGCCTCACGGTCGGACAGAGTCCCCGCAACGGTCAGTTCGGCGGTCCCGCCGAGCAGATCGGTGATCCGGACGGCCAGGTCGGCGCGTGCGGGGGCCAGTCGGCGTTCCGCCCGGCGGGAGCAGGCCCCGCTGACCAACGGCACTCCCACTCCGGCCAGCAGCAGTCCGGCGGCCAGCACCACGCCTGCCGCGGGCAGCAGCCAGCCGATGAATCCGGCGGTCGCCGCTCCCACCACGACGGCGGTCCCGGCGGGCAGCAGCCAGCGCAGCCAGTAGTCCTGGAGGGCGTCGACATCGGCGACGAGCCGGGAGAGCAGGTCACCGCGCCGGGTCCGGCGCAGACCGGCCGGAGCGACGCGCTCCAGGCCCCGGTAGACCGCGACGCGCAGCTCGGCGAGCATCGTGAGCACCGCGTCATGCGACACCAGACGCTCGGCGTAGCGGAAGACCGCCCGTCCGAGGCCGAAGGCCCGAGTCGCGGTCACGGCGACCATCAGATAGAGCACCGGGGGCTGTTCCGAAGCCCGGGAGATCAGCCAGCCGGAGACGGCCATGAGACCGACGGCCGAACCCAGGGCGAGGCTTCCCAGCAGCAGCGCGAGTGCCAGCCGTCCGCGCTGCGCCCCGGCGGCCTCCCTGACCCGGGCGAGGACCCGCCCGGAGCGGGCCGCGGTGTCCCGCAGCGCCTCCGGGCCCGAAGCCGCGTCGCTTCCGTCGGCGGCCGCGCCCGTCGGCCGTGGCATCACGGTGGATGGCTCGGGCTTCTCCTGGCGAAGTGTCACGCCCGGTTCCAGTGTCACCACCCGATCGGCCACCGAGAGCAGCGCCGGGCGGTGCACGACCAGCAGCACGGTCCGCCCCGCCGCCAGTCTGCCTACCGCCTCGACGATTCCCGCTTCCGTCTCGCCGTCCAGGCTCGCGGTCGGCTCGTCGAGCAGCAGGAGCGGCCGGTCGGCGAGGAAGGCCCGCGCGAGCGCGAGCCGCTGGCGCTGACCGGCGGAGAGACCCGCACCGTCCTCACCAAGGAGTGTCCGGGCACCGTCCGGCAGTTCCGCGACGAAGTCGTACGCCCCCGCGTCCCGCAGCGCCGCGGTCACCGAGTCGTCGTCCGCGTCCGGCCGCGCCAGCCGTACGTTCTCCGCGATCGTGCCCGCGAAGAGATAGGGACGCTGCGGCACCCAGGCGATCCGCTCCCGCCAGCGCTCGGGGGCCAGCGTCGCCAGATCGACGCCACCGACCCGCACCCGCCCCTCGTCGGGCGCCGTGAATCCCAGGACGACGTCGAGCAGGGTGGACTTGCCGACGCCGCTCGGGCCGACCAGAGCGACGGTCTCCCCCTCGTCCACCACCAATGAGGCTCCGTCCAGCGAAGGTTCGGTACGGCCCTCGTGCCGTACGGTCACCCCCTCCAGCTCCAGCCGCAGCGACTTCGGGACGCCCGCGGTACCGCCGGGCCGGGGTTCGGTCTCCAGGACCGAGAAGATCTCCTCCGCGGCCGAGAGCCCCTCGGCGGCCGCGTGGTACTGCGCTCCGACCTGGCGGATCGGCAGATAGGCCTCGGGCGCCAGGATCAGCACCACCAGGCCGGTGTAGAGGTCGAGTCCACCGTGCACGAGCCGCATGCCGATGGTGACGGCGACGAGGGCCACCGACAGGGTCGCCAGCAGCTCCAGGGCGAAGGACGACAGGAACGCGATCCGCAGGGTCCGCAGGGTGGCCCGACGGTACTGCGAGGTGATGGTGCGGATGGACTCGGCCTGTGCCTTGGCACGGCCGAAGACCTTCAGCGTGGGCAGTCCTGCGACCACGTCGAGGAAGTGTCCGGAGAGCCGGGACAGCAGCCGCCACTGGCGGTCCATCCGCGACTGGGTGGCCCAGCCGATCAGGATCATGAAGAGCGGGATGAGTGGCAGCGTGACCACGATGATCGCCGCCGAGACCCAGTCCTCGGTGACGATCCTGGCCAGGACCGCCACCGGCACGACCACCGCGAGACCGAGCTGGGGCAGATAGCGCGCGAAGTAGTCGTCGAGCGCGTCGACCCCCCTGGTGGCGAGCGCCACCAGGGAGCCCGTGCGCTGCCCGCTCAGCCAGCCGGGACCGAGCGCGGCCGCCCGCTCCAGCAGCCGGCCGCGGAGTTCGGACTTGACCGCCGCGCCGGCCCGGTACGCGGCCAGTTCGGTCAGCCAGGAGACCAGTCCCCGGCCGAGCGCCACCGCGGCGAGCAGGATCAGCGGGGTCCGCAGCCCCGATACGGTCAGTCCATGCTCGAACCCGCCCACCACCACTTCGGCGATGAGCATGGCCTGGGCGATGACCAGCGCCGCCCCGACAACTCCGAGTGCCACCAGGGCTGCCAGAAAGAGGCGGGTGGCTCGGGCGTGATGGAGCAGGCGCGGGTCGATCGGTTTCACGTGAAACAGCTCCCAGTGGGCTCGGTCGGCGGACCAGGTGTGCTCAGTGCGCTTCGGCGATGTGCTGCGTACCGATGCGCTTGCGGAACACCCAGTACGTCCAGCCCTGGTAGAGCAGGACGACCGGGGTGGCGATCCCCGCACACCAGGTCATGATCTTCAGCGTGTACGGGGTGGACGAGGCGTTGGTGACCGTGAGGTTCCAGGCATCGTTCAGCGAGGACGGCATGACGTTCGGGAAGAGCGTCAGGAAGAGCATGGCCACCGCGGCCGCGACGGTCACGCCGGAGAACGCGAACGCCCAGCCCTCGCGCCCCGCCGCGATCGCACCGATCGCGGCGACCAGCGCCACCACGGCGATGACCATCGCCAGCAGGCTCCAGCCGTCGCCGTTGTCGCGCTGGGTCCAGACCATGAAGCCGAGGGCGAGCACCGCGGTGACGGGTCCCAGCTTCAGCGCCAGCTTGCGCGAGCGCTCCCGGATGTCCCCGACGGTCTTGAGTCCCGCGAACACGGCGCCGTGGAAGGTGAAGAGGGTCAGCGTGACCAGTCCGCCGAGGATGGCGTACGGGTTGAGCAGGTCCCAGAAGTTGCCCACGTACTCCATGTCGGCGTTGATCTTCACGCCGCGCACGATGTTCCCGAAGGCCACGCCCCAGAGCAGCGCGGGGATCAGCGAGGTCCAGAAGATCGCGTGTTCCCAGTTGGTCTGCCACTTGTCCTCGGGCCGCTTCGACCGGTACTCGAAGGCGACGCCCCGCACGATAAGGCAGATCAGGATGATCAGCAGCGGCAGGTAGAAACCGGAGAACAGGGTGGCGTACCAGTCGGGGAAGGCGGCGAAGGTCGCGCCGCCCGCGCTGAGCAGCCACACCTCGTTGCCGTCCCAGACGGGGCCGATCGTATTGATCAGAACCCGCCGCTCCTTGCGGTCGCGGGCCAGCAGCTTGGTGAGGACACCGATTCCGAAGTCGAATCCCTCCAGGAAGAAGTAGCCGGTCCAGAGGACGGCGATGAGTACGAACCAGACATCGTGGAGTTCCATCTCTCAGCTCCTCTGCTCTCAGTAGGAGAAGGCCATCGGCCGGTCGGCGTCGTCATGGTCGTCGCCGCCGATCTTGGTGGGCGGGTTGAGGTCGGCCTCCGTGAGTTCCGGCGGTCCGGCCTTGATGTACTTCACGAGCAGCTTGACCTCGATCACCGCGAGCACGGCGTAGAGCAGGGTGAAGCCGATCAGCGAGGTGAGCACCTCGCCCTGCGAGACGCCGGGGGAGACCGCGTCACGGGTCTGGAACACGCCGTAGACGACCCAGGGCTGACGGCCCGTCTCGGTGAAGATCCAACCCCAGGAGTTGGCGATCAGCGGGAAGAGCAGCGTCCAGAGCGCGACGATCCAGTAGCACTTGGTGAGCTTGGGGCTGAGTGCCTTGTTCTTGAAGAGGACCAGATGGGGCACCTCGTCCTCGCCGGTCCGCATCCCCGGCGGCAGCATGAACTTCTTCCGCGTCAGCCACAGTCCGAGGAGGCCGAGGGCGAAGGACGCCATGCCGAAGCCGATCATCCAGCGGAAGCTCCAGAACGCGACCGGGATGTTGGGCCGGTAGTCGCCGGGACCGAACTTCTCCTGCTGGGCCTTGTTGACGTCGTTGATGCCGGGGACGTGCGCGGTGAAGTTGTCGTCCGCGAGGAAGGACAGTATCCCCGGGATGGATATCTCCACGGTGTTGTGGCCCTTGGCCACATCGCCGACCGCGAAGATCGAGAAGGGGGCCGCGTCCTGCCCCTCCCAGAGCGCCTCGGCGGCGGCCATCTTCATCGGCTGCTGCTTGAACATGACCTTGCCCAGCTGGTCACCACTGATGGCGGTGAGGAGCCCGGCGATCACCACGGTGACCAGGCCGAGCCGCAGCGAGGTCCGCATCACCGGGATGTGCTTCTTGCGCGCCAGGTGGAAGGCGGCGATACCGACCATGAACGCGCCTCCGACCAGGAAGGCGGCGGTGATGGTGTGGAAGAACTGGGCGAGCGCGGTGTTCTGGGTGAGCACGTGCCAGAAGTCGGTCAGCTCGGCCCGGCCGCGCTCCTTGTTGATCCGGTAGCCCACCGGGTGCTGCATCCAGGAGTTGGCCGCCAGGATGAAGTACGCGGACAGGATGGTCCCGATGGAGACCATCCAGATGCAGGCGAGATGGATCTTCTTCGGCAGCTTGTCCCAGCCGAAGATCCACAGCCCGATGAAGGTGGACTCGAAGAAGAAGGCGATCAGTGCCTCGAACGCGAGCGGGGCACCGAAGATGTCACCGACGAACCGCGAGTAGTCGGACCAGTTCATGCCGAACTGGAACTCCTGGACGATGCCGGTGACGACGCCCATGGCGATGTTGATCAGGAAAAGCTTGCCCCAGAACTTCGTGGCCCTGAGGTACTTCTCCTTGTTCGTACGCACCCAGGCGGTCTGCAGGCCGGCGGTGAGCGCGGCGAGAGAGATCGTCAGGGGGACGAACAGGAAGTGGTAGACGGTGGTGATACCGAACTGCCATCGCGCCAGGGTTTCCGGCGCCAGAGCTAGCTCCACGTCGTCTTCTCCTTACGTCACCGTAGTCGCACCGGCAGTTTGCCCTTTAAATCCGACTAATCATGGGGTGAAATGGGACACGCTTGTGAACGCGTTCACATTCACAAGCAATTATGGCGCACAGACTTTCGGGACGTTCGGGCGGGGTACCCCTCATGGGATGTTCCGATCAATCCGCCTGAAGCAGACACCCCGGAGCGCCGCGGTCCGGACCGCGCCCGGGGCCTTGAACGCGAAGGCCCCGCACCTCGTACGAACGAGGTGCGGGGCCGGGGTCTCACATTGCGCGGGTGGCCGCGCGCCGCTCTACAGATCCTTGCGGTACGACTCCGTCACCTTCAGGAACAGGTCGTTCGCCTCGTCCTCCCCGATCGAGACCCGCACCCCCTCGCCCGCGAACGGCCTGACCACCACGCCGGCGCGCTCACACACCGCGGCGAAGTCGGCGGTACGGTCCCCGAGCCGCAGCCAGACGAAGTTCGCCTGGGACTCCGGCACCGTCCAGCCCTGCTCCGCAAGCGTCCTCTGCACCCGGTCGCGCTCGCACACCAGGGAGCCGACCCGTCCCAGCAGTTCATCCTCGGCACGCAGCGAGGCGACCGCCGCGTCCTGCGCGAGCTGGCTGACCCCGAAGGGCACCGCCGTCTTGCGCAGTGCCGCCGCCACCGGCTCGTGGGCCACGGCGAAGCCGACCCGCAGACCTGCCAGGCCGTAGGCCTTGGAGAACGTCCGCAGCACCGCCACATTGGGCCGGTCCCGGTAGATCTCGATGCCGTCCGGCACCTCGACGTCGCGGATGAACTCCTTGTACGCCTCGTCGAGCACCACCAGGACATCGCCCGGCACCCGGTCCAGGAACCGCTCCAGGTCGGCCCGGCGCACCACCGTGCCGGTCGGGTTGTTCGGATTGCAGACGAAGATCATCCGGGTGCGGTCGGTGATCGCGTCCGCCATCGCGTCGAGGTCGTGCACCTCACCGTCGGTCAGCGGAACCTTCACCGAGGTCGCACCACTGACCTGCGTGATGATCGGGTACGCCTCGAAGGAGCGCCAGGCATAGATGACCTCGTCGCCCGGACCCGAGGTGGCCTGGAGCAGTTGCTGCGCCACACCGACCGAGCCGGTTCCGGTGGCGAGATGGGAGACGGGCACACCGAAACGGTCGGCCAGCTCGTTCATCAGACCGGTGCAGGCCATGTCCGGGTAGCGATTGAAGTTCGCAGCCGCGGCGAGGGCGGACTCCATCACACCGGGCAGCGGCGGATACGGGTTCTCATTGGAGGACAGCTTGAACGCAACCGGTCCGTCGGCAGCAGCCGGCTTGCCCGGCACATAGGCGGGGACGCCGTCCAGCTCGGCGCGCAGCTTGGGGCTCGTCTCGCTCACCGCAGGTCCTCCTCGACCGTCTGTACACATCAATACTGCTCACCTTATGAGGATTGGGCGCTGCTGCGAATGGTCGGAGCGTCCCATCGTCCGGTACGACCGGAAATCAGGGGGGAGCGCTTCTCTCCTTGACGTGCGCCGGTGGCTCACGCCGTGGCGCGCGTCCCTCGAAGAGGTGAGATGAGAGCTCTTCGAGACAGCGGTCGTTTAGCAGGCCTGACGGGTTCAACGCATGACACATGACGGCGAATCCTGCCAATACTCCTGCTTTGCAAGGCATTTGACGTTCGATGATCATGCAAAAACGTGCCTGTAAGTGAGTGAATATGCGGCCGGGCCAACCACCCGTCCGAGCCCTACTATCGGCTCGCCATGACAGCAGCAGGGAAGCACCAGGTGAGCCGGACGGAGACACCCCGGCGCGGCGGTCGGCAGGGACGAGCGGGAATCCGGGATGTGGCCGCCGCCGCCGGCGTCTCCATCACGACCGTCTCCGACGCACTCAACGGCAAGGGCAGGCTCCCGGACGCCACCCGCCGCCATGTCCGTGAGGTCGCTGAGCGCCTGGGCTACCGCCCTTCCGCCGCGGCCCGAACCCTCCGTACCGGCAAGTCCGGCCTCATCGGCCTGACCGTGACGACATACGGGGACGAACCCTTCACCTTCACCGAGTTCGCCTACTTCGCCGAGATGGCCAGAGCGGCCACCTCCGCCGCGCTCGCCCGCGGCTACGCCCTCGTCATCCTGCCCGCCACCTCACGCCACGACGTCTGGTCGAACGTCGCTCTCGACGGCACCGTCGTGATCGATCCCTCCGACCAGGACCCGGTCGTCACGGAGCTCGTACGCCAGGGTCTGCCCGTCGTCTCGGACGGCCGTCCCGCCGGAACGCTCCCGGTCACCGCATGGGTCGACAACGACCACGGGGCCGCCGTGCTCGACCTCCTCGACCATCTCGCCGCTGCCGGGGCCCGCCGCATCGGCCTGCTCACCGGCACCACCACCGACACATACACCCGACTCTCCACCACCGCCTACCTCCACTGGTGCGAGCGTGTGGGGCAGGACCCGGTGTACGAGTCCTATCCCGCCCACGACCCGCGCGCGGGTGCGGTCGCCGCCGACCGGCTGCTCGCCCGCCCGGACCGGCCCGATGCCGTCTACGGGCTCTTCGACCCCAACGGCACCGATCTTCTGGCGGCCGCCCGCAGATACGGCCTGCGCGTCCCCGAGGACCTGCTGCTGGTCTGCTGCAGCGAGTCCACCGTGTACGCGACGACCGAGCCCCCCATCACCACGCTCTCGCTCAAGCCGCGCAGAATCGGCACAGCGGTCGTCCAGCTCCTGATCGACGCCATCGAAGGCGTCGATCACGACGGAACGGTGGAGCAGGTGATACCGACGGAGCTCATCGTCCGGACGTCCTCGCAACGCCGTCCGCCCCGCACCACGGTCAGCGCGCCCCGCTCTCCCGCAGGGGACTGATCAGGCGTTTTCGGACCAAACGGCCGGTGAACCTGACGTGCGCCCGGATTCACCACCCCTGGTGCGTCACAGAGCACGATCCGCATTCCTATGATGGGCGCACGACACCGCGGACCGCCCCGACCAGCAGGGCCCGTCAGGTGTACGGCGGTGCGACGGTGGTGGAGGGGTCGATGACACAGGGGGCCGGTCAGGAACCCGTGGTGCGGACTGCGACGTTGCGCGACTTCCGCGTACCGCCCTATGCGCAGACCCCGGTGCCGCCTGCATCGCCGCACCCGGGCCATGCCGTCCCGGAACACGAACTGCCGGAGGGGTACACCCCCACCGAGCGCGACCTCCCCGTGATCAACCGCGGTGACACCGTCCAGGTGCGGGCCGTCCCCGACCCCCGGCCCGTCCCGGAGCTGGGGCTCGGACCGCTGTACGTCGTCGGCGATGTCCACGGCTATCTGGACGAACTCCACGCCGCCCTCGCCGAACAGGGCCTCATCGACACCGAGGGCAACTGGTCCGCGGGCAATGCCCGGCTGTGGTTCCTCGGTGACTTCACCGACCGCGGGCCCGACGGCATCGGCGTCATCGACCTGGTGATGCGTCTCTCCGCCGAGGCCGCGGCCGCCGGGGGCTACTGCAAGGCCCTGATGGGAAATCACGAACTGCTGCTCATCGGCGCCAAGCGGTTCGGCGACACCCCGGTGAACTCGGGCGCGGGCACCGCCACCTTCCAGGCCGCCTGGCTGCTCAACGGCGGCCAGAAGAACGACATGGAGCGGCTTCAGGACGTGCACCTCCAGTGGATGTCCCGGCTCGACGCGATCGTCGAGGAGGACGGGCATCTGCTGATGCACTCCGACACGACGGCGTACCTCGACTACGGCACCACCATCGAGGACGTCAACGACACCGTGCACGCCATTCTCACGCGTAACGACGCCGACGAGTGCTGGGAGCTCTTCCGGAAGCTCACCAAGCGGTTCGCCTTCCGCGACGAGGGGGGGCCGCAGGCCGTCCGGGAGCTGATGTCGGCCTACGGCGGACAGCGCATCGTCCATGGTCACAGCCCCATTCCGTACCTTCTCGGCGAGGTCGGCTCAGAGGACGGAGAGAATAGTTCCGGCCCCGTGGTCGAAGGGGCGCACGTCTACGCGGACGGCCTCGCCATCGCCATGGACGGCGGAGTGACCATGGCCGGAAAGCTACTGGTCGTCCAACTGCCCCTGCATGACTGACGTTCTTCCGGGGAGACGCTTCCACGACCTGACCACGCCGATCACTGGGCCTATTTCCGGAAACCCCCTGTCACCCCGTGCCGTGGGCGCTCTACCATCGGCGTATCAGTAGCAGGCTCTCCTCCGTTTCCGCCCAACTGCCCGGTCCGAGCGGGTACTCAGGCCCAACGGAGCATCGGGGGATGCACATGAACAGCGCTCCGCACCTGCTGACCGAGGACCGCCCCGAGTACGAGCGGATCCTCGACGACGCACTGCGCCACGCACATGAACGACCGGATCTGGCCGCCGTCGGCGAGCGGCTCAATGCCGTCCAGTTGCGCACCATGGCGCTGGACGCCACGGCGCTGATCACCGCCACGGCCGCCACCGAGTACGAGCACTATGTGAAGGCCCGTCAAGAGCTGCGTGGGCCGGTTGAAGGGGCGGGCGAGGACTCGGGCGCCGGCCCCGGCACGGGCCGTCAGAATCAGTCGGGCGCCGGCGTAGGAGCTGTCGTCACGGTCCTGGCGCCCGTGCTCGCCGGCACCGCCGCTTTCATATTCCTGCTGGCCGGCTATCTGCTGAAACTGCTCAGCCCGCCGCTGTCCTTCGCCTCGACCATGGTCACCGCGGGCTGGTTCTTCGCAGCGGTGATGGCCGCCGCGATCCTCGCCGCCGCCGTCGGACTGCTCATCACCGCGCTGCGCAACGGGTCGACGTCGCAGCCCTCCGAGGAGGCCGAGGACGAGCTGCCGGAGGATGTGGCGCGCGCCCGGGAGGCATGGCGCCACGCGCTGCTGGAGCGCGGCATCCTGCCGTTCCTCAGGGACGCGCTCGCCGACCCCGACGCCGGCCGCGCGTCGCGCACACCGCACCGCTCGGCAAACCGCATCCCGAAGGTCGGCTACAGCCGGCCGGACTTCACGAGCCCGGACGAGGGCCCGGCGGCAGGGCCACGCCCGACGTTCACCAGCCCGGACTTCGCCAGCCCCGACTTCGGCGGGCCCGAGCACGAACCGGACTGACCAGATCCGGTCGCATCGACACCCAGGGCTTCCAGTAACGCCCCTACCCGCGCGTGCTCCTGAGAATTCCGTCGGCTTCCGCACGAGCCCCGTAAGCCGGCTCTCCGACGCCACCGCGCCCCCGGTCCCGCTGCGCGCCCGGAGAACAGCGGACGGGTGGCGAAAGTCCGCGAAAGGGCCTTCGCCACCCTTGGCACCGTGCGACGGACTCAGTCCGCGATCGGCAGATAGACGCGGTTGCCTGCCGCCGCGAACTCCTTGGACTTCTCCGCCATGCCCGCGTCGATCTCCGCCTGCGAACCACCGTGTTCACGACGGATGTCCTGAGAGATCTTCATCGAACAGAACTTCGGGCCGCACATCGAGCAGAAGTGCGCCGTCTTCGCAGGCTCGGCCGGCAGCGTCTCGTCGTGGAACTCCCGTGCCGTGACGGGGTCGAGGGCCAGATTGAACTGGTCCTCCCAGCGGAATTCGAAGCGGGCGTCGGAGAGCGCGTCGTCCCAGTCCTGCGCCCCCGGATGCCCCTTGGCGAGGTCCGCCGCGTGAGCCGCGATCTTGTACGTGATGACGCCGGTTTTCACATCGTCCCGGTTGGGCAGGCCCAGGTGCTCCTTGGGCGTGACGTAACAGAGCATCGCCGTGCCCCACCAGGCGATCATCGCCGCGCCGATGCCCGAGGTGATGTGGTCGTACGCCGGAGCGACATCGGTGGTCAGCGGGCCGAGCGTGTAGAACGGCGCCTCCTCGCAGATCTCCTGCTGAAGGTCGATGTTCTCCTTGATCTTGTGCATCGGGACATGCCCCGGACCCTCGATCATGGTCTGTACGCCGAACCGCTTGGCGATCGTGTTCAGCTCGCCGAGCGTGCGCAGTTCGGCGAACTGGGCCTCGTCGTTGGCATCGGCGATCGATCCGGGGCGCAACCCGTCGCCCAGCGAGTACGTCACGTCGTACGTGGCGAGGATCTCGCAGAGCTCCTCGAAGTGCTCGTACAGGAACGACTCCTTGTGGTGCGCGAGGCACCACGCGGCCATGATCGAGCCGCCGCGGGAGACGATGCCGGTCTTTCGGCGGGCGGTCAGCGGTACGTACGGCAGGCGCACGCCGGCGTGGACCGTCATGTAGTCGACGCCCTGCTCGGCCTGCTCGATGACGGTGTCCTTGTAGATCTCCCAGGTCAGCTCCTCGGCCTTGCCGTCGACCTTTTCGAGGGCCTGGTAGAGGGGAACGGTGCCGATCGGCACGGGTGAGTTGCGCAGAACCCACTCACGGGTGGTGTGAATGTTGCGTCCGGTGGAAAGGTCCATGACCGTATCGGCGCCCCACCGCGTCGCCCATGTCATCTTCTCCACCTCCTCCTCGATGGAGGACGTCACCGCGGAGTTGCCGATGTTGGCATTGACCTTCACCAGGAACCGCTTGCCGATGATCATCGGTTCGATCTCGGGATGGTTGACGTTGGCCGGCAGCACGGCCCGGCCCGCGGCGATCTCCTCGCGCACCACCTCGGGTCCGACGTTCTCCCGGATCGCCACGTACTCCATCTCCGGAGTGATCTCGCCCCGGCGGGCGTACGCGAGCTGGGTGACCGGCTGCCCGTCCCGGCTGCGGCGGGGCAGCCGCGGCCGGCCGGGGAAGACCGCGTCGAGGTTGCGCAGCCCTTCCCCAAGCTCTCGGCTTCGCTCGAGCAGGGGAGACCCCATTCGCGGCGAGGTGTGCTTGAGCCCGTCGTCCTCGGGGCGGGCCGGGCGGCCCGGGTACTCCTCGGTGTCGCCGCGCGCGATGATCCAGTTCTCCCGCAGGGGCGCGAGGCCGCGACGGACATCGGTCGCGGTGGTGGGATCGGTGTACGGCCCCGACGTGTCGTACAGCGTCACGTCCTTGCCGTTGGTGAGGTGCACCTGACGGACCGGCACCCGGAGGTCCGGGCGTGAGCCCTGGACGTACCCCTTGTGCCAGCCGATGGACTTCCCGGCCTCGTCGCTCTGGTTCGAGGCAGGCGTGCGTGCGTCCGATGTGGTCATGAGACCTACTCCCTACGCCGGCATTACCCGGTAACAGGTTCGGCGGTCGGCGCAGCCCGTCCCGTACGGATGTACGGATATCAGCGCCCTCTCAGCCCGGTGCTCCGAGCTCCCGCGTGTGCAAAGGTCCCCCCACGCTAGCGCCCTGTCCGGCGAAATGAACAGAGGCCCTTCACTTCTTGCGATGATCGGCCGGTGACGTCCCCCCATCACGACCCCGCCCCGCAGGGCCATCAGCACGGCCATTCACACGGCCACGGCCCCGCCGCGCCCGTCTCCAAGCACCTGCGCAAGGTCATCGCCGCCGTACTGATCCCGTTCGCCGCCGCGGTCGTCGTCGGCCTGGTGGTGCTCTGGCCGGGGAGTGCGCCCCCGCACGAGCGGACCGGTGTCGGTTTCGACCAGCAGACCCAGCAGGCCAAGGTGGTGAAGATCGACAAGGTGGACTGCAAGGACGTGAACGCCGCTCAGATGCCCACCAGTGGCGACACGACGCCGCCGGGGAGCGAGACGGGGCTGTGCGAGAAAGCCACCGTGGAAGTGACGACCGGTCACGACCGGGGCCGGACCTTCGTCGAGATCGTCCAGCCCGACGCGCCGCGTCAGTTGCGCCGGGGACAGGGCGTGGTCGTGGCGTACGCCCCCGACGCTCCCCATGATTTGCAGTACTCGGTGACGGATGTGAACCGGAAGTTCCCGATGACGCTGCTGGCCGGGATCTTCGCCCTGGTGGTGGTCGCGGTGGGCAGGATGCGCGGCGTGATGGCACTGGTCGCGCTCGCCGTGTCGTTCGCCGTGCTGACGCTGTTCATCCTCCCGGCCATCCTCCAGGGCTCGAATCCACTGCTCGTCGCGGTGGTCGGGGCCAGTGCGATCATGCTGATCGCGCTCTACATGTGCCACGGCCTGACCGCCCGCACCTCGGTCGCCGTCATCGGCACCCTGATCTCCCTGCTCCTGATCGGACTGCTCGGATCGCTCTTCATCGGCTGGGCGAGCCTGACCGGCAACACCGATGACAGCACCGGCCTCATCCACGGCCTGTACCCGCACATCGACATGAGCGGTCTGCTGCTGGCCGGTGTCATCATCGGCTCGCTCGGGGTGCTCGACGATGTGACGGTCACACAGACATCCGCGGTCTGGGAACTGCACCAGGCGAACCCGACGATGGGTGCGCGGGGTCTCTACCGGGCAGGGATCAGGATCGGGCGCGACCACATCGCCTCGGTCGTCAATACGCTGGTGCTGGCCTACGCGGGCGCCGCGCTGCCGCTGCTGCTGTTGTTCTCGATCGCCCGAAGCAGCGTGGGGACGGTGGCCAACAGCGAACTGGTGGCGGAGGAGATCGTACGAACGCTGGTCGGCTCGATCGGACTGGTCGCCTCGGTGCCGGTGACGACCGTGCTCGCCGCGCTGGTCGTCTCCGCGGACCGCACGGGGCTCGGCACGGAAGCCGGAGCTCCCGCACCCGTACGGACCGGGAAGAGCCGCCGTCGCAGGGCGAAGTCTTGATCGCCCCCACACGGAGAGCGATTCACCCATTCGGCGGGTGTCGCGTTCGACCGGCGGGCCGGCCTGCGGCGCCGCGCTCTTCAGCCGGCGTTCTGTTCCTCCGCGAGGATCCGGCCCAGGGCCTCTTCCAGATTGCCCTCGAAGTCACCCAGCGTGCACTCCTGCCCGAGCGGCACGAGTTTGTCCGTGCGGTCGAGAAAGGCCACAAGCGGCGCCGTACCGGCCCTGAAGAGGGCGCGATCCGTGCCCACCTGGAGACGGATATGTACATCGGACAACCCCTCGGGCTCCGTGGGCCCGATGTGCACATCGCCATCGCCACTGGGGCTGTTGAGGCCGTCGAGCAGCAGCTCACGGCCAAATGCCCAGGTGACGGGGGCGTCGCCGGGGAGATGGAAGGTCATCCGGATCGCATACGGATCGCACACTTCGTACCGGAGCTCCACCGGGATCCGGAAAGAGAGCTCCTCGGAGACGAGGAAGCTCATCATGACCTCAGCTTGAACCGACTCGCGCATCGTCCAACCCCGCAGTAGATGAATCTGGCCAGGAATGATCCCCCGTGGCCCTATTGACGCCATCGTGGTGCACGCGATAGCAGATCACAAGGAGTGATTTTTCAGATACTGATAGAGAACACGAACGAACGCAAGAGGTTGGCCACTTCGCCACGTAGTTGTTCGACTGCAGGGAGCAACCGCTCTTCCTGCTCAAGGGGTACGGAAATCGCCATCGCCGCGGCAGTGAAACCGGCAGTGATCGGGATGGCTGCGCAGACCGTCCCCAGGGCGTACTCCTGTCGTTCGATGACAGGCTCCATTCGCTCCAACGACCGCAATCGCTCAAGAAGCGCCGCGCGGTCCCGCACCGAGTAGCAGGTCAGCGGACGCACCGGGTGCCGGTCCAGATGATCCTCGCGGGCCTTCTCGTCGAGCCGGCTCAGCAGACACTGGCCGATCGCATGGGCGTGGC
Source organism: Streptomyces sp. NPDC047515 (assembly GCF_040643055.1). Classification (NCBI taxonomy): domain Bacteria; kingdom Bacillati; phylum Actinomycetota; class Actinomycetes; order Kitasatosporales; family Streptomycetaceae; genus Streptomyces; species Streptomyces sp. NPDC047515. The sequence continues at coordinate 57,486 of NZ_JBEYTM010000022.1, forward strand.
CGGTCTCCCGGAAGGATGCCCACTCGTCCACCGCGGGTGTGGCGGGGTCGTCGGCGACCGCGACGAGTTCGATCTCGCCCTCACGGTAGACGGCGCAGTACACCGGTGCGCCGATGGTGTCGCGCCAGCGGCTCAGCGACTCCGTCATCCTGCTGCGACGATTCCGCAGCGTTCCCTCGCCGACCAGGCGCTCCGCGGCGGTGCCGAAGAGGAAGACGCCGTTCTCCCGGCGCAGATAGCCCTCATGGGTCAGGGTGCGCAGCAGGTGGTAGGCGGTGGGAAGGGGAAGACCCGCTTCCCTGGCCAGCTGCTTCGCGGGCGCCCCGTCACGATGGGCGCCCACAGCTTCCAGCAGCCTCAGCGCTCGCTGTACCGAGCCGATCAGCGTCGGAACAGCAGTGCTCGATGCCGTGGTCAACGGTCACCCCCAGGCATGGTGACGGGCAGTCAGCCCGCCTGTGGGGGCCGCCCCCACGGACCGCCGCATGTCTGGGGTCCGGAGGCCGAACGCCGTACAAACCACTGGTCAGGGTGGTGACAGACAGTTAATTCCCAGGTGGCGGCAGCGGATTGCCACCATATCGGCCGCATCCGCCATGAGGGTCGTTTCGTCTTGTACTTAGCTCAGCTGGGCTAATCCCGCGCCCGGTTTCCGATCTTCCTACCAGTCGCTGCGCGAGGAGGAGGACGACATGAACTTGCGTACGACGAAGACGAGTCCTCCGACCAGGATCACGAAGACCAGAACCTTGAAGAGCAGACCGATCACGAACCCGACCACGCTGGCGATCAGACCGCCGAACACGACGATCGCGATGACCGGCACCGCGATCCACTTCACCCACCAGGGCATCCCCGCGAATATCTCCCGCACCGCCATCGTCCTTACCTCGTCTCTGTGAGTTCCTGCTTTCGATGCTAGAGGCGCGGAGGGGGCCGGCGGGGGTTCCGCAGCCCTTGAAGTCCCCTGATCGACCCCCTAGGGATCCCCGAGACCGGAGCCCGGTCCTCCATAGGAGCGGGCTCAGCTCTCCGGCGGGGAGAAGACCACCATGACCCGCAGGTCCTCGGTGATGTGGTGGAACTTGTGGGCCACGCCGGCGGGCACGTACACCACACTTCCTCTGCCCACCTGTGTGGTTTCCATGCCGACCGTGATCGAGGCGCGGCCGCTGACGACGAAGTAGACCTCGTCCTCCTTGTGCGGCTGCTGCGGGTCCAGTTCACCGGCGTCCAGCGCGTACAGGCCGACGGACATGTTCCGTTCCTTCACGAACTGCAGGTACGCGCCGTCGTTGGCGGCCCGCTCAGCTTCCAGCTCGTCCAGTCTGAATGCCTTCATGGCCCGTCCGCCCCTTGCCTCTGTTCTGCCGGTGCCCGCCACCGATCGTGTCTGCCACGATCAGACACATGAAGAATTTCGTAGTCAAGACGATCGCCAACGCAGGCGCCCTGGCCGTGGCCATCTGGCTGCTCCAGGACATCACGCTGAGCGGCGGCGGCACCGGGCGCAAGGCGCTCACGCTGATCCTGGTCGCCCTGCTCTTCGGCGTGGTGAACTTCGTGGTCAAGCCGATAGTGAAACTGCTCACTTTCCCGCTCTTCACCCTCACGCTGGGCCTGATCACTCTGGTGGTCAACGCGCTCATGCTGCTGCTGACCTCCTGGCTGGCCGGTCTGTTCAACCTCAGCTTCCATGTCCACGGCTTCTGGACCGCCGTACTCGGCGGCCTGATCATCTCGATCGTGTCGTGGGCGCTGAACGTGGTCCTGCCCGACGAGGACTGACCCGACACCTGCTGAGACAGTGCAGGTCAAACCGGTGACACACCGGGAGAGAAGCGAGGAGCGGTATGAGCACCATGGGTGACGGGACCCGGGTGGTACGGGCCGGGCTGCCCGAACCGGAGCAGTTCGAGCCCACCCTGCCCGGACCGGTCTTCGCCGCGCACTTCCACCTCTCCGGTGAACCGACCGGCCCCTACACCTACGGCCGGGACACCAATCCGACCTGGACCCATCTGGAACGCGCCATCGGCGAACTGGAGGCGCCGGGGGAGCAGGTCGAGACCGCCGTCTTCGCCTCCGGAATGGCGGCGATCTCGGCGGTTCTGCTGTCCCAGGCGCGCACGGGCGATGTGGTCGTGCTCCCCGACGACGGATACCAGGCGCTGCCGCTGGTGCGTGAGCAGCTGGAGGCGTACGGCGTCGAGGTGCGGACCGCGCCGACCGGCGGCGATGCCCAGCTGGCGATCCTGGAGGGTGCCAGGCTGCTGTGGATCGAGACCCCGTCCAATCCAGGGCTCGATGTCTGCGATGTGCGCAGGCTCGTCGGGGCCGCACACGCGGCCGGCACCCTGGTGGCCGTCGACAACACGCTCGCCACGCCTCTCGGCCAGCGCCCGCTGGAACTGGGGGCCGACTTCTCGGTGGCCAGTGACACAAAGGGCATGACCGGGCACGGCGACATCCTGCTCGGCCATGTGACCTGCCGCGATCCCGAGCTGGCAGCGGGCGTACGGCGCTGGCGCAAGGTCGTCGGCGCGATTCCGGGGCCGATGGAGGCCTGGCTCGCACACCGCTCGCTGGCCACTCTGGAGCTGCGGCTCGACCGGCAGTGCGCCACCGCCCTGACCCTGGCCGAGGCGCTGGCCAGGCGCGAGGGGGTGACCGGGGTCCGGTATCCCGGCCTACCCACCGATCCTTCGTATCCGAACGCCGTACGGCAGATGTGGCGCTTCGGCTCCGTGGTGTCGTTCGTACTGCCCGACCGTGAGCGGGCCGAGCGCTTTCTCACCGAGCTGCGGCTCGTCGACGACGCGACGAGCTTCGGTGGCGTGCGCTCCACCGCCGAGCGGCGGGCGCGCTGGGGCGGTGACGCCGTACCGGAGGGCTTCATCCGTTTCTCGGTCGGCGCCGAGAGCCCGGACGACCTGGTGGCCGACGTCGAACGGGCACTGGACGCCGCGCTGCGCAAGAGCTGAGCCGACCAGCGGTACGGACGGTCCGAGCCTCCCCTCTCGTGGCTCGGACCGCCCCGGTTCCGGATGTGAAGAACCGCCTGAACAAGGCTAGTTGACTCTCAGTCAGAGTCCAATCACGCCAGCGACAGCGACCTATCGACATATTTATAGTTGTACGGGTCGAAGCGTCGCGGCCGTGAGAGGGGGCATGACATGGACCTGTCCCTGCTGCGCACATTCGTCACGGTGCACCGGGCCGGCTCCTTCACCCGGGCTGCCGCCCTGCTCGGCCTCTCCCAGCCTGCGGTGACCTCGCAGATCCGCACCCTGGAACGGCAGCTGGGCCGTCCTCTCTTCCTGCGCAGGGCCCGTGGTGTGACCCCGACGACCATCGGTGACGAACTCGCGCACCGGGCGGCGCCCCATCTGGACGCTCTGGTCGAGATCGCCGAGACCGAGCTCGACGAGGAGTCGGGCGTACGGACACTGCATCTGGCCGGGCCGCCCGAATTCACGTCGATGCGGGCCCTGCCCGCGCTCACCCCTCTCATCGCCCGGGGCCTGGCCCTGCGCAGTTCGTTCTTCGCAGGCGCCGAGGAGGCGCTGGAGGGGCTGGCCGCCGGACATCATGATCTGGCCCTCGCGACGGCCCGTCCGCGCGGTGGGCTGCTCACCGCGACTCCGCTCTGCGACGAAGAGCACGTCCTGATCGCCGCACCGCGCTGGGCCGGGCGCCTGGGACCGGGAACCTTGCGGCACAAAGGCCCCGTGGTGCTGGACGAGCTTCCGGTCGTGGAGGTCCACGAGAGCCTGCCGCTCGTTTCGCGCTACTGGGCCGCCGTCTTCGACTGCCGGCCCGCCGTTGCGGGAACGGTCATCGCACCGGATCTCCGGGCCGTCCTGGAGTGCGCGGTGGCGGGTGCTGGGCTCGCCGTGCTGCCGCGCTATCTGTGCGAGGGCGCGCTGGAAAGGGGCGAGGTCGTGGCACTTCTCGACCCTCCCGTACCTCCGCTGCGCACCTATTTCCTGGCCGTGCGGACCGGCACCCTCGCGCTGCCGCACATCGCGCGGGCGCACGAGTGGCTGCTGCGCGCCGCCGCCGACTGGTGAGCGCAGGACGGTCCGGCACCGCTCCGGTGTTTCAGAACCGGTTCCGTGGGCCACTCTCTTGCCATGACCGAACGTCCTGTGGTCAAGCGCACCGCACGCGCCATCCTGCTCGACGGCGACGACCTCGTCCTCATCAAGCGCACCAAGCCCGGAGTGGATCCGTACTGGCTCACGCCGGGCGGCGGGGTCGAGCCGGAGGACGCGACCGTCGTCGACGCCCTGCACCGCGAGCTGGACGAGGAGCTGGGCGCCAAGATCACCGATGTGGTCCCCTGTTTCGTCGATACCGTGGAACACATCGAGGGCGGCGGGGTGAAGGGCGTCAAAGTCCAGCACTTCTTCGTCTGCCGACTGGAGTCGATGGACCTGTCCCGGCGTCACGGGCCCGAGATCGACGATCCCTGTGGGGAGTACGACGTCGTTCGGGTGCCGTTCAGCCGGATGGGGATCGCTGCGGTCCATCTCGTACCGCTGTCGCTGCGGCACTACCTGGACGGCAATATCGAGGGCGTACGGGCGATGCACGCGCCCGACCTGGGCTGACCCGGCCGTTTTCCGGGGGCAGGGCTCGCCTCTCGCCGCTCGCGCGGGACAGCGCCTCCGCGTGCCACCGGGCGGGGGCCGACATCTCGTCCTCGGCCGCAGCATCGATCATGATCTGCGACATCGCGGTGTGGGCACGGATCCACGCCGCTTCGGTCTCCGCGTCCCAGGTGGTGCTCGCGTAACGGCTCAGCGCACCGAGGAGCGCCTCCCCCACGGCGGGGTAGTGCGTGGGCAGCGTGCCGTACTTGCGGTGTCCGCGCCCCAGGCCGCCGGGGTACTCGGCCAGCGCATGAGGGTCGTCTAGCCGGTCAGCCTCAGCCGTCCAGCCGGTCAGCCGGTCCGCCGGTCCGCCGGTCCGCCGGTCCGCCGGTCCGCCGCGGTGAGGATCGCACGGAGAAGCCGGTCGCGCTGCACATGTATCGCGACCAGGAACAGGTCACGCAGGTCGGGGTGCCGGATGAAGAGCAGGGCGTAGAAGTACGAGGTCGTTTGGTCCGCGACCGGCGAGATCTCGTTCAGAGTGCGGTGGATCAGGATCGCGTCGGGAGATCTCTTTCGTTCCGTCTGCAGTCCGCTCCATTGCCCCATGGTCGAGCCCTGAATCCACGACAGTCGTCCGCCTCCCGCGTTGGTGCGGGACCGCGTACCGACTGGCCCACCAAGAAAGCCGTCGAGGAATGCTTCCCAACCGGTCGGCCCACAATGCCTCTGGGGAGCGCTCACCGTACGCCGAGGCTAGTACATGCGATTACTCCCGCTGTCAGACGCTCGACTTCCTCGTTCCCGGCACCGTGTTTCACGTGAAACCACTCAACCGCTCCGCCCGCCGCGGCCTCCTCGTCGCGCATGTTTCGATATCCGTGAGCTGGCTGGGACTGACCGTCGGCCTGCTGACGCTCGGAATCACAGCCTTTCTCACCGACGACCCCGCCACCGCACAGGCCAGCACCCGCGCCATGAAGATCTTCGGAGACTGGCTGCTCGTCCCCGTCGCCCTGTTCTCCCTGTCCAGCGGACTCGTACTGTCGCTCGGCACACCCTGGGGGCTGGCCAGACACCGGTGGGTCTGGACGAAGTTCTGGCTCACCCTGATCACCACGGCGCTGTCGATCTTCTCGTTGCGCCCCGGCATCAACGAGGCGGCGATGCGCGGCTCCGTCGACATCGATTTGGTGGTCGCTCCGTCGGTGGCCACGGCGACGTATCTGTTCATCACCGCGGTATCGGTACTGAAGCCCTGGGGACCGACTCGGCGCGGGCGGCGATTGCGGGTCTCGGCCGGCAAAGGAGTGGACGAGCGATCACCGCGTCGGACAGCCTGACCCTCATGCCCTCCTCACTGCCCCGTCCGCTCACCGATCTACCTGTCCGGCGTCTCACCCTGGGTGACCTGGTCGCCTGCGCCGACCTCTGCGACGACCGCGGCTGGCCACGCGATGAGCCCAGATGGGGGCTGCTCCTTGCAGCGGGAACGGGCTACGGCGTGGACGACCCCGGGGGCAAGGGGCTGATCGCAGCCTGTGTGGTGACCTCCTACGGCCCGCGCCTGGCTGCCATCGGCATGCTGCTCGTCGCCGAACGGCATGCACGACAGGGAGTCGCCCGACGCCTGATGCGTCATGTGATGGACGAGGCCGGAGGCACACCCCTCAGCCTGTACGCGACCTCCGCGGGACAACCGCTCTATGAACAGCTCGGTTTCGCGGTCGTGGGCCGCGTCGAGCGGGTCACCGGATTCTTCCGGCCGACCGGTGAGAAAATGTCCGCCGCGACCGTTCGTCCGGCTGGGGCAGGCGACCTGCGATCCATCGTCCGGCTGGACTCGGACGTCTTCGGCTCCGACCGGACACATCTCCTTGCCCGGCTGCCCGCGTACGCCGACCACATCCGGGTCGCGGAGGACAGAGGAAGGCTCACCGGTTACGCCGCGGCCTGGCCGAGCGACCGTACCCATGTGGTCGGCCCGCTGATCGCGTCCGACACCGCCACGGCTCAGGCACTCGTCGCCTCGCTCGCCGAGGCGACCGATCTGCCCCTGCGCGCGGACATCGACGCGCGCCATGCGCACCTGCTCGACTGGTTCGGGCAATGCGGTCTGCGGACCGGTTCCGAAACCACGGTGATGACGTATGGGACACCGGACCTGCCGGGCGACTGGACCCGTCGCTACGCTCCGCTGACCGTGGCGACGGGCTGACCCACCCGGCCGTCGGCCCTCGCCCTCGCGGGCGGCGTCAGGTGAGGGCGTCAGTCGAGAGCCTTCACGGCAGCCGTCGCGAAGCCGTGGTCCTGGTCGGGAGCACCTCCGCCGACGCCGATGGCACCTATGAGCCGGCCGTCACGGTGGACCGGGACGCCACCGGCGATGAAGAGCAGCGGCCGGTCCAGGGCGGTCGGCAGGGTGTGGAAGAGCCCGCCCGGCTGGACCATGGCGACGAGGTCGGCGGTGGGGGCGTCGAGCTGGAGGGCCGTGTAGGCCTTACGGGTACTGGTTTCGCCCGCGATGAGAACGGCCCGGTCGTCCCGCTGGAAGGCCAGCAGGTGGCCGCCCGCGTCGAGGATTGTGACGGCAACGGCGACATCGGCGGCTTCGGCGGCGCTGCGGGCCGCTTCGATGAGCGCTTCCGCATCCGGGGTGGTCAGCGGGGCGACGGTGGTGGTGCTCATGGGGATGACTCCTTGGTGCGATGAGGTGTTGTGCCTGAGGTCGGGGTGAGCAGTGCCGTGAAAGGTCAGCGCTGGACCGCGGGGGCCGCGACCGGTTCAGGACTGTGCTGGGCGACGATTCGGCCACGGGTGACGGTGCGGCGTTCCAGAACGCCGGAGACGACCGCGAGGACCAGGGCGGAGGCGGCCAGCGCTGCGCCGATCCAGTTGGGCGCGGTGTAGCCGAGGCCGGCTGCGATGACGAGGCCGCCGAGCCAGGCCGCCAGCGCGTTGCCGAGGTTGAAGGCACCGACGTTGACGGCGGAGGCGAGGGTCGGAGCGCCGGCCGCCTGGTCGAGCACCCGCTTCTGCAGCGGCGGCACGATGGCGAAGCCCAGGCCCCCGATCAGCACGATGGTGACGGCCGCCGCGACCTTGTGGTGCGCGGTCAGGGTGAACAGGGACAGGACCACCGCGAGGGCACCCAGCGACACGTACAGCATCGGCATGAGACGGCGGTCGGCGAACTTGCCGCCGAGCAGATTGCCGCCCACCATGCCCAGCCCGAAGAGGACCAGCAGCCAGGTGACGGAGGATGCGGAGTATCCGGCGATCTCGGTCATCATCGGCGTGATGTAGGTGATCGCGGCGAAGACTCCGCCGAAGCCCAGCACCGTCATCGCCATGGCGAGCAGGACCTGCACATTGCGGAAGGCGGCCAGCTCGTGGCGGATTCGTACGTCCTTGGCCCGGGGCTGTTCGGGGATGAGCCTGGCCACACCGAAAAGACCGACGACACCGAGCGCGGCGACGGCGAAGAATGTGGTCCGCCACCCGACGGTCTGTCCGATGTAGGTGCCCATCGGTACTCCGACGACGTTGGCGACGGTGAGGCCGGTGAACATCATGGCGATCGCTCCGGCCTTCTTCTGCGGGGCGACCAGACCTGCCGCAACGACCGACCCGATGCCGAAGAAAGCGCCGTGGGCGAGTGAGGCAATCACCCGGCCGGCGAGCATCACGCCGAAGACCGGGGCAACCGCGGAAACGACATTGCCCACCACGAACAGCCCCATCAGCAGCATGAGCATGCGCTTGCGAGGGATCCGGGTGCCGAGAACCGTCATCAGCGGGGCGCCGAGAACGACGCCGAGCGCATATCCCGTGACCAGGAATCCCGCGGTGGGAATCGAGACCTGGAAGTCCGCAGCGACCTCGGGAAGCAACCCCATGATCACGAACTCGGTCGTTCCGATACCGAAAGCCCCAATGGCGAGAGCTAGAAGCGCCAGCGGCATGGGTTTCACCTTCCCTGGAGATTGCATCTGCCTCTTACGGGCGCCCACAATAATTGCAGACGCGATTCATTGCAAGCGCGGGCTATTGCGGCAGTCGCCTACCCTGTACGCAAGCGGCTTCGAAACGGAGGAGAGACCATGACAGCGACGGACCCCGCACTGACCGCCCTCTCCCAGGGCTGGTGCGCCCTCTCCTTGCTCCATGGGAAGATCGAGGCCCGCATCGAGCGGGCATTGCAGAGCGGGCACGGGCTCAGCGTGCGGGAGTACTCCCTGCTCGATGTCCTCAGCAGGCAGCACAACGGTCCGGGTGGCCATCTCCAGATGAAGCAGGTCGCGGACGCCGTCGTGCTCAGCCAGAGCGCCACCACCCGCCTGGTCACCCGCCTCGAGGACCGCGGACTCCTGACCCGGTACCTCTGTGACACCGATCGCCGAGGCATCTACACCGATGTCACCGAGGCCGGCCTCACGCTGCTCTCCGAGGCCAGGCCGACCAATGACACAGCGCTGCGCGCCGCACTCGACGATGCCGCCAAGAATCCCGAGCTGGCCCCACTCATCAGAGCGGTCGAAGAGCTGAAAGTCCCCGTCAAGGCCGCGTGAGTCGCCGTGCAGCCGTGGCCGGTCCCCGCGCAGTCTCGACGATTTCCCACACCACCCTCATGACCTGCGTACTCTGCCGATCATGAGCGATCTGGAAATACGCCCTGCGACACTCACCGACATCGCCGCGATCGTGGCCATGCTCGCCGACGATCCGCTGGGTGCACAGCGTGAGTCGCCCGACGACCTCACCCCGTACCGCGCCGCGTTCCAGCGCCTGGCGGATGACCCGAACCAGCACCTGGTCGTGGCCGTGCGTGAGGGCCGCGTCGTCGGGACCCTCCAGCTGACAGTGATCCCGGGGCTCTCGCGGCGCGGCGCGACCCGCTCGGTCATTGAGGGCGTCCGCGTCCACGCCGACGAGCGCGGCAGCGGCCTCGGTACCCTGCTGATCGAATGGGCCGTGGACGAATCCCGGCGTCAGGACTGCCAGTTGGTCCAGCTGACGTCCGATGCGACCCGGGTCGATGCCCACCGCTTCTACGAGCGGCTGGGGTTCACCGCCAGCCATGTGGGCTTCAAGCTCGCGCTCTGACCGCAGCCCGGAACCCGAGAGGTTGTCTGTGCACCACATCAGCGACGAACAGCGCAGGATCAGGCTCGGACGGCGGCATCTCCTGGCTCCGTCGGTACGGACCGTGTCCCCGGTGTCCGTGGCCGACGCGATCGTCGCCCTGCACGCCACGGACGCCGCCACGGTCTTCCTCTCCGCGTGCGCCCGGATGTCCGAGGCAAGCGTCGCCTCGGTCGAGCAGGCGCTCTACACGGACGTCTCCCTGGTCCGGCAGCTCTCCATGCGCAACACCCTCTTCGTCGTACCGCAGGAACTCGCCCCCAGCGTCGACGCGGCGAACGCCCGTGCCGTGGCCGCCAAGGAACGCCGCACCTTTCTCAAGCACCTGGCGGATGACGGCAATGGACTGGACGAGCGCTGGCTCGCCGACACCGAACAGATGGTGCTTGCCGCCCTGATGGCCCAGGGACCCGCCACCGGCAGCGAGCTCTCCGCCTCCGTGGCCGCTCTGCGGACCAAGATCACCGTCTTCCCCGGCAAGAAGCAGGAGGCAGTACAGGGCGTCGCCTCCCGTGTCCTGCGGATCCTGGCGGCCGAAGGCCGCATCCGGCGGGACCGGCCACGCGGTTCGTGGACGTCCAGCCAGTTCCGCTGGACCACGTCCGAGCCCTGGCCCTTCGAGGACCCGGCACAGGCGCAGACCGAGCTGGCCCGGCGCTGGCTCCGGTCGTACGGGCCGGCGACCGAGGCCGATCTCAAGTGGTGGACGGGCTGGGGGCTGGGCCAGGCCCGCAGGGCCCTGGCAGCCGTCGGAGCAGAGGAGGTTCGGCTCGACAACGGTGCCGTGGGACGGGTCCTGCCGGAGGACCTGGAACCTGAACCGGCCCCTGAGCCCTGGGCCGCGCTGCTTCCGGCCCTGGACCCCAGTGCCATGGGCTGGGCCGATCGCGGCTTCCATCTCCTTGCCGGACATCGGTACGCGCTTTTCGACCGGTCCGGCAATATCGGCCCGACCGTGTGGTGGAACGGCGAGATCGTGGGCGGCTGGGCACAGCGGGCCGATGGCGAGCCGGTCTGGCGGCTGCTGTCCGACGTCGGTCGGGATGCCACCACCGCGATCGAGGCGGAAGCGTCCCGACTGTCGCAATGGGTGGGTGGAGCGCGGATCACCCCGCGCTTCCGAACCCCACTGGAACGGGAGTTGACGGCCTGAGCCGGCCGACCCGCCGTTTCACGTGAAACGCGGCCCTCAGGCCCGAAGACCCCGCCAACCGCCCTCGTCCACGCCGCCGGGAATGGCCGCAGCGGGGTCGTACGGCTCCCGCGTGAAGACGAACGAGCCCAGATCGAGATGGCTCACGCTGCCGTCGCCCGTGCGGACGACGCGCAATGTCTCCCCCGCGTAATAGCCGTCGAGACCGGTCCAGGTCCCGTCGGGCTGTGCCGTGAACCGGGCGCCGCGGCCACTGCCCCGCAAAGGCTGAAGCTCCAGCCCATCGTCCGAAGTCAGTCGCAGGATGTTCGCGCGCGTGCCCCAGTACCAGGGGCCGGTCAACGCGAGCAGCTCGGCGTCCACCTCAGGCAGCGGGCGCCAGGGCTCCGGAATACGCGGCTCGGCCTCGGCGACGATCTTCACGAGGTCGGCGGCCACGTCACCGATCAACGGCCCCGACGTGGTGTTGGTGAGGACAACGGCCGTCACATCGTCCTCGACGCTGAACCACAGGGCGGCCAGGAAGCCGGGCAGCGAACCCGTGTGCCCGAAGAGGGTGCGGCCATCGTTCCGTGCGCACTGCACCCCCAGGCCGTACGCGGAATCCCAGGCACCGGACTCGGTCGGCGCGGACGGTTCACGCATCTGCTCCACAGAGGCACCGCAGAGCACCCGGTCATCCCCCTCGACCAGAAAGGCCGCGAAGCGGAGGAGGTCGCCCGTGGTGGACCAGAGCTGGCCGGCCGGAGCCATCAGCCCGAGGTCCTCGGCCGGTTCGGGCAGCATGGCATCGGCCCACGGGTGCACGGCCCAGCCGCCTGCGTGCGGTGCGTGCGGCTGGAGGCTCGTACGGTGCATGCCCAGCGGTTCCAGGATCTCGCTCCGCAGCACCTCCGCCCAGCTCTCCCCTCGCACCTTCTCGATCAGCGCGCCCAGCAGTGTGTAGCCAGGGTTCGAGTAGTGATGGCGGTGGCCCGGGGTGTGCATCCTCGGCTGCTCACCGAGTACATCGGCAAGCTCGGGCCGCAGGGTGCCCGGAGTCCTCTCCCACCAGGGCGCGGGTGACTCGGCACCCAGTCCCGCGCTGTGGCCCAGAAGTTGGTGGACGGTGATTCCGCCGACGCCCGAACCGGGCAGATGCTTCTCCAGCGGATCGTCCAGGTCCAGAAGACCCTCGTCCCGCAGTCGCAGGACCAGCACCGCCGTGAACGTCTTGGTGATGGAGCCGATCCTGAACTGCGTGTCGGCATCGGGTGCATGGCCGTCCACACAGCTGCGGGAACCGCTCCAGACGATCTGCCCCTGCCTCTGTACCGCGGCGACGAGCGAAGGCGCTCGGCCTTCCGACTGCGCGGTGGCGATGCGGTGCAGCAGGGCGCGCCGCGTGCCGGGGAGCAACTGTTCAGATGGGGAGTTCATCCTCAACAACTACCCGGAGAACCCGGCCGTGGCGAACACATTTCGCATCCCCGGGCCACGCCCCGGCTCCAGGACGCGAACACGAGACCCGGCGGCGGCCGAGCCAGGTGTAGGTCCGCATTTGGAATGTCCCGTTCCGCTGTGACGACCTGGCCATTCCTGGCCGTCTCATTCGAGGGACACGGTGCTTCTGTCTCACGATCCAAGATCCGAGCGTGGCGGGGCCTGGCCACCCGCTACGACAAGACGCCCGCGAGCTACATGGCAGGGCTCAAGCTACGCGGGATCCATCATCTGGATGCGCAGCCTCGACCCGGGCCGCGGTAGCGGCGCCCGATGGGCAGACCGGACGCCGCTGCCGCTCAGCTCAGGCCGGTGAGTTGACCGCCCGGCCAAGATGCCGGGCGAAGAACCGGACCGCGCTGTCGGCCTCGAACCTGGGCAGTTCAAAGTGCTTGCCCGCGTTGGCGTGCAACGTCTTCTCCTTCGAGGCGAAGGCGTCGAACAGCGCGAGGCTGGCCTCGCGCGGGATGCGCTCGTTGTCCCACTGCAGGTCGAACTCGATCGGGATGGTGATCTGCTTCGCCGTCTCGACCAGGGCATCGGGCCACATCATGCCGAAGACCGCGGCCGTGATCCTGGTTTCGACCGCCACCAGCGGCACCCCGATCGCGGCGCCCAGGCCGATGCCGACGTAGCCCACCGGCCCATCGGCGCCGATCTCCGGAAGTTCCTGAAGGGCGTCCAGGGTCGCCCGGTACTCGGGCACGGCGAGCTCCGCCAAGCGGGCGTTATAAGGGACGACGATCGGGCCTTCCGGCTCGCCCGCCGCCTGCGCCCTGCGCAGCTCGGCGATCTCCTGCTCGTCCTGCGTAGTACGCGGCCGGTCACCGTGGCCGGGCGCGTCGATGACGGCGACATGGAAACCGCAGCCGGTCACAAGGAGGCCGGCGCGGCCGACCATCGCCGGATGATTCTTGTGGGCGCCGCCGCCGTGGCCCATCAGGACCAGGGGCGCGCGATCGGCGCCGGAGGCCGACGACCAGAGAACTCCGGGGACGTCGCCCAGGGTGAAGTCGCGTTCGAGCATGTCGTTCGACGACGACTCGGCGGTGAATTGCAGAGAGTACATAGGTGTTGCCTTTCGGGAGTGCCTTGTTGTCGAGGCGCTCCCGGCGACACCTACGTCAATCGCCCGGCCGTGACGGGAAGGGGGAGCACCCACATCGATACAGCGTTCATGGGTCTCACCTCCTCGGGCGGTGTCACAGTCAACTGCAAGCTACCAGCCCGATCATCACCCCTCCAACCCTTTTCCCCATCGCTGATCACGACTCCGGACAGCCCAAGTTGTTCTGTCTCGGGAGGTTGTGGACGGGGTGAGGGCCTTCCGGGGTCGGTGTGGATTGCGACGTCTACACCGACCCCGGAAGGCCCTCGTGCCCCACCGTAATGCACCCCTGACCGAGACCGGGCGCCTGCGTCTGGCCCGCTGCGTCATCGAGGACAACTGGCCGCTGCGGCGAGCCACCGAACGCTTTCAGGTCTCGCCGACCACGGCCCAGCGGTGGGCCGACCGCTACCGCCGGTTCGGCGAGGCGGGCATGACCGACCGCTCCCCCCGTCCGCACACCAGCCCGCGCCGCACCCCGACCCGCACCCCGACCCGCACCGAACGCCGTATCATCAAGGTGCGGCGGCCACAAGGTGCTCGACCGGCAAACAGGCCGCAAGAACCGGGCGAACGCCGAGCTCAGGTCTGTGCCATGTCCACGAAGCGCGAGTAGTGGCCCTGGAAGGCCACGGTGATCGTCGCCGTCGGGCCGTTACGGTGCTTGGCCACGATCAGATCCGCCTCGCCGGCGCGGGGGGACTCCTTCTCGTACGCGTCCTCGCGGTGCAGAAGGATCACCATGTCGGCGTCCTGTTCGATGGATCCGGATTCACGCAGGTCGGAGACCATGGGCTTCTTGTCCGTGCGCTGTTCGGGACCACGGTTCAACTGGGAGAGCGCGATGACCGGGAGCTGCAGCTCCTTCGCGAGCAGCTTGAGGTTTCGGGACATGTCCGAGACCTCCTGCTGGCGGCTCTCGGCGCGCTTCGACCCACCGGACTGCATCAGCTGGAGATAGTCGATCACCACGAGCTTGAGGTCGTTGCGCTGTTTCAGACGACGGCACTTCGCCCGGATCTCCATCATGGAGAGGTTCGGGGAGTCGTCGATGTAGAGGGGTGCGGCCGAGACGTCCGGCATTCGGCGGGCCAGCCGCGTCCAGTCCTCGTCGGTCATGGTGCCGGAACGCATGTGATGCAGCGCCACACGTGCCTCGGCCGAGAGCAGTCGCATGGCGATCTCGTTGCGCCCCATTTCAAGGGAGAAGATCACGCTGGGCAGGTTGCTCTTGATCGAACAGGCCCGAGCGAAGTCCAGCGCCAGCGTGGACTTACCCATGGCCGGACGCGCCGCGATGACGACCATCTGGCCCGGGTGCAGTCCGTTCGTCAGGGCATCCAGGTCGGTGAAGCCGGTCGGAACCCCGGTCATCTCGCCGCTGCGCGAACCGATCGCCTCGATCTCGTCGAGAGCGCCTTCCATGATGTCGCCGAGCGGCAGGTAGTCCTCACTGGTGCGCTGCTCGGTGACGGCGTAGATCTCGGCCTGCGCGGAGTTCACGATGTCGTCGACATCGCCGTCTGCCGCGTATCCCATCTGCGTGATCTTCGTCCCGGCCTCGACGAGCCGCCTCAGGACCGCCCGTTCGTGAACGATCTCCGCGTAGTACGAAGCATTGGCCGCGGTCGGCACGGACTGGACGAGGGTGTGCAGATACGGGGCCCCGCCCACCTTGGTGATCTCACCGCGCTTGACCAGCTCGGCCGCCACCGTGATCGGGTCGGCAGGCTCGCCCTTGGCGTAGAGATCGAGGATCGCCTGATAGACGGTCTCGTGCGCGGGGCGGTAGAAGTCGTGCCCCTTGATGATCTCCACGACATCGGCGATGGCATCCTTGGACAGGAGCATGCCGCCGAGGACCGACTGCTCGGCATCGAGGTCCTGGGGCGGGACCCGCTCGAAACCGGGGGGGCCGTCCTCCCACCCGCCGCGCTCCCTGCCGCGTTCGTGCTGCTCGCCGCGGTCCCGGCCTTCACCTCGGCGCTGGCGGGTGACGGGCAGACGGTCACTGGGACCGGTGTCGGCCCAGGGGTCGTCCAAAGGCTCGGGAATGCTCACCGGGCCACCTCCTCCCGTCCGCTCCGCGGACCTCGCCGTGCCACTCTTTCTTACGGCACAGCACCGACAAACAAGACGCCCGACTCCGGTTCCGACGCGTCGAGTTCTACGGGGTTCCAGGGCCGGAACGGGGTGCGGGCGCCGGACCACGGTAGGCCGCTATGCACCGTCAGCCAATCTGGTTATCCACAGGGCATGTGGACGACGGACCAGATGCTGTGGAGAACTCCACAGAACCTGTGCACGGAGCAGGGGACAGCACTGTGGACAAACTCATAGCACCCTCACCACCAACCCTCTGAGCTGGGATTTCTCCATCCACGGGCTGTGGGGGAGAAAAACTTTCCAACTCGGCTCAAGATCACGACAAACAGCACGCAGAAGAACCCCACCCAGCAACAAATGTAAGGACCGCAAGCCCATTGCATCCATTACCTGTGGAAGATTAGATTGGCCTCCATGACCCAGGCCCCGGCAACCTCGCCGCCCAGTCGTCGACGGCACGACCGCGAGATCATCTCGCTCGCCGTCCCTGCCTTCGGCGCACTCGTCGCCGAGCCTCTCTTCGTGATGGTCGACAGCGCCATCGTCGGTCGTCTGGGTACACCGCAGCTGGCCGGTCTGGCCGTCGCCGCGGCGCTGCTGACGACCGCCGTCAGTGTCTTTGTCTTTCTCGCGTATGCCACCACCGCGGCAGTGGCGCGTCGGGTCGGAGCGGGCGATCTGGCCTCCGCCATCCGACAGGGCATGGACGGAATCTGGCTCGCCCTTCTGCTCGGCATGGGCGTCATCGCCGTCGCACTCCCCACGGCCCCGTGGCTCGTGGACGCCTTCGGCGCCTCCGACACCGCCGCCCCCTACGCGATCACGTATCTGAGAATCTCCAGTCTCGGCATTCCGGCCATGCTCGTGGTGATGGCCGCGACCGGCGTACTCCGTGGCCTACAGGACACCAGAACCCCGCTCTATGTCGCCATCGGCGGCTTCGCGGCCAACGGAGCCCTCAACGCGGGGCTCGTCTACGGTGCCGGGCTCGGCATCGCGGGATCGGCCTGGGGAACAGTGATCGCCCAGATCGCCATGGCTGCCGCCTATCTGATCATGGTGGTCCGGGGGGCGCGTCGGCATGGGGCCTCGCTGCGCCCTGATGCCGCCGGCATCAGGGCCAGCGCCCAAGCCGGCGTCCCGCTGCTTGTCCGTACGCTGTCGCTCCGTGCCGTCCTGATGATCGCCACAGCGGTCGCCGCCCGCCTCGGCGACACCGAGATCGCCGCGCACCAGATCATTCTTTCGCTCTGGAGCCTGATGGCCTTCGCACTCGACGCCATCGCCATCGCAGGGCAAGCCATCATCGGCCGCTGTCTGGGAGCTGACGATGCCCGGGGCGCACGCGAGGCATGCCGCCGCATGGTGCAGTGGGGCATCGTTTCCGGAGTGGTGTTCGGGGCGCTGATCGTCCTTGCCCGACCGCTGTTCGTGCCCCTGTTCACGGATGACCAGTCCGTTCAGGGCACCCTGTTCCCGGCGCTGCTGGTAGTGGCGCTGTCCCAGCCGATCGCCGGCGTGGTCTTCGTCCTGGACGGGGTGCTGATGGGCGCCGGAGACGGCCGGTATCTGGCCTGGGCCATGCTCGTGACCCTGGCCGTCTTCGCCCCGGTCGCCCTCCTGGTGCCGACCTTCGGCGGCGGCCTGACCGCCTTGTGGTGGGCGATGGCACTGATGATGGCCGTCCGCATGGTGACACTCTGGCTGCGCACCCGGTCGGGCAGGTGGATCGTCACCGGAGCCACCCGCTGAGCACCGCCGAGCGGCACCCCCGTTTCACGTGAAACCGCCGAACCGCCAGACCGCCGAACCGCGGAAGAGCGGGGCCGCGGATCATCGAAGCCGAACAGTGAAGGGCCGTACCCCGAGGGGTACGGCCCTTCACCTGCTCTGGTGAGCTGTGCCCTTAGGCAGCGACGACCTCGATGCCGAGCTTCGCAGCGACCTCGGGGTGCAGACGCACGGACACCTGGTGTCCGCCGAGCGTCTTGATCGGCGAGCCGAGCTCGACGCGACGCTTGTCGACGTCGGGGCCACCGGCAGCCTTGATCGCCGAAGCGATGTCGGCCGGGGTCACCGAGCCGAAGAGGCGGCCGGCCTCGCCGGAGCGAACGGCCAGACGGACCTTGACGGCTTCAAGCTTCGTCTTGACCTCGTTGGCCTGCTCGATCGTGGCGATCTCGTGGATCTTGCGGGCGCGGCGGATCTGCGCCACGTCCTTCTCGCCACCCTTGGTCCAGCGGATGGCGAAGCCACGCGGAACCAGGTAGTTACGGGCGTACCCGTCCTTGACGTCGACGACGTCGCCCGCAGCACCGAGGCCGGAGACCTCGTGGGTGAGGATGATCTTCATGTTTCGGTCACCCTTCCCTTATCGCGCGGTGGACGTGTAGGGCAGCAGCGCCATCTCACGGCTGTTCTTGACGGCCGTGGCGACGTCACGCTGGTGCTGCGTGCAGTTGCCGGTCACGCGGCGGGCACGGATCTTGCCACGGTCGGAAATGAACTTCCGCAGCATGTTCGTGTCCTTGTAGTCCACGTACTGGGTCTTGTCCTTGCAAAACGCGCAGACCTTCTTCTTAGGCTTGCGCACAGGCGGCTTCGCCATGGTGTTTCTCCTGTGTGATCAAGAAGTGGGGGTACGAGCCGCCCTAGAAGGGAGGCTCGTCCGAGTAGCCGCCGCCGGAACCGCCGGAACCGCCGGAACCGCCGGAGCTTCCGCCCCAACCGCCTCCCTGCTGGCCCCCGCCCTGCTGGCCGCCGGCCGGCGCGCTCGTGGCCCACGGGTCGTCGGCGGGAGCGCCGCCACCACCCTGCTGGCCACCGCCGCTGGGACCGCCGCCCCAGCCGCCTCCGCCCTGCTGGCCACCACCGTATCCACCCTGGCCGCCCTGGCCACCGCGACCGGTGGTCTTGGTGACCTTGGCCGTGGCGTTCTTGAGGCTGGGGCCGACTTCCTCGACGTCCAGCTCGTAGACCGTGCGCTTGACGCCCTCGCGGTCTTCGTACGACCGCTGCTTCAGCCGGCCCTGCACGACAACGCGCATGCCTCGCTGGAGCGACTCGGCGACGTTCTCCGCCGCCTGCCGCCAGACCGAGCAGGTGAGGAACAGGCCTTCGCCGTCCTTCCACTCATTGGTCTGCCGGTCGAAGATGCGGGGAGTGGACGCGACACGGAACTTCGCGACCGCCGCACCGGACGGGGTGAAGCGCAGCTCGGGGTCGTCGACGAGATTGCCGACGACCGTGATGACGGTCTCGCCTGCCATGGGTGAACCTCTCGGCGGGGATTGCTTCTGGCTGCTTGCTGCTACTCGAACCCGATGACCGCTGAGCTAGATGCTCAGTGGATCTCGGGACGGAGGACCTTGGTCCGGAGGACCGACTCGTTCAGGTTCATCTGGCGGTCGAGCTCCTTGACGACCGCAGGCTCGGCCTGCAGGTCGATGACCGAGTAGATGCCCTCGGGCTTCTTCTTGATCTCGTAAGCGAGACGACGACGGCCCCAGGTGTCGACCTTCTCGACCTTTCCGTTGCCCTCACGGACGACGGAGAGGAAGTTCTCGATCAGCGGGGAGACAGCGCGCTCCTCGAGATCGGGGTCGAGGATGACCATCACCTCGTAGTGACGCATGTGGAACCCACCTCCTTTGGACTCAGCGGCCACGGTCGTTCCGTGGCAGGAGGGTCGTGATGCGTGAGCAACAGTGTCTCCGAGTAGAACAGCCACCACTGACAACACCCTCCTCCTGGAGGGGGCCGCAGTACTGGCCTGGGCAGACACCGGTGCAGACGTTACAGACTACCCGCACACCCGCTTCCGGTTGAAATCCGGTGCCCAGGAGACGCAATCTGGACACATCGGGTGTGAGCGGCGCCACAAGGCGCCGCCTTTCGGCCAGGAGGCACTCCATGGCACAGGCAGTTCGACCCCGTCCCCCCGTTTCCCTTCTTGCCACGGACGGCAAGAAGCATCCACTCCAGGAAACCCTGGTGGTGGCGACTCTGGTGCTCGGTGCGCTCGCCTTCGTGACGGCGATGTTCCACAACCTGCACCTGATCAGTTCGTGGGCCGGGCTGATCGGAATCCTCACCGCCGCGTACGGGCAGTACGTGTCGGTGACCACGCGCGAGAGGTTCCCGCTGATCATCGGCATGGGCGCATCCGCCATCGGGTTCTTCCTGGGCATGGCCCACGGCGGCCTCTTCGGCGGCATAGTGGGCTGATCCAAGAAAGACACAAACATGCATAACCAGACAGAGCCGGACACATGGATCGGCGCGAGGACCGTCGCAGGGACTTGACGCCGTTCCCCGTGCAGGGGCCGGGCCACCCGGGTCCCGGCGGGACGAACCGGCAAGGTCGTACAGGGCCAGACGGGGTGCTCCCCGGTCGCAGTAGGCTTCGGCGCGAGAGCCGGAGCCCCTGACCGATGGGGACACACCTGCCGAGGAGCGCCCCGCATGAGCCTGACCCTGAGGACCATCAGCCGAGAGCAGCATCTGGCTTACATCCAGAATCTGCCCGCGGCGAGTCACATGCAGGTCCCGGCATGGGCAGATGTGAAAGCCGAGTGGCGTTCGGAAAGCCTGGGCTGGTTCGACAAGAACGAACAGCTCGTCGGCGTCGGCCTGGTGCTCTACCGGCAGTTGCCCAAGATCAAGCGGTATCTCGCCTATCTGCCCGAGGGCCCGGTCATCAACTGGTACGCCCCGAACCTGAACGACTGGCTGCAGCCGATGCTGACGCATCTCAAGCAGCAGGGCGCCTTCTCCGTGAAGATGGGCCCGCCGGTCATCATCCGCCGCTGGGACGCGGCCGCCATCAAGTCGGGGATCCAGGACCCGGACGTGAAGCGGCTGCGCGATGTCGAGGCCACCCACATCGAACCGCGTGCCTTCGAGGTCGCGGACCGGCTGAGGAAGATGGGCTGGCAGCAGGGCGAGGACGGCGGCGCCGGATTCGGTGACGTACAGCCGCGCTACGTCTTCCAGGTGCCGCTGGCGAACCGGTCGCTCGAAGACGTCCACAAGGGCTTCAATCAGCTGTGGCGGCGCAACATCAAGAAGGCCGAGAAGGCCGGCGTCGAGGTCGTGCAGGGCGGCTACGCGGAGCTCGCCGAGTGGCAGCGGCTGTACGAGATCACGGCGGAGCGCGACCACTTCCGGCCGCGGCCCCTGGGCTACTTCCAGCGCATGTGGACCGCCCTCAACAACGAGGACCCCAACCGGATGCGGCTGTACTTCGCCCGGCACGAGGGCGAGAATGTCGCGGCCGCGACCATGCTGATCGTCGGCGGCCACGTCTGGTACTCGTACGGCGCGTCCGCCAACCACAAGCGCGAGGTCCGGCCCTCGAACGCGATGCAGTGGCGGATGCTGCGCGACGCGTACGCCATGGGAGCCACCGTCTACGACCTGCGCGGCATCTCCGACTCGCTGGACGAGACCGACCACCTCTTCGGTCTGATCCAGTTCAAGGTGGGCACCGGCGGGCAGGCTGCCGAGTACCTCGGCGAGTGGGACTTCCCGCTCAACAAGCTGCTGCACAAGGCGCTCGACATCTACATGTCGCGTCGCTGATACGCGTCGTCCCGCTGACGAAACCGGCTTCATTCGTTTCAATGGGGACTTCGACCCGACGGGCACTCCACAAAGCCCCGCACACCTCTGATCCACCGCAGCCACCAGAAGGGTTCCGGACCGGCCATGGCGCTCTCCCTCTACGTCGACACCGCGCGCTGGCGGGCGCACCAGAAATCCGTCCTCGACCAGTTCCCCGGCCTCGTCCCGGTCTGCAAGGGCAACGGATACGGCTTCGGTCACGAGCGGCTCGCCGACGAGGCCATCCGCTTCGGCTCCGACACGCTCGCCGTCGGCACCACCTACGAGGCGGCCCGCATCAAGGACTGGTTCAGCGGCGATCTGCTGGTCCTCACCCCGTTCCGCCGGGGCGAGGAGCCGGTGCCGCTGCCCGACCGTGTCATCCGGTCCGTCTCCTCCGTGGACGCAGTGCACGCCCTGGTGGGCGCGCGGGTCGTCATCGAGTGCATGAGCTCGATGAAGCGCCACGGTGTCAAGGAGGAGGAGCTCGGGCTGCTGCACGCCGCCATCGAGGACGTACGCCTCGAAGGCTTCGCCCTGCACCTCCCGCTGGATCGCACGGACGGTTCGGACGCGGTCGAGGAAGTGATCGCCTGGATGGACCGGCTCCGCGCTGCCCGGCTTCCGCTGCACACCATGTTCGTCAGCCATCTGCGCGCCGAGGAGCTGGGCCGGCTGCAGCAGCAGTTCCCGCAGACCCGCTTCCGCGCCCGCATCGGTACCCGGCTGTGGCTCGGCGACCACGAGGCGACGGAGTACCGGGGCGCCGTTCTGGACGTCACACCTGTCGTCAAGGGTGACCGCTTCGGCTACCGCCAGCAGAAGGCCGCCTCGGACGGCTGGCTGGTGGTCGTCGCAGGCGGTACGTCGCACGGTGTGGGCCTGGAGGCCCCGAAGGCCCTGCACGGGGTGATGCCGCGTGCCAAGGGCGTCGCACGCGCGGGTCTGGCCACGGTCAACCGCAACCTGTCCCCGTTCGTCTGGGCGGGCAAGCAGCGCTGGTTCGCCGAACCGCCGCACATGCAGGTGTCGATCCTGTTCGTTCCCTCCGACGCGCAGGAGCCGAAGGTCGGTGACGAGCTGGTGGCCCATCTGCGCCACACGACCACCCAGTTCGACCGCCTCGTCGACCGCTAGAAAGGCTCCGAGGACCCTCTCCGGGGCTCCGTCGCCGGAGAGGGTCCGGATCAGTCGGCGGCGGGGCCGTGCCCCGCGCCCCAGTCCACCCGCGGCCCTTCGACGGCGGGCTGGGCATACCGCGGCGGATGCGCCGCCCGCCCCAGCACGAATACGTCCGCGGAGCCGTCGAGCACCCCGCCGGACGGATCGTCCGACCCGTCGCGCCGTACGACGTCCCGCTCCGGCACCAGGATGTCCCGTACGACCACGGCGCAGAGGTACAGCGTGCCCAGCAGGTGCAGGACGATCGCCAGCTGATACCCCTCCGCGGGCAGACCCTGGTGCTTGTCCCCGCTCGTCGTGTACGCGAGGTACATCCAGATGCCCAGGAAGTACATGACCTCGCACGCCTGCCAGATCAGGAAGTCGCGCCAGCGCGGCCTGGCCAGGACGGCCAGGGGAATCAGCCACAGCACGTACTGCGGCGAATAGACCTTGTTGACGAGGATGAACGCGGCGACGACGAGAAAGGCGAGCTGCGCGAAGCGCGGCCTGCGCGGTGCCATCAGCGTCAGTGCGGCAATGCCCGCGCACAGCAGGACCATCAGCAGTTCGGAGATGTGGTTGACCGTCGAGGTCTCGATGGACATGCCGGTGCGCTGGGTGATGACCAGCCAGAAGGAGCCGAAGTCGATGCCGCGTTCCTCACTGAACGTGTAGAACTTGCTCCAGCCCTCGGGCGCGAAGATCATCACCGGCAGGTTCACCACCAGCCAGGAGCCGGCCGCCCCGAGCGCCGCCAGGCCGAACTCCCGCCACTTGCCCGCCCGCCAGCACAGCACGAGGAGCGGCCCCAGCAGGAACACGGGATACAGCTTCGCGGCCGTGGCCAGCCCGATGAGGATGCCGAACGCCAGCGTCCGCTTCCGGGACCACATGAGCATCGCCGCGGCCGTCAGCGCGACGGCCAGCAGGTCCCAGTTGATCGTCGCGGTGAGTACGAAGGCGGGCGCGAGGGCGACCAGCAGCCCGTCCCAGGGGCGGCGCCGGTGGGTACGCGCGACACAGACGGCGATGATCACGGCGCAGATCATCAGCATGCCGGCGTTGACCATCCAGTACATCTGCTCACGATGCTGAACGTCTCCGCCCGGCGTCAGCCAGGACGCGATCTGCATGAACACGCCCGTCAGAACGGGGTACTCCAGGTACTGCATGTCGCCGGCCAGCCGGTCGAAGTACGGGACGAGGCCGTCGGAGAAGCCGCGTGCGACATAGAGATGCGGAATGTCCGAGTAGCAGGCGTGCGTGTACTGCGAACCGGCGCCCCTGAACCACGCCCAGTTGTAGCAGGGCAGCTTCTGCACCATGCCGAGCGCGAACATCCCGACGGCCACCAGCGCGATGACGCCCACGGGCGTGAGTGCCGTGCTGCCGAGCCGTGACCAGCGCCCCGACCGCCCGCCGATCAGCTCGCTGCCGGCCTCGGCGATCTCGTCCTGGTGCGTGGGCCGTACAACAGGCCGTGTCTGGTCCACACTCGTGTCTTCTCGGCTTGGCATGCCGCTCATCCTGCCGTACGGGGCTGTGGAAACGTCGAGGGCCGCCGCACCATGTGGTGCGACGGCCCTCGACGGGAATCCAGCCGGCTGGATCGCCTGTCTACCCAGCAGGGGAGCCGCTAACCGGCCGGGCCTCCGAAGATTCCACCGTTCCCGTTCCCGTTGCCGTTGCCGTTGCCATTACCGTTCCCGTTGCCGCCGACCGGTGGCGTGGCGGATGTCGACGGGTCGGGACCGGGGCCGCCGCCGTCTCCGCCGTTCGCAGCACCGGTACTGGTTCCGCCGTTGCTGTTCTGGCAGTTCGGGTCCCATGCGCTGCAGGTCTCGCTGGGGTCGGGCGCGGGCGGGGACGGGGTGTTCGAAGGCGACTCGGACACCTCCGTGGTCGGCGTGGGCGACACCTCCATCGTGGGCGTCGGCTTGGGGCTCGGCGCGCCGCCACCGAAGACCGTCTCACCGATCGGCGTCGGCTCCGGGAAGGTCAGGACCGGCTGGCCCTGCAGCGCACCCGCCATGTAGTCGTGCCAGATCTGGGCCGGGAACGAGGCACCGTGGATCGTCTTCTCACCACCAGTCCCATACATCTTCTCGAACTTGCGGTTCGCGTTCTTCTCGTTGTCGTCCAGCCGGTACATGCTGATGGCCGTCGACAGCTGCGGGGTGTAGCCGACGAACCAGGCCGACTTGTTGTCGTCCGTCGTACCCGTCTTGCCCGCCACGTCGCGGCCGGGGAGTTGTGCGGGGGTACCGGTTCCCTTCTCGACGACGTTCTTCAGGACGTCGGTGACGTTGTCGGCGATCGCCGCCTTGAAGGCGCGCTTGCGGGCGTCCTTGTGCCGGTAGATGACCTCGCCCCGGTGCTTCACCTCGTTGACCGAGTAGGGTTCGCGCTGCATTCCGCTGTCGGCGAAGGTCGCGTACGCGCCGGCCATGCGGATCGCACTGGGAGAGGACGTACCGATGGAGAACGACGGCACATTCGAATTCGCCATGTTGTTGTCGTCCTTGAGCCCCGCGGCGATGGCGACGTCCTTCACCTTGTCGGTGCCGACGTCCATGCCGAGCTGTACGTAGGGGGAGTTGGCGGACCACTGCATCGCCTCACGAAGGGTGATGTTGCCCTTCGACTCATGGCCGTCGTTGGCCTGCAGCCACTCCTTGCCGTTCTCGTCCGTCCAGATCTCGCCGTTGTACTTCTTGATCTTCAGCTTGTCGTCGGCGTTGTAGATGCTCAGCGGCGAGACCTTCTCACGGTGCGCGTCGGCCTGGTCCGCAGGGAGCGAGGGGTCGCGCCTGCCGTACTGCATTGCTGCCGCCAGCACGAACGGCTTGAAGGTCGAACCGACCTGCGCACCGGTGGGGTCGGCGTTGTTGGTGTAGTGCTTGGTCGCGTCCTCACCGCCGTAGATCGCCACGATGGCACCGGTCTTGGGATTCACCGACCCGCCACCGAACTGGACGTGGGTGTCCGTCTCGGGGCGTTGCTTCGGCTTGATCTTGTTGTCGTAGACCTTCTGGACCGCGGCGTCGAGCTCCTTGACCTTCTTCTTGTTGAAGGTGGTGTGGATCTCGTAGCCGCCCTGGGCGAGCTTCAGCGCTGTGACGCCCCGGTCGTTGTTGTTGAGGAAGTACTTCTTGGCGAGGTCGACCAGGTAGCCGGTCTGACCGCCCAGCTGGGCGTTCTTCCTCGGCGGCTTGGGCATCGGGAACTCGGTGTACTTGTCGCGCTCCGTCGCCGAGAGGCGGTTGTCCTTCACCTCTTCGTCGAGGATCCACTTCCAGCGCCTCTTGGCCCGATCAGTGTTCTTCGCCTTGGTGGCCTGCACTTCATCGATCTCGGGAACACCCGCCGGGTCGAAGTAGGTCGCGCCCTTGAGCAGCGTGGCCAGGAACGCGCACTGGCTCGGGTTCAGGTCCTTGGCGTCCTTGTCGTAGTACGTGCGGGCCGCCGCCTGGATCCCCCACGCACCTCGCCCGTAGTACGAGATGTTGAGGTAGTCCCTGATGACGTCCTTCTTGTCCATCTCGTTGGCGACCTTGAGCGTGATGAAGAGTTCTTCGAACTTCCGGCTCAGGGTCTGCTCCTGGGACAGACGCGAGTTCTTCACGTACTGCTGGGTGATCGTCGAACCACCCTGGGTCTGGCCGCCACTGGCCATGTTGTACAGGGCACGGGCGATGCCCATGGGGTCGATGCCGTGGTCATGGTCGAAGGACTTGTTCTCGGCCGAGATGACCGCGTTCCGCATGGCTGCGGGGATCTGCTCGTAGCCGATCTCCTGGCGGTTGACCTCACCGCCGGTGGCGACCATCTGCGTGCCGTCGTCCCAGAAGTAGACATTGTTCTGCGCTTTCGCGGCGTCCTTCACACTGGGCATGCCGACCATCGCGTAGGCGAGACCGGCGAACCCCATGAGCAGGCCGAGGAAACCGACGCAGAGACCGGAGGCCAGCTTCCACGACGGCACCCAGCGCCGAAAGCCGTACTTCCCGGCGCGCGGGTAGTCGATGAAGCGCTTCTTGACAGGACCCTGGCCACCGCGGCCGCGCCCCCTACCCGGGCCCTCGTGTCCACCGTCGCCGCCACCACGACGACGGCCACCGCCGCCACGGCCCCCGCCGCCGCGCTGGGCGGCTCGTCTGGCCGCCGCGCGCCCGCCGTACGGACTGTCACCGCCATCCGCACCGGACGGTGATTCTGATGTTACTCCGCGTGACGGAGCGGCGCGGCGTCCTGAGGACTGCTGGGCGGCTCGTCTGGCCGCTGCACGCCCTCCACCTTGCGGTTGCGGCGTTTTGCGACGGTGCTCGCTCATGGAACGACTACTCCTCGGGCAGGCGAGAGCGCCTGGAAGCGGCAGTTGAGATCCGGTCCCCCGAATTACGGACCAGCCCTGCGACGGGCTCGTCCGCAGTGCATCCGGCTAGTCCGCGAAAACCGACGCGTCTGCGCGTCTCGCGGTTCCCGGTGGTCTGCATGCCGGACAGACTACGCACGGCCAAACCCCCCCTAGGGCCGAACTTCACCTCAAACAGCGCAAGTCGGTGCCTACGAATTCACGATGTGACGCCGTTCACGATGACCCCTCTTGTCGCAGAGCGGCGACCGATCTATCGTCGTGATGTATCGAGTCGATACATCAGCTCGGTACATCGACTCAGCACAGGGCTCCGCAGGAGCACTCGGAGAGGCGCGGAGAAGGAGGAGGCGAAGTTGAGCAGACGCTCCGGCATCCTCGAATTCGCCGTTCTCGGTCTGCTCCGCGAATCCCCGATGCACGGGTACGAGCTGCGCAAACGCCTCAACACTTCGTTGGGGATCTTTCGCGCCTTCAGCTACGGCACCCTCTATCCCTGCCTCAAGACGCTGGTCGCCAACGGCTGGTTGATCGAGGAGCCGGGCAGCGCCCCGGCCGACCTTCCGCCCCCCGCCGGCCGCTCGGTCGCCCCCGCCTCCTCACTGGCCGGGCGCCGCGCCAAGATCGTCTACCGGCTGACGGCAGAAGGTAAGGAGCACTTCGAGGAGTTGCTCTCCCACACCGGCCCCGACTCCTGGGAGGACGAGCACTTCGCAGCTCGTTTCGCCTTCTTCGGTCAGACGGAGCACGAGGTGCGGATGCGGGTGCTGGAAGGCCGGCGCAGTCGGCTGGAAGAGCGCCTGGAGAAGATGCGAGCCTCTCTGGCCCGCACGCGCGAGCGCCTCGACGACTACACGCTTGAGCTGCAGCGACACGGCATGGAGTCCGTGGAGCGCGAAGTGCGCTGGCTGAACGAGCTCATCGAGAGCGAGCGGTCGGGACGGGATCAGCGACGATCCTCGCCCGGGAGCGAAGCTCAGCAGAACACAGCAGGAGAGACGGACGGCCTGCCCCGGCACCGGGGTGACACCCTGCCGGATCCGTCCGACGACACCTCAAAGTGAGGTCCCCGCAGATCCGCGGGGCTTCATCGGGAACATCCATTACACACAGGGAGCAACCGGAATGGGTTCGGTTCGCGTAGCCATCGTCGGCGTGGGCAACTGCGCCGCCTCGCTGGTCCAGGGCGTCGAGTACTACAAGGACGCCGATCCGGCCGGCAAGGTGCCTGGCCTGATGCACGTCCAGTTCGGCGACTACCACGTGCGGGACGTCGAGTTCGTCGCCGCCTTCGACGTCGACGCGAAGAAGGTCGGACTCGACCTCGCGGACGCCATCGGCGCCAGCGAGAACAACACCATCAAGCTCTGCGACGTGCCGAACGCCGGCGTCACCGTCCAGCGTGGCCACACCCACGACGGCCTGGGCAAGTACTACCGCCAGACCATCGAGGAGTCGGCCGAGGCCCCGGTCGACGTCGTCCAGATCCTCAAGGACCGCAAGGTCGACGTCCTGGTCTGCTACCTGCCGGTCGGGTCCGAGGTCGCCGCGAAGTTCTACGCCCAGTGCGCCATCGACGCCAAGGTCGCGTTCGTCAACGCTCTCCCGGTCTTCATCGCCGGCACCAAGGAGTGGGCGGACAAGTTCACCGAGGCCGGTGTCCCGATCGTCGGCGACGACATCAAGTCGCAGGTCGGCGCCACCATCACGCACCGCGTGATGGCGAAGCTCTTCGAGGACCGGGGCGTCGTCCTGGACCGCACGATGCAGCTGAACGTCGGCGGCAACATGGACTTCAAGAACATGCTGGAGCGTGAGCGCCTGGAGTCGAAGAAGATCTCCAAGACGCAGGCCGTCACCTCCCAGATCCGCGACCGCGAGCTCGGTGCGGACAACGTCCACATCGGCCCGTCGGACTACGTGGCCTGGCTGGACGACCGCAAGTGGGCGTACGTGCGCCTTGAGGGCCGCGCCTTCGGTGACGTTCCGCTGAACCTGGAGTACAAGCTGGAGGTCTGGGACTCCCCGAACTCCGCCGGTGTCATCATCGACGCCGTCCGCGCCGCGAAGATCGCCAAGGACCGCGGCATCGGTGGCCCGATCCTCTCCGCGTCGTCGTACTTCATGAAGTCCCCGCCGGTCCAGTACTTCGACGACGAGGCCCGCGAGAACGTCGAGAAGTTCATCAGGGGCGAGGTCTCCAACTGACGCTACCGGACACGGTGCGTCGGCGCGGATCGACGATGAGCGGCAACGCTCATCCCTTTCCGCACCGTTGATGGTCCCCGGGTAATCCCCCCGGGGACCATCAACGTATGTGACCCTTGATCACATGCCTGTCGTAGGTGATCTGCGCGTACTTCTGCGCCTTCGGAACTTCCGTCGTCTGCTCGCCGTACGACTTCTTTCACAGTCGGCCGACGGCATCTATCAGGTGGCACTGGCGGCGCATGTCGTCTTCTCCCCGGAGAAACAGGCATCGGCGGGGGCCATCGCCTCCGCGATGGCCGTGCTGCTGCTGCCCTACTCGCTCGTCGGCCCGTTCGCCGGCGTCCTGCTGGATCGCTGGCCGCGACGTCAGGTCTTTCTGTACGGCAATCTGCTGCGCGCCGCACTCGCCTGCTGCACCGCACTCCTGATTCTCGGCTCCGCCCCCGACTGGCTCTTCTACACCTCGGCGCTGTGCGTCACCGCGGTCAACCGCTTCGTGCTGGCCGGGCTCTCGGCCGCACTGCCGCGGGTCGTCGACAGGGACCGGCTGGTGCTGGCGAATTCACTCTCACCGACCGCGGGCACACTCGCCGCCACGGCCGGCGGCGGACTCGCCTTCATCGTGCGACTGGTACTCGCCGATTCCGATGCGGCGGTGGTGCTGCTGGGCGCCGTGCTCTATCTCGCGTCGGCACTGGTCTCGCTGAGCCTTGCCACCGGGCTGCTCGGACCGGATCGGAACGAGCACCGCATCCGGCTGGGGAAGGCGCTGGCCATCACCGCTCGGGGTCTCGCGGACGGGCTGCACCATCTGGCGGAGCGGAGGCAAGCCACCCGGGCGCTGGCCGCCATGACGGTGCTCCGATTCTGCTACGGGGCACTCACCGTCATGGTGCTGATGTTGTGCCGGTACGCCTGGTCCGACAGCGAATCCGAAGGCCTGGCCCTCCTCGGGCTGGCGGTGGGGGTCTCCGGAGCGGGATTCTTCGCGGCGGCCGTGGTGACGCCTTGGGCGGTGGGGTGGCTCGGCCGGTTCCGTTGGATGGCGGTGTGCGCGGCGGCGGCAGCCGTCCTCGAACCCGCACTGGGGTTGTGGTTCGTCCCCGCACCGATACTCGTGGCGGCGTTCGTCCTCGGACTCGTCACCCAGGGGGCGAAGATCGCGACGGACACGGTGGTGCAGACGTCGGTGGACGACATTTTCCGCGGCCGGGTCTTCTCCCTCTACGACGTGCTGTTCAACGTGGCGTTCGTGGGCGCCGCCGCAGCCTCCGCCCTGATGCTGCCTCCTGATGGACAGTCGGCCGTGCTGGTGATCGGCGTGGCCGTTCTCTATGCGGTCGCTGCCGTACTGCTCTTCCGCTGGAGCCGAGCCGAGAGGCCGCTTTAGAGGAGCTCAGGCCACGGAAAGACGTGCCGGGAAGCTCGCGGCATCCGGCGCGGCGCGGTGCGCCGCAAGGCGGAGGATCACCCTCGCGCCGGACGCACTCGGGCGAGGAGACAACGCGGCGTGGTGCCGCGCCGGGCATCGCGAGCCGGTGAACCCTTCGGGTCACAGCACTGGCGTTCCAGGTATGACGAGGGGCGCTGTTTCACGTGAAACAGCGCCCCTCGTCATACCGAGTCCCCGTCGTGCTCGCGCTCATGTTTCACGTGAAACATGAGCACACCCGCTGTACGACCACGGACTGTGCCGCCCCCGGCCTCAGTCCTGGCCGGCCCACCATTGCTTGAGCTTCTCGACCGCCGCGTCATGCTCCATGGGCCCGTGCTCCAGTCGCAGCTCCAGCAGAAACGCGTACGCCTTGCCGATCACCGGCCCAGGTCCGATCCCCAGGGTCTTCATGATCTCGTTGCCGTCCAGGTCGGGCCGGATGGCGTCCAGCGCCTCCTTCTCCTGGAGCTGAGCGATGCGCTCCTCAAGCCCGTCATAGGTCCGCGAGAGGGCCGCGGCCTTGCGCTTGTTGCGCGTGGTGCAGTCCGATCGGGTCAGCTTGTGCAGCCGCTCCAGCAGGGGGCCCGCGTCACGTACGTACCGGCGCACCGCCGAGTCGGTCCACTCCCCGTCGCCATAGCCATGGAAACGCAGATGAAGCTCCACGAGCTTCGAGACGTCCTTGACCACGTCGTTGGAGTACTTGAGCTCGATCATCCGCTTCTTGACCATCTTGGCGCCCACCACCTCGTGGTGATGGAAGGAGACGCGCCCGTCCTTCTCGAAGCGCCGCGTCCTCGGCTTGCCGATGTCATGGAGGAGGGCGGCCAGGCGCAGAACCAGATCGGGGCCGTTCTCCTCCAAGTCGATCGCCTGCTCCAGGACGGTCAGCGAGTGCTCGTAGACATCCTTGTGACGGTGATGCTCATCACTCTCCAGGCGTAGGGCAGGGAGCTCGGGCAGCACCTGCTGCGCCAGCCCCGTGTCGACCAGCAGCGCCAGCCCCTTGCGGGGGTCGGCGGAGAGCAGCAGCTTGTTGAACTCCTCCCGGACCCGCTCGGCGGAGACGATCTCGATGCGCCCGGCCATTTCCGTCATCGCCGTGACCACATCAGGGGCGACATCGAAGTCCAGCTGCGCCGCGAAGCGGGCGGCGCGCAGCATGCGCAGCGGATCGTCCGAGAAGGACTCCTCGGGGGTGCCGGGAGTGCGCAGTACACGCTCGGCAAGGTCCTCAAGACCGCCATGAGGGTCGATGAAGTCCTTCTGCGGGAGCGCGACGGCCATCGCGTTGACCGTGAAGTCACGGCGCACGAGGTCTTCCTCGATGGAGTCGCCGTAGGACACCTCCGGCTTACGTGAGGTCCTGTCGTACGCCTCCGACCTGTATGTCGTCACTTCGATCTGGTAGCCATCCTTCTGGGCGCCCACCGTGCCGAAGGCGATCCCGACCTCCCATACCGAGTCGGCCCACGGGCGGACGATCTTCAGCACCGTCTCGGGGCGGGCGTCGGTCGTGAAGTCCAGGTCGTTCCCGAGCCTGCCCAGGAGCGCGTCCCGGACCGAGCCACCGACCAGGGCGAGACTGAATCCGGCATCCTGGAAACGGCGGGCGAGGTCGTCGGCGACCGGTGACACCCGCAGCAGTTCGCTGACTGCGCGGTGCTGCACCTGGGTCAGGGCACTGGGACTGTCTTCATTGGCATTCGACACAACAGAAAAGGGTACGTGCCCGGACCGGCCCGGTCGTCCTGGTTTCGTCCCGTCCTGCGAGACTCTTCCGATCATGTAGCGGACTCCGCAGCACTTGGTGCCCGCGCACATCGTTACCATGCGGGGACGCAGCAACCGACAACCATCGACACCAGCTGACGACGACGAGGGACGGGTAGGCGCGTGGCCGAGGCGGCAGACATCCAGGAGATCGTTCCGTCTCCTGCCCGTCGATGGCTGCGGCGCACAGCCTCCTTGGTCATCGGGGCTCCGCTCGTCGCGGCACTGCTGGTCGGTACGGCGGCGCCCTCGGCACTGGCCGGCGGAACGAACCGGACCCCCACCGGCTCGGAGACGGTCAAGGTCTCCCTGGACACCATCGCTCCGAGCGCACCGGTGAAGGGGGACACCTTGAGCGTCTCCGGCACCGTGACCAACCGTGGCAAGGAGACGATCACGCAGGCGGAGGTCGACCTGCGAGTGGGCCCGAAGCTCTACGGCAGGAAGTCGATCGACGACGCCGCCAAGCGCACCGGGTATGTCCCCGGCACCGATCCCGCTCCGCTCGGCGGCAAGTACACGGTGAGGTTCGCCAAGCTCCCTGCCGGGATCAGCCAGGACTTCACACTGTCCGTCCCGGTCGACAAATTGGGGCTCGGCGACGACGGCGTCTACCAGCTCGGTGTCTCGCTGTCGGGACAGACCACCCGAGCCCGGTACGACCACGTGCTGGGAATCCAGCGCACTTTCCTGCCCTGGCAGGAGGAGCAGCGTGATTCCAGGACGAAGATCACCTATCTCTGGCCGCTCATCGCATCGCCTCATGTCACTGCCGAGACCGGCTCCGACGACCAGCAGACTCCCGTGTTCGCGGACGACGAACTGGCCGCCGAACTCGCTCCGGGCGGACGTCTCGAACAGCTGGTCTCACTGGGCAGCCAGCTGCCCGTGACATGGGTCATCGACCCGGATCTGCTGTCCAGTGTCGACGCCATGGCAGCACGGAACTACCGCGTCAAGTCCGGCGACACCACCGTCGCCGGGAAGAACCAGGCCGTCGCCAAGAAATGGCTCGCCTCGCTGGAGGCCGCGGTGTCGGACGGCAAGGTCATCGCGCTGCCGTTCGGCGACCCCGATCTCGCCTCCATCGCACACCGCGGCAAGAACGTGTCGGGCACCCTCAGCCACCTGCAGACCGCCACCGAGGTGGCCGGAACGACGGTGGAGACCATCCTGCATGTGAAACCGTCGACGGACTTCGCCTGGCCGATCGACGGGGCGATCGACCCGTCGATCGTCGATGTCGCCACCTCGGCCGGCGCCCACAACGTGATCGCCCGCAGCGACAGCCTCCAGGAGACCGACGCTCTGCCGTACACGCCGACCGCGGCCCGTCCGATCGGTGGCGGCACCACCGCGGTGGTCTCCGACGCCCGGCTCTCCACGGCCTTCCAGGGCAACATGTCGACGGCGGGAAGCTCCACCCTCGCCGTGCAGAAGTTCCTCGCTCAGACCCTCGCTCTGGCCGAACAGGACACCGACACGGAACGAAGCATCGTCGTCGCACCGCAGCGGATGCCGACGGTCGCTCAGGCCCAGTCGATGGCCGGCGCCCTGCACGCCCTCGACGACGAGCGCTGGACACAGCCCCTGGGACTCGTGGACGCGGCCGAGGCGAAGCCCGACGCGGACGCGACGACCAGCGTCCCCGGGTCGTCCCAGTACCCGAAGAAGCTCCGCAGCCAGGAACTGCCCACCCAGGCGTTCCAGGACATCAAGTCCACCCAGGTCTCGCTCAACGACTTCCAGGTCATCCTCACCCACCCCGAGCGGGTGGTGACCCCCTTCGGCAATGCGATCAACCGGTCCATGTCGACGTCGTGGCGCGGCAAGCCGCTCAAGGCCCAGCAGTACCGGGACTCGGTACGCACCTATCTGCAGGGCCTCGTCAACGAGGTCCAGCTCATCTCGAAGTCGGACGTCACCCTGTCCGGCCGCAGCGCCACGATCCCGGTCACTGTGCAGAACCGGCTGTTGCAGGGCGTGGATCATCTGGTCCTCCGGCTGAAGTCCGAGAACGCCACCCGGCTCAAGCTCAACAACGGCGGAGCCGTGGCGGAGCAGCCGATCCGGATCGGCGGCGGTCACAGCCAGTCCGTGAAGTTCGACGCCGCGGCCAACGTCAACGGCCAGGTACAGATGACCGCACAGCTCTACACCGAGGACGGCACGCCGTACGGCGAAGAGATGACCTTCACCGTGAAGGTCTCCGAGCTCACCCCGACCGTGCTGCTGGTGATCGCCGGTGGGCTGCTGCTTCTGGTCCTCGCGGGCATCAGGATGTACACCCACCGCAAGCGTGCCAACGCGGGCGGCGCGGCCGGGGACAACGGCAGCGAACCCGAGCAGCCGAGTGACCCGACGCCGGACACCGGTCCGGAAAGCGGGGCGCCGTCGGGCCCGGGTGAGAAAGTGGAACGTTGAGCGATGTCTGTCGTGGCCGGTCGGCCAGGGACAATGAGGTGGGGTTTCGATGAACGCGCCGTACGACGGTGACCGCGGTCAGGGTGCGGGCGGGGCCAGGTCTGCCGATGGGGCTGCGTCGCCTCCCGGACAGGGCCAGGTTCCGCCGGCACCCGATCCTTACCTGCAGGCCGCCTACGACTACGACCCCTACCGGGCCCAGGACCTGTCCGTCCAGGACCCGGTGAACGAGGCGCTGTACGACCGCGCCGCGCACCCGCCGCCGCCTCCCGGCACCTACCAGCAGCCCCAGCCGCTGTACCAGCAGCCGCCTGCGGCGCAGTACGCACCCGACCCGCGCATCTGGGCACAGACCCCGCCGCCCGAGCCCGACGGGCCGTCGCGGCACCTGCCGTACGGCGACAACCCGGCGACCACCCAGTTCGTCGGGGTCGACGACCTCGTCAGCCAGGCGTCCGACGACCAGGAACAGCAGGACGCCTTCGCGCACCTGTTCCGGGACCAGGAGGGCCCGGCCGGACCCTCGTCCGTTCCGGCCGAGCCCGAGCCGGCTCCGGCGCCCGCACCACCCAAGTCCGGCGGCCGGGCGTCCGGCCTGCTGAAGTCCAGTGCCGTGATGGCGGCCGGCACCCTCGTGTCCCGGCTCACCGGCTTCGTCCGCAGCCTCGTGATCACCGCCGCGCTCGGTGCTGCCCTGCTCGGCGACAGCTTCACCATCGCCTACACACTGCCGACGATGATCTACATCCTCACCGTCGGCGGCGGGCTGAACTCGGTCTTCGTTCCCCAGCTCGTCCGCTCCATGAAGGACGACGAGGACGGCGGCGAGGCCTACGCCAACCGGCTGCTGACCCTGGTCATGGTCGCGCTCGGCGTCATCGTCGCGATCGCCGTCTTCGCCGCTCCGTGGCTGATCCACATGATGTCGCCGACGATCGCCGGGGACGCGGCCGCCAACAGCGTCGCCGTGACCTTCGCCCGGTACTGCCTGCCGACCATCTTCTTCATGGGCGTGCACGTCGTGATGGGCCAGATCCTCAACGCCCGCGGCAGGTTCGGCGCGATGATGTGGACCCCGGTCCTCAACAACATCGTCATGATCTTCACATTCGGCATGTTCATCTGGGTCTACGGCACCTCCGCCGAATCCCAGATGGGCGTGCAGACGATCCCGCCGGAGGGCGTCCGGCTCCTGGGCATCGGCACCCTGCTCGGTCTGATCGTCCAGGCCCTGGCCATGATCCCGTATCTGCGCGAGGCCGGCTTCCGCTTCCGCCCTCGCTTCGACTGGAAGGGACACGGGCTCGGCAAGACGGTCAAGCTCGCCAAGTGGACCGTCCTGTTCGTCCTGGCCAACCAGGCCGGCGTGATCGTCGTCACCCAGCTCGCGACGTCGGCGGGCAAACTGTCCGGCAAGGACGGCACCGGCTTCCTCGCGTACTCCAACGCCCAGCTCATCTGGGGCATGCCGCAGGCGATCATCACCGTGTCGGTCATGGCGGCCCTGCTGCCCCGCATCTCCCGCGCCGCCCATGACGGCGACCCGGGCGCCGTCCGCGACGACATCTCTCAGGGGCTGCGGAACTCTGCCGTGGCGATCGTGCCGGTGGCCTTCACGTTCCTCGCCCTCGGCCTGCCGATGTGCACCCTGCTGTACGCCTCCGCGGGCACCGAAGCCGCCCGCTCCATGGGCTACATCCTCATGGCCTTCGGTCTCGGCCTGATTCCGTACTCGGTGCAGTACGTGGTGCTACGTGGTTTCTACGCCTACGAGGACACCCGGACGCCCTTCTACAACACCGTCATCGTCGCCGCGGTCAACGCGGCCGCCTCGGCCCTCTGCTATGTGGTTCTGCCGGCCCAGTGGGCCGTGGTCGGTATGGCCGCCTCGTACGGCCTCGCCTACGCCGTCGGCGTGGGCATCGCCTGGCGACGGCTGCGCAACCGGCTGGGCGGCGACCTGGACGGCGCTCATGTCGTACGCACCTACGCCCGCCTGTGCCTGGCGGCCGTCCCGGCAGCCGTGCTCGGTGGCGGCGTGGGCTTCGCGGTTCTTCTGGGCCTCGGCGAAGGAGCCTTCGGGTCACTCGTCGCGCTGATCTGTGGTGGGGCAGTTCTGCTGGGCGTCTTCTTCGTAGCCGCCAAGCGGATGCGAATTGAAGAGATCAACGGCATGGTCGGCATGGTCCGAGGACGTCTCGGGCGCTGAGGATCACCGGCCGCACAACCATCACCGCCCCTGGCGTGTCGTGCATAGCGCCGGAGTGTGGGCACAATTGGCGTGACTGTGCAGAGCTGGCTGGCATCGCGCAACGGATGGGGAGGCAGGAACGACGGTGGCGGAACGTAGCACGGCAGCCGTCGACGTGGCCGACAACAGCGGCGATGAGCCGCTGACCGCCAAGGCGGACGAGGCCACGACCGACGGAACGGCAGAAGCTCAGGACACGACGGGCACCGAGCCGCAGGACACGGACGGAGAGCGCATCAGCTCCGAAACCACCCTGCCGACCCCTGATCTGCACAGCGGGCACAAACTTGCCAGACGTTACCGGCTCGAGGAGTGCGTCACCCGTCTGGACGGATTCAGCAGCTGGCGCGCGGTCGACGAGAAGCTGCGTCGCGCGGTGGGCGTTCATCTGCTCCCGGCCGATCACCCCCGCGCCCGCTCCGTGCTGGCCGCCGCCAGATCCTCCGCCCTGCTCGGCGACCCGCGCTTCGTGCAGGTGCTCGACGCGGTGGAGGAGGACGACCTCGTCTACGTCGTCCATGAGTGGCTCCCCGACGCCACCGAGCTCACCTCGCTGCTGGCCTCCGGGCCGATGGACGCGCACGACGCGTACCAGCTCGTCAGCCAGGTCTCCCAGGCCATGGCAGCCGCGCACCGAGAAGGTCTCGCGCATCTGAGGCTGACCCCGGGAGCGGTGCTCCGCAGCTCGACCGGCCAGTACCGCATCCGTGGCCTCGCGGTGAACGCCGCCCTGCGAGGCATCACCTCCGAAGGCCCCCAGCGTGCGGACACCGAGGCGATCGGTGCCCTGCTCTATGCCGCGCTGACCCAGCGCTGGCCGTACGAGACCGACGCCTACGGCCTGTCCGGGCTGCCCAAGGGCATGGGGCTGATCGCCCCCGACCAGGTGCGGGCCGGCGTGCATCGGGGCCTGTCCGAGCTCTCCATGCGCGCACTCGCCAATGACGGCGCCACGGCCTCCCGGCAGGAGCAGCCGTGCACCACCCCGGACGAGCTGGCCAAGGCCGTTGCCGCGATGCCCCGCATCCGTCCTCCGGAGCCCACCTTCACGGCGCCTCCGGAGTATCAGCGCACGACCTACCAGCAGGGCACCTACGGACGTCCGACCGCAAGCCCCCACGCCACCCAGCCCGTGATCGCCGTGCCACCGGCCCCACTCCAGAGCCGCACCGGCAAGGTCCTCAAGTGGGCGGTGTCCGCACTGCTCATTGCCGCCCTGGGCCTCGGCAGCTGGCAACTCGCCGAGGCGCTCCTCGACCATGGCAAGGACTCAGGGACCGACACCACACAGACCACCCCGGAAAGCGGCGACGACAAGCCCTCGGCCCCGCTCAAGCCGCTGCGGATCGCCGGTGCCGAAGAGTTCATGCCCAATGGCTCGGGGATAAAGCAGGAGCTGGCACCGAATGCCGTCGACGGCGACACAAGCACCGCCTGGATCACTCCGCGCTACCGGGGCTATGCGAACTTCGGCAACTATCCGAACCGCAGAGACGGCAGCGGCATAGTCGTCGATCTGGGCAGCGTGCAGAGCGTCGCCGGAATCAAGGTCACGATGTACCGCAGCGGGCAGAAGGCCGAGGTGCTCGCAGCCGCTGCCGACACTTCCGCCCCGTCGTCCCTCTCGGACTTTCCTCAGCGCCTCACAAAGCTCGAAACCGTGGGCAGCGACTTGAAGACGACCTTGGACAAGCCCGTACGGACCCGCTACGTGCTGATCCACATCACCGAACTCCCATCGGACGGAACGTCCGACGGCTACCGGGGCGGGATCTCAGAGATCTCCGTGCTCAGCTGACAGAGCAGGCCGGTGGGAGCTCCTCCCACCGGCCTTTCGCTCCATCGGCCCGGTCGGCGCACCTTCGCACCCCCACATCGGGCAGCGCATCTTTCTGCCCTCTGCCCTGCTCCCACGAATCGTGATAGACAGACGCACCTTGACGCAGAGACAGGGAGGGAGGGGGAGGTGGCCGTCGAGCCGTCAGAGCCGCTCAGCGACTCAGACCTCCTCGCTCGCCATGTGGCCGGTGAACCCGACGCCTTCGGCGAGCTCGTACGACGCCACCGCGACCGGCTGTGGGCCGTGGCACTCCGGACCCTGGGTGACCGCGAGGAAGCCGCCGACGCCGTCCAGGACGCCCTGGTCTCCGCCTTCCGGGCAGCCCACACCTTCCGCGGCCAGTCCGCCGTCACCACCTGGCTGCACCGCATCACCGTCAACGCCTGCCTCGACCGGGTCCGCAAGGCAGCCACCCGCAAGACCTCACCGGTCAATGACACCGAACGGTTCGAGCAGCTCCTCGACCCGCACGAGTCTGCCGAGGCACCGGCGGAGCGCCAGGATCTGCACCGCGAGCTCTTGGCCGCACTCGCCACTCTCCCCGGCGAACAACGTGCCGCGCTCGTCCTCGTGGACATGCAGGGGTACCCCGTGGCCGAGGCAGCACGCATCCTCGACGTACCGACCGGCACCGTGAAGAGCCGCTGTGCCCGGGGCCGGGCCCGGCTGGCCCCTCTGCTCACTCACCTCCGCAGTGAGAGTGCGGAGACCGACGAAGCCACCGCGGAAAGGAACCGGACGCCACGCGCATCCGTCCCACCGCCATCGAGGCCGAGGGACACCGGGACAAGCGATCCTGCTGCAGTGAAGGGCGGAGGTGGGCGCGCATGACATCAACGACCGACACGACCCAGCATCCGGATGTCTCGGAGATCTCCGATCTCATGGAAGGGCTACTCCCGCCGTCACGTGCGGCAGAGGTACGCAGTCATGTGGATGGCTGCACACTCTGCGGTGATGTCCATGCCTCCCTCGTAGAGATCCAAGAGCTGCTCGGCGCTGTGCCAGAACCACAGCCCATGCCCGACGACGTCGCCGATCGCATCGACGCCGCGCTCGCCGCCGAAGCTCTCCGCACCACGGCACCCGCCGACGTGGCAGATGTTTCACGTGAAACAGAACACTCCGTGGTGCAGAAGCCGAGCACAGAGTCCACCGGCGCTTCGGACCGCCCATCGGGGCATTCGAGGGCAGCGACCGGTCCTGGCCGCCGACGAGCCGGGCGCCGCCGCCGCACAGCCGTCCTCGGCGCCGCCCTCGGTGCAGCCGTGGTCGGTGTCAGCGTCTTCATGCTGCAGAGCCTTCAGCCGTCCCAGGAGGCTGCCGGTCTCAAGGCGGCGGACCGAAGCTCCGACTCCACGGCAAAGAGCCCAGGGGGCTTCTCGGAATCCACGCTCGAAGACCAGGTGCACACGCTGCTTCGGAGTGCCGCCACGAAGCCTTCGAGTGCAGAAAGTGCTGACACAGAGAAGAAGGCGCCATCCGTCGAGGAGCAGTCGACGCCGAAGAGCGACTCCGCGGGGGCCGAGTCGCCTCGAAGGCCGTTGAGCGCGCCCACCGTGTCCGTCCCGCCCTGTGTGGAACTCGGCATCGGCCGCAAGACCGCGGCCCTCGCCATGGAGGAAGGCCTCTACGAAGGAACGCACGCCTTCCTGGTCGTGCTGCCGCACCCGTCCGACGCGAAACGCGTCCAGGCGTATGTCGTCGACGCGGCCTGCGTCGGGGAAAAGCCCGCCGCCAAGGGAAAACTGCTGCTGACCCGCGCCTACACGCGCCCTTGAGAATCGCGCCGTACGCCGCCCGGCACGTCGGGAATGCATCCCCCGTAGGATCCGTTGGGTGGGGTGAGAGTCGTTGAACCGGCCCCAGTAGGCGTGGACAGTAGGCAGTCTGCAGAGACGAGGAAGAAACCCGTGAGCGACGTCCGTAACGTGATCATCATCGGCTCCGGCCCCGCGGGCTACACGGCCGCCCTTTACACCGCACGCGCGTCGCTGAAGCCGCTGGTGTTCGAGGGCGCCGTCACCGCCGGCGGCGCGCTGATGAACACCACCGACGTGGAGAACTTCCCGGGCTTCCAGGACGGGATCATGGGCCCCGAGCTCATGGACAACATGCGCGCCCAGGCGGAACGCTTCGGCGCCGAGCTCGTCCCCGACGATGTTGTCTCCGTAGACCTCGGCGGAGACATCAAGACGGTGACCGACACGGCGGGGACGGTGCACCGCGCCAAGGCCGTGATCGTGACGACCGGCTCCCAGCACCGCAAGCTCGGCCTGCCCAACGAGGACGCCCTCTCCGGACGAGGCGTCTCCTGGTGCGCCACCTGTGACGGCTTCTTCTTCAAGGACCAGGACATCGCCGTGGTCGGTGGTGGTGACACCGCGATGGAGGAGGCGACCTTCCTCTCCCGCTTCGCCAAGTCGGTCACCATCGTCCACCGCCGTGACTCGCTCCGGGCCTCCAAGGCCATGCAGGACCGCGCCTTCGCCGACCCGAAGATCAAGTTCGCCTGGGACAGCGAGGTTGCCGGGGTTCACGGCGAGCAGAAGCTGTCGGGTCTGACCCTGCGGAACACCAAGACCGGCGAGACGTCGGAGCTCGCGGTGACCGGCCTGTTCATCGCCGTGGGCCACGACCCGCGCACCGAGCTCTTCAAGGGCCAGCTCGACCTCGACGACGAGGGCTACCTCAAGGTCGATGCCCCCTCGACGCGCACCAATCTGACCGGTGTCTTCGGCGCCGGTGACGTAGTCGACCACACCTACCGGCAGGCCATCACCGCTGCCGGCACCGGCTGCTCGGCCGCTCTCGACGCCGAACGCTTCCTCGCTGCGCTCGCCGATGACGAGAAGGCCGCTGCGGCCACCGTCTGATCCACGACTTTCTCACCCCACACCCCAAGTAGTTAAGGAGGCCGCCGTGGCCGGCGCCCTGAAGAACGTGACCGACGACTCCTTCGACGAGGTCGTCCTGAAGAGCGAGAAGCCCGTACTGGTGGACTTCTGGGCCGCCTGGTGCGGTCCCTGCCGCCAGATCGCGCCGTCGCTGGAGGCCATCGCTGCCGAGCACGGCGACCAGATCGAGATCGTCAAGCTCAACATCGATGAGAACCCGGCCACAGCTGCCAAGTACGGCGTCATGTCCATCCCGACCCTGAACGTCTACCAGGGCGGCGAGGTCGCCAAGACCATCGTCGGCGCCAAGCCGAAGGCCGCAATCCTCCGCGACCTCGAAAACTTCATCGGCGAGTAGGGCCACGGTCCGCTGTTTCACGTGAAACGGGTCCGTCCCTCGGGGGGACGGACCCGTTTCACGTTTGTTGTGGACTCTTCGGTCACAGCGGCCTCAGGGCCGGTTCCTTCTGGACGGCACCCAGCAACCGGTCCAACGCCAGCTCAACGTCTTCCTTCCAGGAAAGCGTCGTACGCAGCTCCAGTCTCAGCCGTGGATAGACGGGATGCGGCCGTACGGTCTTGAAGCCCACCGCCAGCAGGTGATCCGCGGGCAGCACACAGGCGGGTTCCTTCCACCGGGTATCCCCGAAGGCCTCGATCGCCTTGAATCCCCGACGCAGGAGATCCTTGGCGACGGTCTGCACCATGACCCGCCCCAGACCCTGCCCCTGGTAACCCGGCACGATCCAGGCAGTCATGAGCTGCACGGCATCGGGGGAGACGGGACTCGTCGGGAAAGCCGTCGAGCGCGGCACATAGGCCGGCGGTGCATAGAGAACGAACCCCACCGGCACATCGTCGACATAGGCGACGCGGCCGCAGGACCCCCACTCCAGCAGAACGGCCGAGATCCATGCCTCTTTCTCCAGCTCGGGCCTTCCCGCCTTTACCGCAGCATCCCCGCTGACCGGATCAAGCTCCCAGAAGACACACGAGCGGCAGCGGCTGGGGAGATCGGAAAGGTTGTCCAGTGTGAGCGGTACGAGCCGACGCCCCATGAAGGCTTTTCCTCGCTTCCTTCGCCCGCCGTATCGCGTACGACAGTCAGTGCACTCCGTTCGAGGAGCAGGCTCCCGAAGAACCCTCCGACAGCCCCCAGGCCCAGCCCGACTGTCACCACTCGGCTGCGGCTCACTGATCGCATGGCCCTCCCTCCGCCGAGGTGACTCAAGCCGGATGTGCCATACCAGAACGCATCGTATCCACCCAGAGATGAAGCGGACACCGAGAGAATGCAAAGGGCGGGCCGTGTTCCGGTATGCACCCGGACACAGCCCGCCCTTCAGCCCATCCGGCAGAGGTCAGCCCTCATCACCGTCAACGGGATCGTCGGACGGTCCCTGATCCAGCACCCGCCCCTCACCCGGTGCCAGGCTGCCGAGAATGCGGTCCAGATCCTCCATCGACGCGAACTCGACGACGATCTTCCCCTTCTTCTGACCGAGGTCGACCTTCACCCGGGTCTCGAATCGATCCGACAGTCGGGAGGCAAGATCAGTCAGCGCGGGCGACACCCGGCCACCGGCTCGTGGCCCCTTGGACTTGGCAGGACTCGTGGACCCGGACCCCATGAGGGTCACGATCTCTTCGACCGCGCGCACCGACAGCCCTTCGGCCACGATGCGATGCGCCAGCCTGTCCTGCTCCTCCGAGTCGTCCACGGACAGCAGCGCCCGCGCATGACCGGCCGACAGCACCCCGGCCGCAACCCTGCGCTGAACCGGAGGCGACAGCCTCAGCAGACGCAGCGTGTTGGACACCTGAGGGCGCGAACGCCCGATCCGGTCGGCCAGCTGGTCATGCGTGCACTTGAAGTCCTTGAGCAGCTGGTCGTACGCGGCCGCTTCCTCCAAGGGGTTCAACTGAGCCCGGTGAAGATTCTCCAGG
Organism: Streptomyces sp. NPDC047515; assembly: GCF_040643055.1. Classification (NCBI taxonomy): domain Bacteria; kingdom Bacillati; phylum Actinomycetota; class Actinomycetes; order Kitasatosporales; family Streptomycetaceae; genus Streptomyces; species Streptomyces sp. NPDC047515. The sequence goes on from NZ_JBEYTM010000022.1 coordinate 100,999, forward strand.
AGCGCGTCCAGGAGAAGCTTCTCGTCGTCCGTGTCCCGGACGATGGCCGGGATCCGCTCCAGCCCCGCCTCACGGCAGGCCCTCCAGCGACGTTCGCCCATGATGAGCTCATAGCGATCCGGACCCGTCTTCCGCACAACGACGGGCTGGAGAAGACCCACCTCCTTGATGGAGGTCACCAGCTCGGCAAGTGCGTCCTCGTCGAACACCTCACGGGGCTGACGCGGATTCGGGGTAATGGTGCCGAGCGGAACCTCGGCAAAGTACGCACCGGCAGCTCCCGCCGACTCCGCGCCGGCGTCGGGGGCCGTAACCGGCGCACTCGGCTCGGGCACAACCGGCGCGGACGCGAGAGCGGTCACCTTCGCAGCGGCCACCCCCCGCTCTGCCGTCAAGACAGGACCCGCCCCAGGAGACGCTGAACCCGCCCCCGTGGACGGCACCGACTTCTCCTGGGGAGCGGCGGGGATCAGGGCACCCAGCCCACGCCCCAACCCTCTTCGACGCTCGCTCACTGAATCCCCTCCGAAATGCTTTGCTGGCTGTTCCCAGTGCCCGTGTGGGCAGGCTGGGCCTCGTACTGCACCCCGACACCCCGCAGGGCGATCTCACGCGCCGCTTCGAGGTACGAGAGCGACCCACTCGAACCCGGGTCATAGGTCAGCACAGTCTGCCCGTAGCTCGGTGCCTCCGAAATTCGCACCGACCGCGGAATGCTCGTCCGCAACACCTCCTTGCCGAAGTGACTGCGCACCTCCTCCGCGACCTGCGACGCGAGCCTGGTCCGGCCGTCATACATGGTGAGCAGGATCGTCGACACATGCAGAGCGGGGTTGAGATGCCCCCGCACCAGGTCCACATTGCGCAGCAGCTGCCCCAGCCCTTCCAGGGCGTAGTACTCGCACTGGATGGGAATCAGCACCTCGGCACCGGCGACCATGGCATTGACCGTCAGTAGGCCGAGCGAAGGCGGACAGTCGATCAGGATGTAGTCCAGCGGCTGCTCGTACGCCTGGATCGCTCGCTGCAGTCGACTCTCCCGCGCCACCAGCGACACCAGCTCGATCTCCGCACCGGCGAGATCGATGGTGGCAGGGGCACAGAAGAGGCCTTCGACGTCCGGGACAGGCTGGACCACCTCGGAGAGCGGCCTGCTCTCCACCAGGACGTCATAGATGGAGGGAACTTCGGCATGGTGATCGATGCCCAGAGCCGTAGAGGCATTGCCCTGCGGGTCAAGGTCGACCACCAGAACGCGTGCACCGTGGAGCGCGAGCGAGGCGGCAAGATTGACTGTCGTGGTCGTCTTGCCCACTCCACCCTTCTGATTGGCCACCACCATGACGCGCGTCCGGTCAGGACGGGGCAGGCCCTCACCGGCGCGGCCAAGGGCCTCGACCGCCAGCTGGGCCGCGCGACCGATGGGTGTGTCGTCCATCGGCGGCGGTGTTTCACGTGAAACACCCTCCCCCGCCGATTCGGTTCGGGGACCGGGGACCGGATCGGTCATCGGTCCCGCGATGTTGGCGTCGGACCGCAAGGATTCACTCTCCTCGACTTCAGGCTCGCAATGAACAGAGCCTGCCATGCTTTCAGGGTCGTGAACCAGCGAGGCCCGCTCTTCTGTGGATGAATCCACTTCTGTGGACAACTCCGTAGCCCTATCGGGCCCGCGATGCCGCGGCGCGGCAGCCGCACGACCGCGACTGATGATCCCATGCAGCAGAGAGCGACGTTTCACGTGAAACACGATGCCCCTGCAGCGTTGCTACAGGGGCACGACACTCCGCACGGGGCATGTATGGCCGCTTGCCGGGATTATTACCAACAGACGGCACAAGCCGTACGTACCGGTTGAGTCCACAGCATTGCCAAGCGGGTCAGCGGCGTCGCCTCGTACGGCTCGTCCTCGCGGCCTTGGCCCTCTTTGCGGCGAACCTCACACCACCCGGGCTCTCGCCGACCACCACGCGCACCACCGTGGACATCGGATCGACGATGCCCTCTCCGACATGCAACACCTCGGTCTCCACCACACCGAGCTTGCTCAGGGCCGCACGCGCACCGGCGATCTCCTCCTCGGCGGTATCCCCCTTGAGCGCCAGCATCTCCCCGTACGGGCGCAGCAGCGGAACGCCCCAGCCGGCCAGCCGGTCGAGCGGCGCCACGGCCCGAGCTGTCACCACGTGAACCGGCTGAAGCGTTCCCAGAACCTCCTCGGCCCGGCCGCGCACGACCGTCACATGGTCCAGTCCCAACAGTTCGACGACTTCCTGAAGGAAGTTCGTCCGACGGAGCAGAGGCTCCAACAAAGTGATCTTGAGATCCGGGCGCACCAACGCCAAGGGGATACCCGGTAGACCGGCGCCCGAGCCCACATCGCAGACCGTGACCCCTTCGGGCACGACCTCGGAAAGCACTGCGCAGTTCAGCAGATGCCGCTCCCACAGCCGTGGCACCTCACGCGGGCCGATCAGCCCCCGCTTCACCCCGGCATCCGCCAGCAGTTCCGCGTACCGGACAGCCTCCGGGAAGAACTCGCCGAAAACCGCCCGCGCCCCTTCGGGCGCCTGGGGAAGCTCTACTTCCGCCGTCACGGGGACCGTCCTTCCGTACCGCACTAACGCACTGTGGGTGGCTGACTATCAGGCTGACAAAGATCGGCCCCGCCTGCGAACAGACGGGGCCGACAGAACAAGGGTCCGGTCAGGCCGGGAGAACGACGACGAAGCGCTGCGGCTCCTCGCCCTCGGACTCACTGCGAAGACCGGCGGCCGCGACCGCATCGTGCACGACCTTGCGCTCGAACGGCGTCATCGGGTCCAGCTTCACCGGCTCACCGGTGCTCTTGACCTCGTCAGCGGCCTTGGCGCCCAGCTCCGCGAGCTCGGCCCGCTTCTTGGCCCGGAAGCCGGCGATGTCCAGCATCAGCCGACTGCGGTCACCGGTCTCCCGGTGCACGGCAAGCCGCGTCAGCTCCTGGAGCGCCTCCAGCACCTCACCGTCGCGGCCCACGAGCTTCTGCAGATCACGTGCCGAATCGCTGATGATCGAAACCGCGGCCCGGTCCGCCTCGACGTCCATGTCGATGTCACCGTCGAGATCGGCGATGTCGAGTAGTCCCTCAAGATAGTCCGCTGCGATCTCGCCCTCCTGCTCAAGGCGGGTCAAGGTGTCGCTGCCCTCAGCGGCCGTGGAGGTGGTGCCTTCCGTCACGGATGGACTCCTTCTTACTTCTTGGACGGGTGCTTGGGCCGCTGCGGACCCTTGCGCTGTCCGGACTTGGCTTGGCGTGAGGAACCGGACGCGGGCTTGCCCGCCGGCGTGGGCTTGTCGTCCTGCGATCCGTCCTGCTTCTGCAGGGAGGTCTTGGATCCCGACTCGGTGGAGCCGGTGTCCTTGGCAGAACCGGTCTGACGCTTGGCCTTGGTCTGGCGCTTGGGCTGCTGACGCCGCTGCGCGGCTCCGCCCTCGGCCTCGGCAAGCGCAGTGTCGCTCTTGATCACCGTGCCGTCCTCCTGGGCAGCGAGGCCCAGCTTGGCCAGCCCGGTGATGAACTTCCGCTCGATGTCATTGCGGTCCGGGCCCTTGGACACGATCCGCTTCACCGTATTGCGCTTGGTCCTGCCACGAACCTCACCGTGCGCGGTGACGCTCTTCAGCAGACGTCCCAGGTACTGGTCCTGCGCCTTGCTGCCCGGCGTCGGGTTCTGGTTGATCACATACATCTGCTGACCCATGGTCCAGACGTTGGTGGTCAGCCAGTAGACGAGGACACCGACGGGGAAGTTGATGCCCATGACGGCGAAGATCAGCGGGAAGATGTACATGAGCATCTTCTGCTGCTGCATGTACGGCGTCTTGACCGTCAGGTCGACGTTCTTCGTCATCAGCTGGCGCTGGGTGAAGAACTGCGACGCCGACATCATCACGATCATGACCGCGGTGACGACCCGGACGTCGGTCAGAGAGGCACCGAGAGCGGTGACATCCGACGTGCTGTCCATGAACTTGGCAGCGAGCGGAGCACCGAAGATGTGTGCCTTACGGGCGCTGTCGAGCAGCGGCTGGTCGATGACACCGATCGTCTTGCCCGAGGCGATGGCCGAGAGCACGTGATACAGGGCGAAGAAGAACGGCGACTGCGCCAGGATGGGAAGGCACGAGGAGAGCGGGTTGGTGCCCGTCTCCTTGTACAGCTTCATCATCTCTTCGGACTGACGCTGCTTGTCGCTCTTGTAGCGCTCCTGGATCGCCTTCATCTTCGGCTGGAGCACCTGCATGTTCCGGGTCGACTTGATCTGCTTCACGAAAAGCGGGATCAGGCAGATCCGGATCAGCACCACCAGGGACACGATGGACAGGCCCCAGGCCCAGCCCGTGTCATTGCCGAAGATCGCTCCATACAACGTGTGGAACTGGACAATGACCCATGAAACAGGCCAGGTGATAAAGCTGAACAGACTGGCAATCGTGTCCACTAATCAAGCTCCTTGAGCATTGGGCGAAGTCTCTGCGACCGGGCCCGGGGGTTCGGAAACCGTCCCCTCGGGAGGCACATCAGCGGCGGAGTCCCCGCCCTTGTCACCGCGCATGGCATTACGCAGCAGTTCGTGCCAACGCGGACGTTTGCGCGGTGGAACATGGTCCACGCCACCGGGTGACCACGGATTGCAGCGAAGGATGCGCCAAGCCGTCAGCGCGGTTCCCTTGATCGCTCCGTGCCGGTCGATCGCCGTATATCCGTAGTGGGAACACGACGGGTAGTAACGGCAAACAGGCCCGAGAAGCGGGCTGATCGTCCACTGATACAGCTTGATAAGAGCCAGCAGCGGGTACTTCATCGCGCGCCCCCTCCCAGCAGCCGCTGCAGAGCGGCGTCCAGGTCTCGGGCCAGCTGTTCATGGTCGGCGTCGCCCGCTCCAGGCAACGCTCGTACGACAACCAGGCTACCGGGGGGCAGCAGGGCCAGTCGTTCGCGGACCAGGTGGCGAAGCCTGCGCTTCACCGCTGTGCGTACAACCGCTCCACCCACGGATTTGCTGACAACGAAACCCGCACGCGGCGGGGGAGCGTTCTCCCCAGTCACGTGCGGGTCGGTTGCACCGCTGCGTAGATGAACGACGAGTAGCGGGCGGCCGGCCCGGCGTCCTCGACGTACTGCGGTCGCGAAGTCCTCGCGCCGCCTCAGCCGATTCTCGGTAGGCAGCACGTCATGACCTGTAGGCGATCAGGCGGACAGGTTGGCGCGACCCTTGCCACGGCGGGACGCGAGGATCGCGCGGCCGGCTCGGGTGCGCATACGCAGCCGGAAGCCGTGGGTCTTCGCGCGACGACGGTTGTTCGGCTGGAAGGTGCGCTTGCTCACTCGGGGGCTCCAGAAATGACTCGTGTGTTGGCGGGACATCGCCTGGCTGTCACCGTGCGCCCACGAGGAACTCGCGTAAACGCTCTAGTGCACCGCTTCACAATCACAGATCGTGATCTTTGCCCATCGGAGGCAGGCGGCAGCAGCCATCGACAACTCGACCTGGTCACGGTACGCGCGGCTGCGCCATCCGGTCAAACCGGCTCCGCAACACCCCCCACTGTGCACAGCCTGTGGACAACGACTTGAACCGTGCGGGTCGGCCTGACTACCGTGGCTGAACTCCGGTTCTTTTTCTTCCTGCCTGCCGGTCCTCACCCATCCCGACCCATCCCGTCCCGAGAACCACACATTCGTGGGACCAGCGAGAGAGCGTGCCTTGTGGCTGATGTACCTGCCGATCTTGCCGCAGTGTGGCCACGAGTGCTGGAGCAACTCCTCGGAGAGGGCCAGCAGGGCATCGAGCCGAAGGACAAGCAGTGGATCGAGCGCTGCCAGCCGCTCGCACTGGTCGCCGACACGGCGCTGCTCGCCGTACCCAATGAATGGGGCAAGCGCGTCCTGGAGGGCCGGCTCGCGCCGCTCATCAGCGAGACGCTGAGCCGGGAGTGCGGCCGCCCGATCCGCATCGCGATCACCGTCGACGATTCCGCGGCCGAGCCTCCGAGCCCGCCCGCGCCCCCGATGCATCAGTCCCAGCAGCCCCAGCAGCACCGCTATCCGGGACCGCAGCACGACGAGCGTCAGCACAACGACGCGTACGACGGATACGGACACCGGCCCTCGGACGACGGCATGCCGACCGCTCGGCCCGCCTACCCCGACTACCAGCAGCAGCGCCCCGACCCCGGTGCGTGGCCGCGCACCCAGGAGGACCTCTCCTGGCAGCAGCCGCGGCTCGGTGGATTCCAGGACCGCGACACCTCCGCGGAGCAGTGGCGCGAGCCGTACGCCGGCGGCCGCCCCCAGCAGCCGCAGCACGGCTACCGGCCGCAGCCGCCCGAGCGCCAGAGCTACGAACAGCAGCGCCCCGAGCACCACGACATGCCGGAGCCCCAGCACCGGCAGGGCGGCGCGGGCACCGGCCGGCCCGGCGGCGGCACCGGGCCGATGGGCGCACAGCCAGCCCCCGCACCCGGTCCTGGTGAGCCGGCGGCACGGCTGAATCCGAAGTACCTCTTCGACACCTTCGTCATCGGTGCGTCCAACCGGTTCGCCCACGCCGCGGCGGTCGCGGTCGCCGAAGCACCCGCGAAGGCGTACAACCCGCTCTTCATCTACGGGGAGTCCGGACTCGGCAAGACCCATCTGCTGCACGCCATCGGGCACTACGCCCGCAGCCTCTACCCGGGCACCCGGGTGCGGTACGTGAGCTCCGAGGAGTTCACCAACGAGTTCATCAACTCGATCCGCGACGGCAAGGGCGACACCTTCCGCAAGCGCTATCGCGACGTGGACATCCTGCTCGTCGACGACATCCAGTTCCTGGCGAGCAAGGAGTCGACGCAGGAGGAGTTCTTCCACACCTTCAATACGCTCCACAACGCGAACAAGCAGATCGTGCTGTCCTCCGACCGGCCGCCCAAGCAGCTGGTGACCCTGGAGGACCGGTTGCGGAACCGTTTCGAGTGGGGTCTGACGACCGATGTGCAGCCGCCGGAGCTGGAGACGCGGATCGCGATCCTCCGCAAGAAGGCGGTACAGGAGCAGCTCAACGCCCCGCCGGAGGTGCTGGAGTTCATCGCCTCCCGGATCTCCCGGAACATCAGGGAGTTGGAGGGGGCGCTGATCCGGGTCACGGCCTTCGCCAGCCTCAACCGTCAGCCGGTGGACCTCGGGCTGACCGAGCATGTGCTGAAAGATCTGATTCCGGGGGGCGAGGACTCGGCTCCGGAGATCACGGCGACGGCCATCATGGCGGCGACCGCGGACTACTTCGGTCTGACGGTGGACGACCTCTGCGGAACGTCGCGCAGCCGCGTGCTGGTGACGGCCCGCCAGATCGCCATGTACCTCTGCCGGGAGCTGACCGATCTCTCACTGCCCAAGATCGGGGCGCAGTTCGGCGGCCGCGACCATACGACGGTGATGCACGCGGACCGGAAGATCCGCGCGTTGATGGCGGAGCGACGCTCCATCTACAACCAGGTCACCGAGCTCACCAACCGCATCAAGAACGGCTGACGGCCGGCAGTACGCGCTCTGTACGCGCCACAGGGGCGCCCGGAGAACCCTCACAGGGCTTCCGGGCGCCCTTCCGCGTTGTCCGGCCCCTGCCCGGAGCTTTGTCGGAACCCCCCGAGGCGGCTGCGGGGCGTCCCCAGGCTTTCCCGAAACCGCCGGCAAACCGCCCCGGGGACCACCGGACGCCGCCACGGAACCCTCGTGAAGGGCTCTCCGGCACCTCACGCCTCCCCCTGAGTCCTCCTGAGCCCTCCTCCGGGCCTGGGAAGCACCCTTCGGAGCCCCCCCGAACCCCGCTCCTGAACCCCCTCCGAAGCCTGTTCCCGGGCCTCCGTCGCGGTCGCGGTGTTCGAATACCTGCCGTCGGCCGTCCGTTCTCCACAGATCTGGGGAGAATCCCCCCTCCACAGCCTGGGGATTCGGAAGTTTTCCATATTGCTTCCACAGGGGCGACTGTCGATACTCCATCAGGCCAGGTCAAGGGCTTGGGGATTTGTGGCCAACAGTGATCCACAGGCTGTGGACAAGATCTTCGTCCACAAGGAGCTGATGATGTTGTCCACCGGCGGCCCACAGCTCGGCCCGTCTTGTCCCCAGCTTGGTCGAGCTTCTCCACACCCCTGTCCACTGTTCGGCAACGCAACACCGCCTTTCACTGCGCAGAGTGAAAGGCGTCACACCGAGAGGGTCGGTTGGGCTGTGGGGAACCTGGGTAAAGCTGGGGACAGCCCTGGGGAGAAACCCCCCTGCCCTGTGCACTGGGTGTGCAGAACTTTCGCGTGTCCACAGAAGCGCCGGGTTGTCCACCGGTGCCACCCACAGGGTCGGTGGACAAAAAACTGGGCCTGACCTGGGAAAACGACGTTATCCACGGTTTCCACAGGCCCTACTACTACTGCCACCTAGAGTTAGCCCGGAATCCGCTTCGAAGTGGGGCCTGTGTACAACTCGGCGCCGGAGCGCTCCGAAGCTCTTGTCGCGACTTGACCCCGAGCAGCACCGAGTGTCGGTGCCGTACGTCAGACTGGTCCCCGGCGTCCTCCCGCTGTCATCGGCGGGACGACCCGATCAGACGACGAAGGCCAGCAGGGCGAGCGAGCAACAGCAGGAGGCGGTTCCGGTGAAGATCCGGGTGGAGCGCGATGTACTCGCGGAGGCTGTGGCCTGGGTGGCCCGTAGCCTCCCGGCCCGTCCGCCGGCGCCCGTTCTCGCGGGCCTTCTGCTGAAGGCTGAGGACGGCGCCCTCAGCTTCTCCAGCTTCGACTACGAGGTCTCGGCCCGGGTCTCGGTGGACGCCGAGGTCGACGAGGACGGCACGGTGCTGGTCTCCGGCCGGCTGCTCGCCGACATCTGCCGCGCCCTTCCCAACCGCCCGGTGGAGATTTCCACAGATGGTGTACGGGCGACCGTGGTCTGCGGCTCCTCGCGATTCACACTCCACACCCTTCCTGTGGAGGAGTACCCGGCGCTGCCCGAGATGCCGACCGCGACGGGCACGGTCCCCGGCGAGGTCTTCGCCTCGGCCGCCGCCCAGGTCGCCATCGCCGCGGGCCGCGACGACACGCTGCCGGTCCTGACCGGTGTGCGGATCGAGATCGAGGGCGAGACCGTCACCCTGGCCTCCACCGACCGCTACCGCTTCGCGGTCCGCGAGTTCCTCTGGAAGCCGGAGAACCCGGATGCCTCGGCCGTCGCCCTGGTGCCCGCCAAGACGCTGCTGGACACCGCCAAGGCGCTGACCAGCGGTGACACGGTGACTCTGGCCCTTTCCGGCTCGGGTGCCGGTGAGGGTCTGATCGGTTTCGAGGGCGCGGGCCGGCGTACGACCACGCGACTGCTGGAAGGCGATCTGCCGAAGTACCGCACGCTGTTCCCCACCGAGTTCAACTCGGTCGCCGTCATCGAGACCGCTCCGTTCGTGGAGGCCGTCAAGCGTGTGGCACTCGTCGCCGAGCGGAACACCCCGGTGCGGCTCAGCTTCGAGCAGGGCGTGCTGATCCTGGAGGCGGGGTCCAGCGACGACGCACAGGCTGTGGAGCGGGTCGACGCGGTGCTGGAGGGCGACGACATCTCGATCGCCTTCAACCCGACCTTCCTGCTGGACGGGCTGAGCGCGATCGACTCCCCGGTCGCCCAGCTCTCGTTCACGACGTCCACCAAGCCCGCGCTGCTCAGCGGCCGCCCGGCCGTGGATGCCGAGGCGGATGACGCGTACAAGTACCTGATCATGCCGGTGCGTCTCTCCGGCTGATCCGGCCACCGGTCCCGCAAACGGCAGGTTCCGACGGGCACGCTCAGCGCCGAGCATGCCCGCCGGTCTGTCCCCGGCCGGGCGTAGGCTCGACCTTGGGTACGAATCGGCACAACGCTTAAGGAATCTCTGATGGAGCTCGGTCTCGTCGGCCTCGGCAAGATGGGCGGCAACATGCGCGAGCGCATCCGCCGCGCAGGCCACACCGTCATCGGTTACGACCGCAACCCGGACGTCTCGGATGTCCAGAGCCTCGAAGAGCTTGTGGGCAAGCTGAAGGGCCCGCGGGTCATCTGGGTGATGGTTCCGGCCGGTGCCCCGACCCAGGCCACCATCGACGAGCTGGCGGGGCTCCTCTCGCCCGGTGACATCGTCGTGGACGGCGGGAATTCCCGCTGGACGGACGACGAGAAGCACGCGGTCGAGCTCGGCATCAAGGGCATCGGCTTCGTGGACTGCGGAGTCTCCGGCGGTGTCTGGGGCCTGGAGAACGGCTACGCGCTGATGTACGGCGGCGACGCCGAGAACGTGGCGAAGGTCCAGCCGATCTTCGACGCGCTGAAGCCCGAGGGCGACTTCGGTTCCGTCCACGCGGGCAAGGTCGGCGCCGGCCACTTCGCGAAGATGGTCCACAACGGCATCGAGTACGCCATGATGCAGGCCTACGCCGAGGGCTGGGAGCTCCTGGAGAAGGTCGACTCCGTCACCGATGTGCGCGAGGTCTTCCGCTCCTGGCAGGAGGGCACGGTCATCCGTTCCTGGCTGCTCGACCTGGCGGTCAACGCGCTGGACGACGACGAGCACCTCGACAAGCTCCGTGGTTTCGCCGCCGACTCCGGTGAGGGCCGCTGGACGGTGGAGGCCGCGATCGACAACGCGGTGCCGCTGCCCGCGATCACGGCATCGCTCTTCGCGCGTTTCGCCTCGCGTCAGGACGACTCCCCGCAGATGAAGATGATCGCCGCGCTGCGCAACCAGTTCGGTGGTCACGCGGTCGAGAACAAGAAGTAGCCGCAACGAGGAGCGGGCCGGGCCAGAGCGTCCGACCCGTCCTACGGAGCACGGAGCAGGAAGCCGGGAAGGTCGGCGTACACCCATGCATGTCACGCATCTCTCGCTGGCCGACTTCCGCTCGTACGCCCGGGTCGAGGTACCTCTCGATCCGGGCGTCACCGCTTTCGTGGGGGCCAACGGCCAGGGCAAGACGAACCTGGTGGAGGCCGTCGGCTATCTCGCGACGCTCGGCAGCCATCGGGTCTCCTCCGATGCGCCACTGGTTCGGATGGGTGCGGACCGAGCCGTCATCCGAGCCGCTGTCACACAGGGCGAGCGTTCGCAGCTGGTCGAGCTGGAGCTCAACCCGGGCAAGGCCAATCGGGCCCGGATCAATAGATCGTCGCAGGTCAAGCCGCGTGATGTGCTGGGGATCGTGCGTACGGTGCTGTTCGCCCCGGAGGATCTGGCGCTCGTCAAGGGGGATCCCGGGGAGCGTCGGCGCTTTCTCGACGAGCTGATCACCGCGCGTTCGCCGCGGATGGCGGGTGTGCGTTCGGACTACGAGCGGGTGCTGAAGCAGCGCAACACCTTGCTGAAGTCGGCGGCGATGGCGCGCAGGCACGGTGGCCGGTCGATGGATCTCTCCACGCTCGATGTGTGGGACCAGCACCTGGGCCGGGTCGGCGCGGAGCTGCTGGCGCAGCGCCTGGATCTGATCGCGACTCTGCAGCCGCTGGCCGACAAGGCGTACGCGGATGTGGCGCCCGGTGGTGGTCCGGTGGCGTTGGAGTACCGGAGTTCGGTCGGCGCGGGGGTGGATGCGGCGCGTACCCGTGAGGAACTGTTCGAGCAGCTGATCGCGGCCCTGGCGGAGGTCCGTAAGCAGGAGATCGAGCGGGGTGTGACGTTGGTCGGCCCGCACCGCGACGATCTGTTGCTGGGGCTGCGCGGCATGCCCGCCAAGGGATATGCGAGCCATGGCGAGTCCTGGTCGTACGCGTTGGCGCTGCGGCTGGCCTCGTACGAGCTGTTGCGCGGTGAGGGCAACGAACCGGTGCTGGTGCTGGACGACGTCTTCGCCGAGCTGGACGCACGTCGTCGTGAGCGGTTGGCGGAGTTGGTGGCTCCGGGTGAGCAGGTGCTGGTGACGGCGGCGGTGGACGACGACGTTCCCGGGGTTCTGGCGGGGACGCGGTACGCGGTGTCCGCGGGTGAGGTGGGGCGGCTGTGAGCGGCCGGGGTGAGGCGTCCGGGCAGCCGGCGGAGGCTCGGCCGGGGGAGGCTCGGCCGGGGGACGGCGGGCAGCCGGAGCCGTCGGGTGTCGATCTGGCGCGGGTGGCGTTGCGGGCGGCGAAGGAGCAGGCGCGGGCGCGTGGTGCTGCCGCGCAGCAGAAGAAGCAGGCCAGGCGGGGTGGTGGGCTGCGTTCGGGGGCGCGGGCGGACGGGCGTGATCCGCTGCCGCTGGGTGCGGCGATCAATCGCCTGATCACTGAGCGTGGCTGGGAGACGCCTGCGGCGGTGGGCGGGGTGATGGGGCGCTGGCCGCAGATCGTCGGCGCGGATCTGGCCAATCACTGTGTGCCGTTGCGGTATGACGAGGATCCGGACGAGCGGGTGCTGACGGTGCAGTGCGATTCGACGGCGTGGGCGACGCAGCTGCGGTTGCTGGCGCCTCAGCTGGTGGCCCGGCTGAACGCGGATCTGGGGCAGGGCACGGTCAGGTTGATCAAGGTGTTGGGGCCGGGGGGCCCGCAGCGCAGGTTCGGTCCCTTGCGGGCGCCGGGGAGCACGGGGCCCGGCGATACGTACGGCTGAGAGCCTGTCGGGCGGCCTTCGATCGGACAGCGGACGCGGTCTGGTGCGTGCGGTTCCAAGGCGCCGGGATGTCCTCGGACGGGGTCTCCCCTGCTCGAACGAAGCTGAGAGCTCGGGGATGGAGCTACCAGGGCATTTCGGCAACGCGGGAGGGGGTCCCCCCTGGCCCTCAAGGCCTTGGGGGAGTGCGTGCCAGGGCGCGGCCGCCCGATCAGAGGCCACCCGACAGGCTCTGAGCGTGTCAGCTGGGCTTCTTCTCGTTCCTGAGCGCGGTGGGGCGGTGTTCCGGGTGGCGCCCGGGCCCTGTCCGGGCTGCTCGGTGGGGCTGTCCGTCGCATCCGAGTTGTACCGGTATGCGGTGGTTGTCACCGGACGGGGAGAGCGGAGCGTCCCTCACGGTAGCGAGAGGTTGACAGGTCGAAGCGCTCAATGCCCGCTTGAGCGTCTTGGGGGCCCTTCCTGAATATGGGGAGTCGTCAGGCGCTGGTTCAGGGCGGCACATGCGTACTCAGGTACCGGCAAACCCCCATTCGGGTCGGCGCTACCGGTAGACTGGTGTGCAATCCCGCGTCTTGCGGGATTCGTCGATACAAGCCGAACGACGCAGCCGCTCCCGCCTGCCCGGAGAACGGCCTGTGCTGTGCCAGAAAGGGCGCTTCGTGGCCGATTCCGGCAACCCCAACGAGAACATTCCGTCCAACCCCGGTGAGAGCAGCGTTGCTCCCGCCCCGGGCGAGGTGAAAGCGTCGTACGACGCCAGCGCGATCACCGTGCTCGAGGGCCTGGACGCGGTCCGCAAGCGACCTGGCATGTACATCGGCTCGACCGGTGAGCGCGGTCTCCACCACCTCGTGCAAGAGGTTGTCGACAACTCGGTCGACGAGGCCATGGCCGGGCACGCGGACACCATCGACGTCACGATCCTCGCCGACGGGGGGGTGCGCGTGGTCGACAACGGCCGCGGTATCCCGGTCGGCATCGTGCCGTCCGAAGGCAAGCCGGCCGTCGAGGTCGTGCTCACCGTCCTGCACGCGGGCGGAAAGTTCGGCGGCGGCGGTTACGCCGTCTCCGGTGGTCTGCACGGCGTCGGTGTGTCCGTCGTCAATGCCCTGTCCACACGGGTCTCCGTCGAGGTCAAGACGGACGGCTACCGCTGGACCCAGGACTACAAGTTCGGCGTCCCCACGGCCGCGCTGGCCCGTAACGAGGCCACCGACGAGTCGGGCACGACCGTCACCTTCTGGGCCGACGGTGACATCTTCGAGACGACCGAGTACTCCTTCGAGACGCTCTCGCGGCGCTTCCAGGAGATGGCCTTCCTCAACAAGGGCCTTACCCTCAAGCTGACCGACGAGCGGGAGTCGGCGAAGGCGACGGCGGGCGCGGACAGCGCGGAGGCGGTCGACGTCCCCGAGGAGGAGATGACCCGCTCGGTCACGTACCACTACGAGAACGGCATCGTCGACTTCGTCAGGTACCTCAACTCCCGCAAGGGCGATGTCATTCACCAGTCGGTGATCGACATCGAGGCCGAGGACAAGGACCGTCTCCTCTCGGTCGAGATCGCCATGCAGTGGAACACGCAGTACAGCGAGGGCGTCTACTCCTTCGCCAACGCGATCCACACGCACGAGGGCGGTACGCACGAGGAGGGCTTCCGTGCGGCGCTGACCTCGCTGGTCAACCGGTACGCGCGCGACAAGAAGCTGCTGCGCGAGAAGGACGACAACCTCACCGGTGAGGACGTCCGCGAGGGTCTGACGGCGATCATCTCGGTGAAGCTGGGCGAGCCGCAGTTCGAGGGCCAGACGAAGACCAAGCTGGGCAACACGGAGGCCAAGACCTTCGTGCAGAAGGTCGTCCACGAGCAGTTGACGGACTGGTTCGACCGGAACCCGAACGAAGCCGCCGACATCATCCGCAAGGGCATCGCCGCCTCGACCGCCCGCGTGGCGGCCCGCAAGGCGCGTGACCTGACCCGTCGCAAGGGGCTCCTGGAGAGCGCCTCGCTGCCGGGCAAGCTGAGCGACTGCCAGTCCAACGACCCGACGAAGTGCGAGATCTTCATCGTCGAGGGTGACTCCGCCGGTGGTTCGGCGAAGTCCGGCCGTAACCCGATGTACCAGGCCATCCTGCCGATCCGCGGCAAGATCCTGAACGTCGAGAAGGCCCGGGTCGACAAGATCCTGCAGAACACCGAGGTCCAGGCGCTGATCTCGGCCTTCGGCACCGGGGTCCACGAGGACTTCGACATCGAGAAGCTCCGCTATCACAAGATCATTCTGATGGCGGACGCCGATGTCGACGGCCAGCACATCAACACCCTGCTGCTGACGTTCCTCTTCCGCTTCATGCGGCCGCTGGTCGAGGCCGGGCACGTCTACCTCTCCCGCCCGCCGCTCTACAAGATCAAGTGGGGCCGGGACGACTTCGAGTACGCGTACTCGGACCGTGAGCGCGACGCTCTCGTGGAGCTCGGCAAGCAGAACGGCAAGCGGATCAAGGAAGACTCGATCCAGCGCTTCAAGGGTCTCGGCGAGATGAACGCCGAGGAGCTGCGTGTCACCACGATGGACGTCGACCACCGGGTGCTCGGCCAGGTCACGCTCGACGACGCGGCGCAGGCTGACGACCTGTTCTCGGTGCTGATGGGCGAGGACGTCGAGGCACGGCGCTCGTTCATCCAGCGCAACGCCAAGGACGTCCGCTTCCTCGACATCTGAGTCGGCCGTACAAGCAAGCCGCAGCGCGAAAGGACTTTGACCAGCAATGGCCGACGAGAACACCCCTGCCCCCGTGACGCCCGAAGAGGTCCCGCCCGTCGAGGGCGTGGGCATGCGTGTCGAGCCCGTCGGGCTCGAGACGGAGATGCAGCGCTCCTACCTCGACTACGCGATGTCCGTCATCGTCTCGCGTGCCCTGCCCGACGTGCGGGACGGCCTCAAGCCCGTCCACCGCCGGGTGCTGTACGCGATGTACGACGGCGGCTACCGGCCCGAGAAGGGCTTCTACAAGTGCGCCCGCGTCGTCGGTGACGTCATGGGTACGTACCACCCGCACGGCGACTCCTCGATCTACGACGCCCTGGTCCGCCTGGCGCAGCACTGGTCGATGCGCATGCCGCTGGTGGACTCCAACGGCAACTTCGGTTCCCCGGGCAACGACCCGGCCGCCGCCATGCGGTACACCGAGTGCAAGATGATGCCGCTGTCCATGGAGATGGTCCGGGACATCGACGAGGAGACCGTCGACTTCCAGGACAACTACGACGGCCGCAACCAGGAGCCGACGGTCCTGCCGGCGCGCTTCCCGAACCTGCTGGTCAACGGTTCCGCGGGGATCGCGGTCGGCATGGCGACCAACATCCCGCCGCACAACCTGCGCGAGGTCGCGGCCGGCGCCCAGTGGTACCTGGAGCACCCGGAGGCCTCGCAGGAGGAGCTCCTGGACGCGCTGATCGAGCGGATCAAGGGCCCGGACTTCCCGACGGGCGCGCTCGTCGTGGGCCGCAAGGGCATCGAGGAGGCGTACCGCACCGGCCGCGGCTCGATCACGATGCGCGCGGTCGTCGCGGTCGAGGAGATCCAGAACCGGCAGTGCCTGGTCGTCACGGAGCTTCCGTACCAGACCAACCCGGACAACCTCGCGCAGAAGATCGCCGACCTGGTGAAGGACGGCAAGATCGGCGGGATCGCCGACGTCCGCGACGAGACCTCGTCCCGCACCGGTCAGCGCCTGGTCGTCGTCCTGAAGCGCGACGCGGTCGCCAAGGTCGTGCTGAACAACCTCTACAAGCACACCGATCTGCAGACCAACTTCGGCGCCAACATGCTGGCGCTGGTCGACGGTGTGCCGCGCACCCTCTCCATCGACGCGTTCATCCGTCACTGGGTGACGCACCAGATCGAGGTCATCGTCCGGCGTACGCGGTTCCGGCTGCGCAAGGCGGAGGAGCGGGCCCACATCCTGCGTGGTCTGCTCAAGGCGCTGGACGCGATCGACGAGGTCATCGCCCTCATCCGGCGCAGCCAGACGGTCGAGGTGGCGCGTGAGGGCCTGATGGGCCTGCTGGAGATCGACGAGATCCAGGCGAACGCGATCCTGGAGATGCAGCTGCGCCGGCTGGCCGCGCTGGAGCACCAGAAGATCACGGCCGAGCACGACGAGCTCCAGGCGAAGATCAACGAGTACAACGCGATCCTGGTGTCGCCGGAGCGCCAGCGGCAGATCGTCAGCGAGGAACTGGGCGCGATCGTCGATAAGTTCGGCGACGACCGGCGTTCCAAGCTGGTGCCCTTCGACGGTGACATGTCCATCGAGGACCTGATCGCCGAGGAGGACATCGTCGTCACGATCTCGCGCGGCGGCTATGTGAAGCGTACGAAGACGGACGACTACCGCTCGCAGAAACGCGGCGGCAAAGGCGTGCGGGGCACGAAGCTCAAGGAAGACGACATCGTCGACCACTTCTTCGTGTCCACGACGCACCACTGGCTGCTGTTCTTCACGAACAAGGGCCGGGTGTACCGGGCGAAGGCGTACGAGCTCCCGGACGCTGGCCGTGACGCCCGTGGCCAGCACGTCGCCAACCTGCTGGCCTTCCAGCCGGACGAGCGGATCGCGCAGATCCTGGCGATCCGTGACTACGAGGCCGCGCCGTATCTGATCCTGGCCACGAAGGGCGGTCTCGTGAAGAAGACCGCGCTGAAGGACTACGACTCCCCGCGGTCCGGTGGTGTCATCGCCATCAACCTCCGGGAGATGGACAACGGCGCCGAAGGCACAGCCGACGAGCTGATCGGTGCGGAGCTGGTGTCGGCCGAGGACGATCTGCTGCTCATCAGCAAGAAGGCCCAGTCGATCAGGTTCACCGCGACGGACGATGCGCTGCGCCCGATGGGTCGTGCCACTTCGGGTGTGAAGGGCATGAGTTTCCGCGAAGGCGACGAACTGCTCTCGATGAATGTTGTCCGGCCGGGTACGTTCGTGTTCACTGCCACCGACGGTGGGTACGCGAAGCGGACTCCCGTCGACGAGTACCGCGTTCAGGGTCGTGGCGGCCTGGGCATCAAGGCCGCCAAGATCGTGGAGGACCGGGGCTCGCTGGTCGGCGCGCTGGTGGTCGAGGAGTCGGACGAGATCCTCGCCATCACGCTCGGCGGTGGTGTGATTCGTACGCGAGTCAATGAAGTCAGGGAGACGGGCCGTGACACCATGGGCGTTCAACTGATCAATCTGGGCAAGCGCGATGCCGTCGTCGGTATCGCCCGCAACGCCGAAGCCGGCCGTGAGGCCGAAGAGGTCGAGGGGTCCGAGGACGCCGAGGCCGCGACGGCGGAGGCTGCCGAGAGCACGGTCGAGGGCAATGCCGAAGGCACGTCGCCTTCGGCCGGGGAGCACGAGGAGTAGAGCGTGAGTGGAGCCACGGGCGCCGGTTCGGCCGCTTCCGGAGCTGGAGCGAACGGTGCCCGTGGCCCTGCCACGGACTCCCAGGGGGGCACTGTGACGGACACCCGGGGGCCTCAGCCCCAGTACGAGGGTTACGCGACCGGGCCGTTGCCCGGTGAGCGCGAGCCCGCACCGGGGCAGGCGAGCGGGCCGTACCACCCGCCGCAGGCGTATCCCTCGCCCGCGGGCGGGGCCCAGGGCGGCCGGCCGCACGGCACGCAGGGCGTCAGCGCCGCGCAGGCGGCCCGGCGGCCCCGGACAGGGGCGCGGACGACTCCGCGTACCCGTAAGGCGCGTCTGCGGGTGGCCAAGGCCGATCCGTGGTCGGTGATGAAGGTGAGCTTCCTGCTCTCCATCGCGCTCGGCATCTGCACGGTGGTGGCGGCCGCGGTGCTGTGGATGGTGATGGACGCGATGGGCGTCTTCACCACCGTGGGCGGCACGATCAGCGAGGCCACCGGCTCGAACGAGAACAACGGCTTCGATCTTCAGTCGTTCCTGTCGCTTCCGCGGGTCCTCATCTTCACCTCGGTCATCGCGGTGATCGACGTGGTGCTGGCGACCGCGCTGGCGACGCTGGGCTCCTTCATCTACAACCTGTCGGCGGGTTTCGTGGGTGGCATCGAGCTCACCCTGGCCGAGGACGAGTAGGGCTCCGGGTATCGATTTTGGGACTGGCCCCGACGTGCGCTAATCTTCAGAAGTCAGCGCGCAGCGCGGCGGGGCTATAGCTCAGTTGGTTAGAGCGCATCCCTGATAAGGATGAGGCCACAGGTTCAAATCCTGTTAGCCCCACAGTGACAGCAGAAGGCCCGGTATCTCTTCGGAGACACCGGGCCTTCTGCGTGTGATCGGTGCGACGGGCTTCCCCGGTGCTCCGCGCTCCCGGTTGTGTGAGCGCGAAGGGTCAAGGGAGCACGGGCTGAGGACGTGGCCCCTGGGCGGTCGGGTGCAGGGGCGGCGTCGGCCTCCGGGGCCGGGGTGCGTATGCGCGGGGTGCGTATGCGGGGGGTGCCTCTATGTCGTTCGTCAATCCCGCGCTGTCGGTTTTGGGGGTGTGGGTCCCATTCATGCGGCGAGGGTGACGGTGGGGGTTCGGGACTCGTAGAAGGTGCCGTCGCGGAGCATCGCGAACAGGACGCTGATGCGCTGGCG
>NZ_JBEYTM010000023.1:0-23629 GCF_040643055.1 Streptomyces sp. NPDC047515
AACGTCCGTGGTCGGGGTGGGTGTGGTTAGCGGGCCTGAACACCCCCCCCCCATTGGGCGCCGAGATGACACACCCCCCCGGGCACCCCCGGGGGGCTGCCCGCCGTGCGCCGAACCCAAGACACACGCGGCCGGTCCTGCCCCCGAGGCAGGTCCGGCCGCTTCTGTCGCACGACAGCCCGAGCTACTTCACCGGCTCCGGCTCCGGTGCGTCCGCCGACTCCGTCTCGCCGGCCGGGTCGGCCGGAGTCTTCACGGAGTCCAGCAGCAGCTGCGACACATCGACCACCTGGACCGACTCCTTCGCCTTGCCGTCGTTCTTCTTGCCGTTGACCGAGTCGGTCAGCATGACCAGGCAGAACGGGCAGGCGGTGGAGACGATGTCGGGGTTCAGCGACAGAGCCTCGTCGACGCGCTCGTTGTTGATGCGCTTGCCGATCCGCTCCTCCATCCACATCCGGGCACCACCGGCACCGCAGCAGAAGCCGCGCTCCTTGTGGCGGTGCATCTCCTCGTTCCTGAGGCCCGGGACCTTCGCGATGATCTCGCGCGGCGGGGTGTAGATCTTGTTGTGACGGCCCAGATAGCAGGGGTCGTGGTACGTGATCAGGCCCTCGACCGGGGTCACCGGGGTCAGCCTGCCTTCGTCGATGAGGTGCTGGAGCAGCTGGGTGTGGTGGATGACCTCGTACTCGCCGCCGAGCTGCGGGTACTCGTTGGCGATGGTGTTGAAGCAGTGCGGGCAGGTCGCGACGATCTTCTTCGCGGCCTTCGCCTTCTTCGTCGAGTCGTCCTCGTCGTCCTCGCCGAACGCCATGTTCAGCATGGCCACGTTCTCCTGGCCGAGCTGCTGGAACAGCGGCTCGTTGCCCAGGCGACGGGCCGAGTCACCGGTGCACTTCTCGTCGCCGCCCATGATCGCGAACTTGACGCCCGCGATGTGGAGGAGCTCCGCGAAGGCCTTCGTGGTCTTCTTGGCCCGGTCTTCGAGGGCGCCCGCGCAGCCGACCCAGTACAGGTAGTCGACCTCGGACAGGTCCTCGACGTCCTTGCCGACGATCGGGACCTCGAAGTCGACCTCCTTGGTCCACTCGACGCGCTGCTTCTTGGCCAGCCCCCAGGGGTTGCCCTTCTTCTCCAGGTTCTTGAGCATGGTGCCCGCCTCGGACGGGAACGCGGACTCGATCATCACCTGGTAGCGGCGCATGTCGACGATGTGGTCGATGTGCTCGATGTCGACCGGGCACTGCTCCACACACGCACCACAGGTGGTGCAGGACCACAGCACGTCCGGGTCGATGACGCCGTTCTCCTCGACCGTGCCGATCAGCGGGCGCTCGGCCTCCGCCAGGGCCGCGGCCGGTACGTCCTTCAGCTGCTCCTCGGACGCCTTCTCGTTGCCCTCCATGTCCTTGCCGCCGCCGGCCAGCAGATACGGGGCCTTGGCGTGCGCGTGGTCGCGCAGCGACATGATCAGGAGCTTCGGGGAGAGCGGCTTGCCCGTGTTCCAGGCCGGGCACTGCGACTGGCAGCGACCGCACTCCGTGCACGTGGAGAAGTCGAGAATGCCCTTCCAGGAGAACTGCTCGACCTGGGAGACACCGAAGACGTCGTCCTCGCCCGGGTCCTCGAAGTCGATCTCCTTGCCACCGGAGGTCATGGGCTGGAGCGCGCCGAGCGCGACCGCGCCGTCCGCGTTCCGCTTGAACCAGATGTTCGGGAAGCCGAGGAAGCGGTGCCAGGCGACACCCATGTTGGTGTTGAGCGAGACGGTGATCATCCAGATCAGCGAGGTGCCGATCTTGATCATCGCGACGAAGTAGATGAGGTTCTGCAGCGTGCCGAGCGCGAGGCCCTTGAAGGCGAGGACCAGCGGGTACGAGATGAAGTACGCGGCCTCGTAGCTCCCGACGTGGTGGATCGCGCCTTCGAGGCCGCGCAGGGTCAGGATCGCCAGGCCGATGATGAGGATGACGTACTCGACGAAGTACGCCTGCCACGCCTTGGAACCCGCGAAGCGGGACTTGCGGCCGGCCCGGGAGGGCAGGTTCAGCAGTCGGATGGCGATCAGCACGAGGATGCCGACCGTCGTCATCAGGCCGATGAACTCGGTGTACATCTCGAACGGCGGCCAGTTGCCGATGATCGGCAGGACCCAGTCGGCCTTGAAGAGCTGTCCGTACGCCTGGAGCAGCGTCGGCGGCAGGGTCAGGAAGCCGATGGCGACGAACCAGTGGGCGAAGCCGACGATCCCCCACCGGTTCATCCGGGTGTGGCCGAGGAACTCCTTGACCAGGGTGATCGTGCGCTGCTTCGGGTTGTCGGTGCGGCTGCCTGCCGGGACCGGCTGTCCGAGCGTGACGAACCGGTAGATCTGCGCGACGGCTCGGGCGATGAGCGCAACGCCGACCACAGTCAGCACCAGCGACACGATGATCGCGGCGAGTTGCATTTGGGGGCTCCTCGGGCCTGCGAGGGTGGGATCCAGCGTCGACGAGCGAATACTGGGACTACTAAGCAGTAACTTAATCAGTCTGTGCTGACACTATCCACTTATTCCGCCGCGCTGTAGCCGGACCGGCGGTGATCTGTGTCGCTCAGGTGTGCCTTGCCGTGTCGGGCGAGTCCGCGGACCGCCCGGTGCAGCGGAGCGTGTACGGCTCTCGCCAGGATGGCGAGGTCGAGTCCCACCCAGTGGTGCTCGGCGTAGTGCTGGTCGAGCAGGGCGGGTTCGTCCCACGGCATGCCGGAGCGGGAGCGTACCTGCGCCAGGCCGGTGAGGCCCGGTCGCAGTTCCTGCCGCCAGTCTCTCGCGGCGGGGACGGGAGCGGGGACGGGCGCGGTGGCTGCGGGGCTGGAGGGGGTGGGCTCGGTGGGCCCTGGCCCGGTGGGTTCGGGAGAGCCGGCGGACTTGGTGGGTCCGGCTGCCCCGGCTCGGGCCTCGTCCGGTGTCAGGGGTGCCGGGCCGACCAGGGACAGCTCTCCCCGTACGACGTGCGGCAGCCGGGAGAGCAGGTCCAGCCGCAGCCGGCGGGTGCGCAGCGAGCGCAGCACGAAGACGTGACCGCCCAGGCCGATCCGGGGTGAGCGGGTCAGTACCCCGCCGTGGGGCCGTTGTGCCGCGAGGGCGAGGGTGCCCGCGGCGAGCAGCGGGGCGGCCAGGGCCAGCAGGATCGAGCCGAGGGCCAGATCCAGTACGCGCTTGGCCGGCGGCCACTGCTGCTGCCGCACGCGCGTACGGACCGACGAGAGGGCCGACAGGAGGCCCTGCGGGAGAGCCGGCGTGCCGAACGCTGTGGTGCGGGCGGTCGCGTGGGCCCGCAGGTGCGTCGGCGCGCGGCCGGACAGGCGGCCCGGCGCGCGGCCGGACAGGCGGCCCGGCGCGCGGCCGGACGGGCGGCCCGGCATGCGTGTCCCGGCGCGCGCCGAGATGCGGCCCATGGCTCGGTCCATCGGCCGGCCCTGCGTCTGTCTCTGCCTCTGCATCGTTCGCACCTGTCTGGGGTCGGGTGGATCGAGTGCCGGTTTTATGCGGCTCACGGCAATTTGTGACAGAACGATCCCATGACGCGATGATGGGGGCGGGTTGCCCGGCCCGCGAGGGAGCCGGTGTCGTCCGAGATTGTCCGCCGCGCGTCAGGTGCGTGCACGATAGTTGAGTCTGCTCGACTCAAGTCTGTTGACACTGGGACGGGCGTCATGCATCCTTGAGTCAGTTGCACTCAAGTAGTCAAGCTGGAGGAATTGAAATGGCACGTGCGGTCGGCATCGACCTGGGCACGACTAACTCCGTCGTCAGCGTTCTCGAAGGCGGCGAGCCCACCGTCATCACCAACGCAGAGGGCGCCAGGACCACGCCGTCCGTCGTCGCCTTCGCGAAGAACGGCGAGGTGCTGGTCGGCGAGGTCGCCAAGCGCCAGGCAGTGACCAACGTCGACAGGACCATCCGCTCCGTCAAGCGCCACATGGGCACTGACTGGAAGATCGACCTGGACGGCAAGAGCTTCA
Source organism: Streptomyces sp. NPDC047515 (assembly GCF_040643055.1). NCBI lineage: Bacteria > Bacillati > Actinomycetota > Actinomycetes > Kitasatosporales > Streptomycetaceae > Streptomyces > Streptomyces sp. NPDC047515. Next base: position 4,009 of record NZ_JBEYTM010000023.1, read on the forward strand.
ACCCGCAGCAGATGAGCGCCTTCGTGCTGCAGAAGCTGAAGCGGGACGCCGAGTCCTACCTGGGCGAGAAGGTGACCGACGCGGTCATCACCGTTCCCGCGTACTTCAACGACTCCGAGCGTCAGGCGACGAAGGAGGCCGGCGAGATCGCGGGCCTGAACGTCCTGCGTATCGTCAACGAGCCGACCGCCGCCGCGCTGGCCTACGGCCTCGACAAGGACGACCAGACGATCCTCGTCTTCGACCTCGGTGGCGGCACGTTCGACGTGTCGCTGCTGGAGATCGGCGACGGTGTCGTCGAGGTGAAGGCCACCAACGGTGACAACCACCTCGGTGGTGACGACTGGGACCAGCGCGTCGTCGACTACCTGGTGAAGCAGTTCGCCAACGGGCACGGCGTGGACCTGTCCAAGGACAAGATGGCTCTCCAGCGTCTGCGCGAGGCCGCGGAGAAGGCGAAGATCGAGCTCTCGTCCTCGACCGAGACCACGATCAACCTGCCCTACATCACGGCGTCCGCCGAGGGCCCGCTGCACCTGGACGAGAAGCTCACGCGCTCGCAGTTCCAGCAGCTCACCGCGGACCTCCTGGACCGCTGCAAGACCCCGTTCCACAACGTCATCAAGGACGCGGGCATCCAGCTCACCGAGATCGACCACGTCGTTCTCGTCGGTGGCTCGACCCGTATGCCGGCCGTCGCCGAGCTCGTCAAGGAGCTGACCGGTGGCCAGGAGGCCAACAAGGGTGTGAACCCGGACGAGGTCGTCGCCATCGGCGCCTCGCTCCAGGCCGGTGTCCTCAAGGGCGAGGTCAAGGACGTCCTGCTGCTCGACGTCACCCCGCTCTCCCTCGGCATCGAGACCAAGGGCGGCATCATGACGAAGCTCATCGAGCGCAACACCACGATCCCGACGAAGCGCTCCGAGATCTTCACGACGGCCGAGGACAACCAGCCGTCCGTGCAGATCCAGGTGTACCAGGGCGAGCGTGAGATCGCGGCGTACAACAAGAAGCTCGGGATGTTCGAGCTGACCGGCCTGCCGCCGGCCCCCCGTGGCGTCCCGCAGATCGAGGTCGCGTTCGACATCGACGCGAACGGCATCATGCACGTCGCCGCCAAGGACCTCGGCACCGGCAAGGAACAGAAGATGACCGTCACCGGTGGCTCCTCGCTGCCGAAGGACGAGGTCAACCGGATGCGCGAAGAGGCCGAGCAGTACGCGGAGGAGGACCACCGCCGTCGCGAGGCCGCCGAGTCCCGCAACCAGGGCGAGCAGCTCGTCTACCAGACGGAGAAGTTCCTCAAGGACAACGAGGACAAGGTCCCCGGTGACGTGAAGACGGAGGTGGAGACCGCGCTCACCGAGCTGAAGGAGAAGCTCAAGGGCGAGGACACCGCCGAGATCCGCACCGCCACCGAGAAGGTCGCGGCCGTCTCCCAGAAGCTGGGCCAGGCGATGTACGCCAACGCCCAGGCCGACGGCGGCCCGCAGGGCGACCCGCAGCCGGGCGCCCAGCAGGCCAAGGCCGATGACGATGTCGTCGACGCCGAGATCGTGGACGACGAGAAGGACGCGAAGGGCGGTGCGGTGTGACCGAGGAGACTCCGGGCTTCGAGGAGAAGCCCGACGTCCCCTCCGGCGCTGCCTCCGACGGAGCTGAGCCGAAGGAGGCCCCCTCCTCTCCGGAGGAGGAGGCGCCGGCGGCCGGGGACGGAGTACAGACAGTTGGCCTGACGGCACAGCTGGACCAGGTCCGCACGGCGCTCAACGAGCGCACGGCCGACCTCCAGCGGCTCCAGGCCGAGTACCAGAACTACCGCCGTCGCGTCGAGCGGGACCGGGCCACGGTCAAGGAGATCGCAGTAGCGGGTCTCCTGTCCGAGCTCCTGCCCGTGCTCGACGACGTCGGCCGGGCCCGGGACCACAACGAGCTCGTGGGCGGGTTCAAGTCGGTGGCCGAATCGCTGGAGACGGTCGTCGCCAAGCTGGGCCTGCAGCAGTTCGGCAAGGAGGGCGAGCCCTTCGACCCGACGATCCATGAAGCCCTGATGCACTCGTACGCGCCGGATGTCACCGAGACGACCTGCGTGGCGATCCTGCAGCCGGGGTATCGGATCGGCGAACGCACCATCCGCCCCGCGCGGGTGGCGGTGGCCGAACCCCAGCCGGGTGCGGCAGCCAAGGAAGAGAAGGCAACCGACGAGGAGAGCGGTGACACCGAGGAGGTCTGACATCCCGTCTGACCACCTAGCGGCCCACCGCCCGGCCATGCGACCGCCCACCGGGCCGGTCGCATGGCCGATCGTCCGGAAGGAGGGACGTCGATGAGCACGAAGGACTTCGTCGAGAAGGACTACTACAAGGTCCTCGGCGTCCCCAAGGACGCCACCGACGCCGAGATCAAGAAGGCGTACCGGAAGCTCGCCCGCGAGTTCCACCCGGACGCCAACAAGGGCGACGACAAGGCGGAGGAGCGCTTCAAGCAGATCTCCGAGGCGAACGACATCCTCGGCGACACCAAGAAGCGCAAGGAGTACGACGAGGCACGCGCCCTCTTCGGCAACGGCGGCTTCCGGGCCGGCCCTCCGGGCGCGGGAGGCAACTTCAACTTCGACCTGGGCGACCTCTTCGGAGGCACCCAGGGCGGGGGCCAGGGCGGCGGAGCCGGCGGCTTCGGCGGCGGTGGTCTGGGCGATGTCTTCGGCGGCCTGTTCAACCGGGGCGGTACGGGGACGCGGGTGCAGCCGCGCCGCGGCCAGGACATCGAGTCCGAGGTGACGCTCAGCTTCACCGAGGCGGTCGACGGGGCCACGGTCCCGTTGCGGATGTCCAGCCAGGCGCCCTGCAAGGCGTGCTCCGGCACCGGTGACAAGAACGGCACCCCCAGGGTCTGCCCGACCTGTCTCGGTACCGGCCAGGTGTCGCGCGGCACCGGCGGCGGTTTCTCGCTCACCGATCCCTGTGTGGACTGCAAGGGCCGGGGCCTCATCGCCCAGGACCCCTGCGACGTCTGCAAGGGCAGCGGACGGGCGAAGTCCTCCCGGACCATGCAGGTCAGGATTCCGGCGGGCGTCTCGGACGGCCAGCGGATCCGGCTGCGCGGAAAGGGCGGTCCGGGCGAGCGCGGTGGACCGGCCGGTGATCTGTACGTCGTGGTCCATGTCGACGCCCACCCGGTCTTCGGCCGCAAGGGCGACAACCTCACGGTCACCGTGCCCGTCGACTTCACGGAGGCGGCGCTCGGCGGCGAGGTGAAGGTGCCCACGCTCGGCGGTCCGCCGGTCACTCTGAAACTTCCGGCCGGCACCCCCAACGGACGTACGATGCGTGCCCGCGGCAAGGGCGCCGTACGCAAGGACGGCACCAGGGGCGACCTGCTGGTCACTGTCGAGGTGACGGTGCCCAGGGACCTCAGCACCGAGGCCAGGGACGCACTGGAGGCCTACCGCAAGGCGACCGCGGGCCACGACCCGCGGGCGGAGCTGTTCCAGGCAGCGAAGGGAGCTTGAGGTGGACGGCCGACGACGCAATCCGTACGAACTGACCGATGAATCACCGGTGTACGTGATCTCGATCGCGGCCCAGCTCTCGGGCCTTCATCCGCAGACACTGCGCCAGTACGACCGTCTCGGTCTGGTCTCCCCCGACCGCACGGCCGGGCGTGGCCGGCGCTACTCGGCCCGCGACATCGAGCTGCTGCGCACCGTGCAGCAGCTGTCGCAGGACGAGGGCATCAACCTCGCCGGCATCAAGCGCATCATCGAACTGGAGAACCAGGTCGCGGCCCTCCAGCAGCGCGTCGCCGAACTCTCGGCGGCCGTGGACGGAGCGGCGGTGGCCATGCAGCAGCGCGAGGCCCAGGTGCACGCCTCGTACCGCCGCGACCTGGTGCCGTATCAGGACGTGCAGCAGACCAGTGCGTTGGTGGTCTGGCGGCCGAAGCGGCCGAAGGACTGAGCGGGTCCGGCGTACCCGCGCGACGGACGAGGCCGGTCACCCGTGTGCTTCACGGGTGACCGGCCTCGTTCTTCTGCGCCCTCGGCAGGGAGAGGCGTGGGCGACGCGCTCGGGCCCGCACTTCTCACGACTGCCGCCAAGTCACGGAAGGCGTCAGAGTGCGTCGCGATCGGTGCCCTGGTCCAGGATTCCCGACTGCGCGATGAGGTACCCGAGTTGGGCGCGGCTGCCGCTGCCGAGTGCGGCATTCAGTTTGGCGATGTGCGCGCGGCAGGTGCGTACGTTCATCCCGAGGCGGCGGGCGATGGAGTCGTCGACGTTTCCCTCGACGAGGAGTTGGGCGATGGAGCGCTGGACTCCGCTGATGCCCTTGGGCGCCTGTTCGTACTTGATCTCTTCGAGGAGTGGCTGCGCGCGGGTCCACAGCTGCTCGAAGACCTTCACCAGATACTCGACCAGCCCGGGGTGGCGCAGTTCCAGGGCGACTTGGCGGTCGTCCTGAGCCGGGATGAAGGCGACCGTCCGGTCGAAGATGATGAGGCGCTCTATGAGTTCTTCGAGGGTCCGGATCTCGACCTTGTCCTCGGCCAGACGTTCCGCGTAGGCAAGGGTTCCAGGGCTGTGCCGGGCCGTGTGCTGGTAGAGCGTGCGGATGCTGACACCGCGGTCCACCACTGAGAGGCCTCGTTCCAGGGCCTCGCTGAGGCGGTCCTCGCTCCGCCCGCCCCCGGGTTGGACGGTGAGGACTTCGGTGCGGCACTCGGCAGTGGCGAGATCCAGCGCCGCGTTGATCCGGTTGACCCCCTCAAGCACCGTGATGGCGTGGGTCGTCGTCGGGTCCTGGGCGCTGATGTCCATGAACGGTTCGAAGGCTTCGGCCAGCTCGACGGAGTGCTGTCGGCGTTCCTGGATCTCGCGCTCTATGGGGTGAAGGCGCTGCGCCAGGGCGGCGGACGGCGGGACCGGACGGAGCCAGTCGGAGTCGTCGGGGTCCGGGTGCAGGAGGGTGAAGTCCATCAGGCAGGGCGCGGAGTCGACTTCGCTGCGAGCGATGCGACCGGAGCGAAGTGCGCTGGCGTAGAGGTGTTTTCCGGCGTCGCACAATTCGGTGATCGCATGAGGATGTGCCTGTTTTGTGTCTCTTGTGGTCATACCTTCACCCCCCAGGTTCCTGAACATGCAAGAACATGATGCATTGACTCGGTGGTGTTAGCGCGCCCAGGTGAGACATCGTCTTAGGTGCGGGGGAGAAGAATCCACAAGTGAGGACGAAGCTGACTATGTATAAGCGAGTGCTTCGCTCGGTGCTTGCCGCCTCGTTCGTCGCGGCTTTGGGCCTTGGAGCGGTGGGCGCCGGCGACATTGCCTGGAACGCCGAGGCGGCATCCGCCCCGGGCGACATCGCGTGGAACGTCCAGGCGGCGCCGGCGCCGGGTGACATCGCCTGGACCGCCCCGGGTGACATCGCGTGGAACGTCCAGGCGGCCGCGCCCGGTGACATCGCCTGGACCGCACCGGGTGACATCGCCTGGGGCACACCGGCCTCCGCGCCGGACGACATTGCCTGGATCGCCCCGGGCGACATCGCGTGGAACGTCGAGGCAGCGGTCGCTCCCGGTGACATCGCCTGGTCCGAACCGACTCAATCGGGCGCATGACCATCCCGCCGGACGACCGAACCTTCCGGCGCGAGATGGCTACGGCCTACCGATCAGGCTGGCATTTCATCGATCTCGTCACGGCCCTCCCCCGCTGTGGCGACTCGCTGATGGTCACTCTGTTCGGCGACCCCATCGTTGTCGCACGTGAAGAAGACGACGAAGTACGTGCCTACCGGTGCCTCCGCAAGCCGCGGGGAGCCCCGCAGCCCGTCCGCTGCGCGATCCGGTACGACATGATCTTCGTCAACCTCGACCGGCGGGACCACCAGCTGTTCGAGCCAGAGACTATCTCCGCCACCCCCCGCAGTGCCTGAGCGATCCCCCGTCGTTACACGTCGCTCAGTCACTCCCCCACACAACGGCGCCATCGTGACCTGAACACGATGGCGCCGTTGTGCTGCCCGGGGTCCTGTTGTGCCCGGGGTTGTCGCGGTTCCTCTCACGCCCTGCCGAGCGCCCGGTCCAGGGCGATCTCGATGACGACGCGGTCCGGGTTGGGCGACGGCGTGCGCCCGTAGCGTTCCGCGTAGCGGCGTACCGCGTCGGCGACCACCTCCGGTTCCGTGCGGACCGTCGCACGGCCTTCCAGTGTCGCCCAGCGGCGCCGGTCGACCTGGCAGACCGCGACCCGGGCGCCGTCCGGACCCGCGGCCAGGATGTTGGCCACCTTCCGCCTGCCCTTGCTGGTGATGATCCGGGCCAGCCCGGCCTCGGGGTCGTACGTCACTCCCACCGGCGCCACGTGCGGCGTGCCGTCGGGGCGGGGCGTGGTCAGGGTGCACAGGTGGTGCTCGCGCCAGAACGCGAGGTACTCGGGATCGGGGTTCGTCACGTCGACTGCCATGAGGGCAGCGTAGGCAGCGCGCCGGCCCCTGCAGTGGCGCGGGTCCGGTCCGGCCGGTTGACTCGGGCGGAAGCATGCCGCGGAGGACCGAGGGCCGAGGGGCCCAGGGCAGGGCAGGGGCAGGAGAGGGCAAGGGGCGACGGACAGGTGTGGCGCGGGGTTGAGTGGAATAGACTCAACTTTGTGCACGTTGACCTAGTCAGTGCTGTGGAGAGACCGGTCACCGCAAGGAGGAGAAAGCGCACGTGGACGCCGAGCTGACCAACAAGAGCCGTGACGCCATCAACGCGGCCACCAACAGGGCCGTGAAGGACGGGCACCCCGATCTGACCCCCGGGCACCTGCTGCTCGCGCTGCTCGCGGGCGAGGACAACGAGAACATCATCGATCTGCTCGCCTCCGTCGAGGCCGATCAGCTCGTCGTACGCAGCGAGACCGAGCGGCTGCTGGGCGCGCAGCCCAGCGTCACCGGGTCGACCGTCGCCCCGCCCCAGCCCAACCGCGAGCTGCTCGCCGTCATCGCGGACGCCGCGCAGCGCGCGAAGGAGCTCGGCGACGACTACATCTCCACCGAGCACCTGCTGATCGGCATCGCCGCCGTGGGCGGCCGGGCCGGTGAGATCCTGAGTGATCAGGGGGCCAGTGCGAAGAGGCTGCTGGACGCGTTCGAGAAGAACAGGGGAGGGCGCCGGGTGACCACACCCGACCCGGAGGGTCAGTACAAGGCCCTGGAGAAATTCGGTACGGACTTCACGGCGGCCGCGCGCGAGGGCAAGCTCGACCCGGTCATCGGACGCGACCAGGAGATCCGCCGCGTCGTCCAGGTCCTGTCCCGCCGCACCAAGAACAACCCCGTGCTCATCGGTGAGCCCGGCGTCGGCAAGACGGCCGTCGTCGAGGGGCTCGCCCAGCGCATCGTCAAGGGCGACGTCCCCGAGTCCCTGCGCAACAAGCGGCTCGTCTCGCTCGACCTCGGCGCGATGGTCGCGGGCGCGAAGTACCGCGGTGAGTTCGAGGAACGGCTGAAGACGGTCCTCTCCGAGATCAAGGAGAGCGACGGGCAGATCATCACCTTCATCGACGAGCTGCACACCGTCGTCGGCGCGGGCGCCGGCGGCGACTCCGCCATGGACGCCGGCAACATGCTCAAGCCGATGCTGGCCCGCGGCGAGCTCCGCATGGTCGGCGCGACGACGCTCGACGAGTACCGCGAGCGGATCGAGAAGGACCCCGCCCTGGAACGCCGCTTCCAGCAGGTGCTGGTGGCGGAGCCGAGCGTCGAGGACACCATCGCGATCCTGCGTGGCCTCAAGGGCCGTTACGAGGCCCACCACAAGGTCTCCATCGCGGACTCCGCCCTGGTGGCCGCCGCGACCCTGTCCGACCGCTACATCACCTCCCGCTTCCTCCCCGACAAGGCCATCGACCTGGTCGACGAGGCGGCGTCCCGGCTGCGCATGGAGATCGACTCCTCGCCCGTCGAGATCGACGAGCTCCAGCGCGCCGTCGACCGTCTCCACATGGAGGAGCTGGCCCTCAAGAACGAGACCGACCCCGGCTCCAGGCAGCGCCTGGACAAGCTCCGCCGCGACCTCGCCGACAAGGAGGAGGAGCTGCGCGGCCTCACCGCCCGCTGGGAGAAGGAGAAGCAGGGCCTCAACCGCGTCGGTGAGCTGAAGGAACGCCTCGACGAACTGCACGGCCAGGCCGAACGCGCCCAGCGCGACGGCGACTTCGACACCGCGTCCAAGCTGCTCTACGGGGAGATCCCCGGCCTGGAGCGGGAGCTGGCGGAGGCGTCCGAGGCCGAGCAGGAGGCCGCCAAGGACACGATGGTGAAGGAGGAGGTCGGCCCGGACGACATCGCCGATGTCGTCGGCTCCTGGACCGGCATCCCGGCCGGACGGCTGCTGGAGGGCGAGACCCAGAAGCTGCTCCGCATGGAGGACGAGCTGGGCAAGCGCCTCATCGGGCAGACCGAGGCCGTGCGGGCGGTGTCGGACGCGGTACGCCGTACCCGCGCCGGAATCGCCGACCCCGACCGGCCCACCGGATCGTTCCTCTTCCTCGGTCCGACCGGTGTCGGCAAGACGGAGCTGGCGAAGGCGCTCGCCGACTTCCTGTTCGACGACGAGCGGGCCATGGTCCGCATCGACATGAGCGAGTACGGCGAGAAGCACAGCGTGGCGCGGCTCGTCGGCGCTCCGCCCGGATACGTCGGCTACGAGGAGGGCGGCCAGCTCACGGAGGCGGTCCGCCGCCGCCCGTACAGCGTGGTCCTGCTGGACGAGGTCGAGAAGGCCCACCCCGAGGTCTTCGACATCCTGCTGCAGGTCCTGGACGACGGCCGGCTCACCGACGGACAGGGGCGGACGGTCGACTTCCGCAACACCATCCTGATCCTGACCTCCAACCTCGGCAGCCAGTTCCTGATGGATCCCCTGGTCGAGCCCGAGGTGAAGAAGCAGCAGGTCCTGGAGGTCGTACGGGCTTCGTTCAAGCCGGAGTTCCTCAACCGGCTCGACGACCTGGTGGTCTTCTCCGCGCTGTCCGGCGACGAGCTCTCGCACATCGCGAAGCTCCAGATCGACCGGCTCGCCGGGCGCCTGGCCGAACGTCGGCTCACCCTCGACGTCACCCCGGCCGCCCTGGCCTGGCTGGCCGAGGAGGGCAACGACCCGGCGTACGGAGCCCGGCCGCTGCGCCGGCTCATCCAGACGTCGATCGGCGACCGGCTTGCGAAGGAGATCCTCGCGGGCGAGGTCAAGGACGGCGACACCGTCCGGGTGGACCGGGTCGGCGACGGCCTGCTCGTCGGGCCCGCGACCTCGGGGAAGACCTTGTAAGGGCTGTCCTCAGGCCGCCGCACGGCCCGCTCTATCTCGCGTCCCCAGCCGGATACCGCGCGTCCCGGCTGGGGACTCGCCGTCTGCGCCGCAGTGAAATCGACGAAGAATTGCGGTGATTTCGGGAGAACGGAAAACCGGCCGCCGTCACCGGTGATCCACTGTTCAACATCGATATTGAGCCAAACGCTTCGCTCCGCGTCGGGGAGTGGGATCGCGTTGCTCTGCTCCGCCCCGGGTCGCACCGCCCGCCTCTGGCAAGGGGCATGCGCTCGGGCACCCGCAGCGCCCGCCCGGGGGCACACGCATAATCAGGACACCTCGGGTCGCCCGTCGTGACCTGCCCACAAGGAGGATTAGAGGCCGAATTCGGCAGCCGGTAGCGTGCCCGCATGAACGAGCAGATAGGCGATGAGATAAATCCGGGGCCCGAAAAGCCCAGATCTGACAATCTCTTTCACCTTGGCGAATTCCGTGCGCTTTGGGCTGCTTATGCTCAGTCGATCCTGGGTGATCAGTTGGCACGCGTGGCCCTGTCGTTGCTCGTGTTCGAACGCACCGACTCGCCAGGATGGACCGCGGCGACGTATGCGCTGACCACCTTGCCCGCTCTGCTGTCCGGGGTGCTCCTGTCCGGCCTGGCGGACCGTTTCCCCCGGCGTACGGTCATGATCGGATGCGACCTGGCGCGGATGGCGCTGGTCGGGCTGATGGCCCTGCCCGGGACGCCGTTGCCGCTGCTGGCCGGACTGCTGGTGCTGGCGCAGTTGGCCGAGGCGCCCTTCGGCGCCGCGCAGGGCGCGCTGCTGCCGACCGTGCTCGGTGAGCAGCGATACGAGCGGGGCCAGCGGGTCATGCTGATCACTCACCAGGCCGGACAACTGCTCGGTTTCGCCGGCGGGGGTGTGCTGGTCGTATGGCTGGGCAGTCACGTCTCCCTGGGGGTGAACGCGGTGACGTTCCTCCTCTCGGCGGCCCTGGTCGGATTCGGTGTGAAGGCCCGTCCCGCGGCGAGTGCCGATGAGCGAAAGACGCGGCTCGGCGCTCAGGTCGGGGGTGCGGCCGCACTGATCTGGTCGGATCGGAGGCTGCGGTCGCTGGTCGCGCTGGGCTGGCTCGCGGGGTTCGTCGTCCTGCCGGAGGGGCTGGCCGCCCCGTTCGCGGAGGAGGCCGGTGGGGGCGCCGCCTCGGTGGGACTCCTGCTCGCCGCGCATCCGGCGGGAATGGTGGTGGGGGCGGCCCTTCTGGGACGGGCTCAGGTCGGGGACGAGTGGCGGCGCCGTCTGCTCGGGCCGTTGGCGATCGGCGCGAGTCTGCCGCTGCTCCTCTACTGGTTCGGCCCCGGCGTGGGTGGGGCCATGCTCCTGTTGATGGTGTCGGGGGTGTGCTCCGCCTATCAGATCACCGCCGGAGCCACCTTCGTGCTCCTGACTCCGGTCGCCCGGCGCGGCCAGGCGCTGGGGCTCGCCAGGTCGGGGCTGATCGCCATGCAGGGGATCGGTGTGGCCGCGGGGGGCCTGGCGGCGGAGCTGTCCGGGTCGTCGGCGAACACCATCGGCGCGTCCGGACTCCTCGGCGTGTTGTGCGCGATCCCTGTCGCCATCGCCTGGTCGCGGGCCAGGGAAGCCGATGCGGGGACGATTCCTCGGAGGGCGTAGAGCTCCTGGCCGTCAAACGCGGCTAGGGTCGACGGAAGGAAACCACGTGCGATCCACAGGAGTACCCAGCGATGTCTATCGACCCGTCCTCGATTCCTCACTTCGGGGGCCAGCCCGAACCGCAGGCCGCAGGACCGGAGGGCCCCGTCGTCCCCGACCAGGACCTCGTCAAGCAGCTCCTGGAGCAGATGGAACTGAAGTACGTCGTCGACGACGAGGGTGACCTCGCGGCGCCGTGGGAGGACTTCCGCACGTACTTCATGTTCCGCGGCGAGGACGAGCAGCAGGTCTTCTCGGTCCGTACGTTCTACGACCGCCCGCACGCCGCGGACCAGCGTCCGGTCCTCCTCGACGCGATCGACGACTGGAACCGCCGCACCCTGTGGCCCAAGGTCTACACGCACACCCACGAGCCCGAGGAGGGCTCCGAGGAGACCGAGGTCTCGGTCCGTCTGATCGGTGAGGCGCAGATGCTCATCGGTACGGGCGTCAGCCTGGAGCACTTCGTCTCGTCGACGGTCAGCTGGGTGCGCGCCTCGATCGAGTTCGACAAGTGGCTGCAGGAGCGTCTGGGCCTGGCGCCCGACGAGGAGAAGACGGACGGCGACGAGCCGGCCGCTCCGGACGCCTGAGAGCCTGTCGGGCGGCCTTCGACCGGACAGCGGACGCGGTCTGGTGCGTGCGATTCCAAGGCGCCGGGATGTCCTCGGATGGGGTCTCCCTTGCTCGAACGAAGCTGAGAGCTCGGGGATGGAGCTACCAGGGCATTTCGGCAACGCGGGAGGGGGTCCCCCTGGCCCTCAAGGCCTTGGGGGAGTGCGTGCCAGGGCGTGGCCGCCCGATCAGAGGCCGCCCGACAGGCTCTGAGTCCCGCACGGCAGCAGCGACACCCCGGCCCGGGGCGACGGTCTTCACGACCGCCGCCCCGGGCCGGGTCGCGTTCCGCCCGGGTTCCGACCTGACTGCCGGCCGCGACAAGAGGAAGGCCGTCGCGAGCGTCGGGGGTGTCGTGGAAGACGGAATCGGGGACGGCGACGACGCCGCAGCGTTCGGGAAGGGCGCGGCAGAAGGCGTAGGCGTCCTTCTCGCCGCATGTGTGCGGCGCCGTACCCGCGCCCGGCGCAGCCTTCTCCGGGACCGCGCCTCTCCGTGTCGCGCTGCTGTCCGGTTCGGCGAGGGAACGTCACTCCGGTGCCGGTGATGGGCTGTTGCGGGTCATGGGGGCCTTGTCGCAGGCCTGATAGGGCGTCGGCCCGCCACTTTCGTCACTGTTCCGCAACAGGCATGAACCGCCCCGCCGGGTGCCCCGTACAGCCCGGTGTGCGCGGCTCAGCGACCGCGGCGACCCGAAACGAGAGAAGGAACCGACATGGCCGGCGGCAACATCAAGATCAGCCCGGAAGAGATGCGGGAGGCGTCGACCTGGCTGCAGCACCAGAAGGAACTGATGCAGCAGAGCCTCCACGAGGCCAACACCAAGATGGACGAGATGGTCGAGGCGGCCTACTCGACGCCGGGCTCCGAGACCAAGTTCCGTCCGTTCTGGGAGGAGTACAAGAACGGCACCGAAAAGGCGATCGAGGGCCTGCAGGGCGTCAGCGAGTTCATCAAGCAGGTCGCCGACGCGTTCGTCGACACCGACGACCAGACGTCCGGCTCCATCGGCTGACGTGCCCTCGTGCCCGGTCCCGCCCTGCTGCGGCGGGACCGGGCGGCGGCGGCCGGAGAGGAGGAACCGATGACCCGCATCAACGTCCCCCTTGAGGACCTGAACGAGACGGTCAAGTCACTTGAGGACATCGGGGAGCGGATCAACAACACCGCACGGCTCAGCGACGTCGGATCGAAGGACGATGTGGGCGATTCGAAGCTCGCCGACTCCCTCGCCGACTTCGACCACGCATGGGGCAAGGGCCACGAGAAGGTGCAGGACAACGTGAAGGTCTTCTCCGAGAACACGAAGAAGATCTCCGAAGCCTTCACACAGACGGACGACGAGACCGTCAAGACGCTCGACGACTCCAAGAAGACCTGACGAGAGCCTGTCGGCAGAAGGGACATGCGTCATGACGCATCCGGTCACAGACCGGGCTACGGGGGCGCCCGCGCACTACAAGCTGCGCTACCCCGGCTCCTGGTGGTATCTGGACCTCGACCCGAGCACCCGGGACGCGTCCATCCGCCGCCGTATCGAGCACCAGGCGAAGGGGGTTCCGCAGCTCTCCCGCGAGCGGCTCGACGGCCTGATCCGCGACACCCGCCGGACCGCCCGCGAGGCCTACGCCCGGGGGGCGCTCCAGGCGGCGGGGATGGTCAGGTTCCCCGGCGGGGACGCGATGCTCAGCGCCACGTCCGTGGTGCTGCGGATGCCCGTGCCGGAGGACCAGTCGGCGGATCTGGCCGAGGTGCTGTTCGGGGCGAGCATGCAGGCCGGGGACCCGCAGAGCAGCGGGTACCCGCCGCGCGAGGTGGATCTGCTGGAGCTTCCGGACGTCGGACCGGTCGGGCGGATCGCCTCGATCGAGGACATCGACTACAAGGGCACGCCGGTGCGTACGGCGCTGTTGCACACGCTGTTCCCGATCCCGAACCGCCGGGAGTACCTGCTGGTCTCCAGCTCCACGCCCAATGTGGAGCTCAAGGACCAGTTCTTCGAGGTGTTCGACGCCATCGCGGGGACGCTGCGCTTCGTGGAAGCCAAGAGCACGGGCACGGCTGTGCCGGCCGCACAGAGCCCGCAGGGCACGGACGAGAACGGAAAGTGAGGGCGCGGCAATGACGCGGCCAGCGGTGTCCGACTGGGAGACGGTCTTCGGGTTCTCGGACGACCCGACGCCGGGCGATGCGGAGATGCTCGCGAAACTCGCGGGCCAGTACCGGTCCGTCGCTGACGACGCGGACCAGGCGCTCCCCATCGTCAGCGGCCTGAAGAACAGCCAGCTCGGCGAGGGCAAGGCCATGGAGAAACTCCGGCACAAGCTCGGGGACCTGGCCCATCAGGTGGAGAAGCTGCACAGTTCGTACGACAAGGCGGCCCGCGCGCTGGACACGTACGCCGACCAGCTGGGGGACCATCAGCGCAAGGCCGACAACGCCCTGGTCGACGGACGGGACGCCAAGGAGCGGCTGCAGCGGGCCACCGATGCCGCCGCCGCGGCGGGGTCCGTGATCAGCGGCCTGGATGCGGCGGACCCGCCCCCGCCGGACGACGAGGCGGCCCGGCGCAGTGCGCGGCAGGCCATGGAGAATGCCCGGCACGACCAGTCCGCGGCGCAGGGGGACGTCGACAGCGCCCAGCGGGATCTCGACGCCGCCCGCATGCTCGCCGAGGACGCGCGAGAGCTGCGCGAGACGGACGCCTCGACGGCGGCCCGCGCCCTGGACGACGCGACGAGCGAGGCGGTCCCGGGCAAGAGCCTGTGGGAGAAGATCAAGGACATCTTCAAGAAGGTGCTCGGCTTCATCAGCGCCGCCCTGGGCATCATCGCCATGCTCATCCCCGGATTGCAGGGCCTGGGACTCATCCTGACGATCGCCAGTCTGGTCACCGCTGCCATCCCCTTCATCATGAATATCGTCGACAGCATTCAGTCGGGCGAGTGGGATGTGCTCGACATGGTCCTCAGCGGCCTGGGGCTGGTGCTCGGCGGCGTCGGCCTGATCAAGATCGCCAATCTGGGCGGGATCGCGAACACCCTCAAGACCGTCACGAGCGACCTCAAGGCGATCCAGATCAACCTCAAGAGCGTGGTCCCCGCCATCAAGTCGTTCACCGGGTTCAAGAACCCGGGCGACCTGGTCGCGAACCTGCTGAAGAACATGCCCGGTGGCATGTTGAAGACACCGGACATCCTGAAGCAGCTGCCGGGCATCACCAACATCTGGACGAAGACGGCGGGGTGGATCGACCAGAGCTCGAACCTCATCGGACTGGCCGGCCTCGCCTGGGCGATCAACGGCGCCGTCCCCAACGGGACGCAGGGCACGATCAAGCACGACCCCAGCTACGTGGAGGGATCGACCTGATCGGGGCCGCGTCCCGTCATGCGTGAGGGCTCCCGCCCCGGCCGTCGCCGGGGCGGGAGCCCTCTGCCGTGGGACCTCAGAGCCGATGTCGGAACCTCCGCACAGGCGCTCAGCTCCCGGTCGGCGGAAGCACCGTCTGCGGGACCTGGACGGTGCGCAGCACGCCGTCGCCCAGGTGCAGGATCGCCCGCCCCGGGCGGGTCGCGCCCAGGCGGCTGCGGGGCACCTTGACGCCGATCAGTTCGCCGTCGCTCATGTTCTGCGGCTTCAGCAGCAGACCGCACCGGTTGCGGCGGGCCTCGGTGTGCCAGCCGGAGAAGCCGGAGGAGAGCCGGTCGGTCTGCCCGGCGATCACCAGGCCCCGGCCGTTCTCGGCACCGGACTTGGCGATCTGGGTGAGGACGGGCTCGGCCTTCGTCTTCAGCAGCAGGTCGGCATCGTCCAGGATCACCACGGCCCCCTGCGGCGAGGACGCCAGCGCCTTCTCCAGCGCGGTCGGGTCGATGTCGGACTCGTCGAAGACCGCGAGGACCCCGGGCCGTCCGGCGAGTTGGCGCAGCTGCGACCTGGCGGGCGCGCCGACGACGATCGGCGTCCCGGTCGACAGCAGCGACAGTGCCAGCGTCGCCAGGACGGTGCTGCGGCCGGAGCGGGCGGGTCCGGCGACGAGGAAGGTCGGCGTGATGGCGAAGTCCGGCCCGAAAGCGGTGAGTTCGTCGCCGCCGACACCGGTCAGGGCCCACCGTGCGGACGGCAGCGGCTGCGGCACGTACTGGGTCGCCTTCTCCCAGGTGAGCTGGTCCGGCAGGGTGTCGACGCGGAACGGCCGGGTGGAGTCCGGCAGCTGGGCCGCCCGCTCGCGGCAGTACTCGGCGATCTGCTGGAGTGCCACGGCCTGCGCCCGGCCTTCCGGGTTGTCCGTGAGGAGCGCGATCTGCACCTCCGCCTTGTCGGCGGCACGGAACGCGCGGCCCGGCGGGATCTCGTCGGGCACGTTGCGCTGGGTGATGCCGATCATCCCGTACTCGGACTTCTCGTTCAGCTTCAGCACGAGCTTGTCCTCGGTGGAGCCGTTGACCCGGCTGGAGAACAGCGCCCGGTCACCGGTCATCACCAGGTGGATGCCGACGCTCGCGCCGTCCCGGAGCAGGGTCAGCACGGAGTTCAGCAGGTTCCCGGAGTCGTACTCGCCGAGCTGCTTGTCGAAGACCTCCCACCGGTCGATGAACAGCAGGATGTGCGGCGGCCGTTCGGCCTCCGGCAGGGCGCGGCGGAGCTCCGGCAGGTCGGCGCTGCCGCGGGCGGCGAGCATCTCCTGGCGCCGGGTCAGCTCCCCGTTCAGCCGGGCGAGAAGCCGGGCCACCCGGTCGGGCTGGGTGCGCTGGGTGATGGCCCCGCAGTGCGGCAGCCCCTCGATGGGCAGCAGCGCGCCGTTGCCGCAGTCGATGCCGTACATGTGCAGCCGGTCCGGGGAATGGGCGGAGGCCAGGGTGCCGGCGATGGTGCGCAGTGTCTGCGACCTGCCCTGCCGGGGCGAGCCGATGATGTGCAGGTGCCCGAGCGTCGCCGGGTCGATCACCAGGGGCAGCCGGGCCTGTTGTGCGGGCAGGTCCACCACGCCGTACGCGACGGGCGCGAGGTCGTAGTCCGAGGGCGGGGGCGCCGGCAGTTCGCCGGTGACCAGGACCTCGGGCAGCGGCGGGAGCCAGGGGCTGTGCTGCGCGGGGATGCCCATCTCCCGGTCCGCTTCGCGGATCGCCGTGACGAGCCCGGTGAGGTCGGTCTCCACCTCGGCGGGTACGGCCGCGCCGCGGGGCCGCGCCGGGAGCGGCTCGCCGAGCCGTTCCCAGCCGACCGTCACCGCCCAGGGGGCCGGCAGCGAGGTCGCCGCGGCACCGGGCCGACGGCCGCCGACCCGTCCGGACTGGAACGGCACGAGGGAGTTCTGGCCCAGGCGCACATAGGCGCGACCGGGGGTGCTCTGCGAGATCCCGGCGGCCTCGGCGGAGTTGAGGACGTCCTGGCTCTCACCGGCGTCCGTCACCCGCAGCGCGATGCGCAGGTTGGTGTTGGCGCGGATCTCCGAGGAGACGACGCCACTGGGGCGCTGCGTCGCCAGGATCAGGTGGATGCCGAGGCTGCGGCCCCGCTGGGCGATGTTGACCAGACCCTTCACGAAGTCCGGCAGGTCGCGCACCATCGAGGCGAACTCGTCGATGACGATGAGCAGCCGGGGCATCGGCGCGCGGCCCGCCGGGTTGCGCTCCAGCAGCTCGACGTAGTCCTCGATGTCCTTGGCGCCGGCTGCGGCGAGGATGTGCTCGCGCCGGGTGAGTTCCGCCGTCAGCGACACCAGGGCCCGCTCGACGAGGTGGGCGTCGAGGTCGGTGACCATGCCGACGGTGTGCGGCAGGTCGACGCAGTCCTTGAACGCGGAGCCGCCCTTGTAGTCGACCAGGACGAACGTCATCGCGTCCGGACGGTTCGCCACCGCGAGCGAGGCGACCAGCGTCTGGAGGAGTTCGGACTTGCCGGAGCCGGTGGTGCCGGCGACCAGCCCGTGCGGGCCGTCGCGCCGCAGGTCCAGGTAGAACGGGCCGTCCAGGGAGACGCCGACGGCCGCCCGGGTCGAGCGGCCCCCGGCCGTCCAGCGCGCCCGGATGCCGGCGGCCTGCGGCGGGTCGAGGGCGAGGACGTCGAGCAGCCGCGCGGAGCCGGGAAGCACCGCGGCCTCCTCGTCGGCCCCGCCCGGGTCCCGCAGCGGGCCCATCGCGCGGGCCAGCGAACGGCACCAGTCCAGGGACACCGCGTCGGGCCGGATGCCCCCGACGGTGCCCCTCCCGGAGCGTCCCACCCGTACGGTTCCGCCGGGCTCCTCGGCGACGACGGCGTGGCACTCCTCGGGCAGCAGCCGCTCCTCGGCGTCCAGGCAGACCGCGCGGACGCCGACGGCCGGTCCGTCGCGCAGGATCTGCGCCACGCCGGGCAGCGAACGCAGCCTGCGGGCTCCGTCGAGGATGACGAGCACGTCGGGCCCGGCGGGCCGGCCCCGCCGGTCCTCCCGTCCGGCGCGCTCGACGATCAGCGCGGTGAGTTCGGCGACCCGCCGGGCGCAGGTCTCCGTGCCGTAGCCGATGCTGGCCGGGGTGTCGCCGGACTTCTTGCGCACATGCGGCAGCCAGCGCAGCCAGGACCAGCCGTCCCGGCCCCGTTCGCCGGTCGTCAGCAGATGGATCTGGAGGTCACGGGGGCTGTGCAGGACGGCGGCCTGGGCGACCGCCCAGCGCGCCACGGCGCGCGCGGTCGGGCCCTCGCCGGCGATGCCCAGGACGTCGTGCTCCCGCAGCGGAACGGTCACCGGGACGTCGTACGCGGTCCGCGGGTCCTCGCGGCGGTGTTCGTCCTTCGTCGGGTCCTGGAGCACCACGTCGGAGGCCAGATCGGCGGTTCCGATGCGCAGTTCGAGGAAGTCGGCGTCGGAGGTACGGCGTTCCCACAGGCGGCGCCGGGGGCCGACGGCGGTCAGGACGACCTCGGCCGGGTCCGGGAAACCGCGGCGCCGGGCGGTGCGTTCGGCCGCCAGGGCCTTCGCCGCGTCGCCCTCGATGCGCGCCTTCTTCTCCTCGTAGGCGGCGACACTGCCGGAGTGGGTCTGGCGTCCGGTGCGCCGGCTCATCAGATAGTTGCCGAGGATCGCGACCGGGGAGAGCAGCCCGAACAGCAGCATCGACATACGGCCGAATATCAGCGCCCCGGCCCCCGCCATCACCAGCGGGGCCGCCGCGGTGATCCACGGGAGCGGCCGGGCGGCGGGCGGGGCGGGCGGGGAGGGCAGGGTGAAGCGGGTGGCGTTCTCGGCCGGCCGCAGCCGCGGCGGCCGGTTGTAGTCCCAGCCGGTGCCGTCCTCCGACGGCTGCACGGCCGCGTCCGGCTTCTGCGCGAGGGCGAGTTCGAGCAGGCTGTCTCCGACGAGGAGCTGTGCGCCGGCCGGCCAGGCGGCCGCCTCGGCGAGGTCCTCGCGGTCCAGTTGCAGGGTGCCGCCGTCCGGCGCGGAGGCGTCGGGCGTGATACGGCAGCGTCCTTGGGGGCCCACCGCCAGGACGGCGAACGGACGGTCCGGTACGGCGCGCAGCACCTGGGCGGTCCCGTCGTGGGCCAGCCCGATCCGGTACTCGCCCATGTCGAGCCGGTGCACGGCGCCCGCGCCGGTCCCGCCGACCGCACGGACCTCCACCAGCCCGCCCGGTTCGGCCGACACGGTGCCCGCCGGGCGGCCCAGGCCCACGATGGCCGCGTGGTGCAGCGGCGCGTCCCGCAGCCGCATATCGGCGGGCAGCAGCCGGTCGCCGGCGTACAGGCCGAGGCCCTCCGGGGGCCGGTGGACGCCTGCCGCTCCGGCCAGCGCCTCCGCGACAGCGCGCACAGGCGTGTCGGGATCGGCGTCGAGGTGGACGTCGAACGCGTCACCGCCCTCCTCGACCACGGTCAACATCAACGACACGAGAACGTCCTCCAGCCGGCGTGAATGGGGGCCTCGGCAGCCGCACTCGGCGGCTGCCGTGCCACTGACGTGACCTACGGCGCCCGTCGGCGGATGGTTCACCCGGCGCACCGGTGAACCATCCGC
>NZ_JBEYTM010000023.1:23639-116761 GCF_040643055.1 Streptomyces sp. NPDC047515
TGGGGGCGCCCGGCCTCGCCACCTGCGGCGCGTCCTTCCCTAGTTAGTGCCCGCCGGGCCCGCGGGGTGTTTTGTTCACCCGGCGCACCGGTGAACCATCCGCCGACGGGCGCCGTAGTGGCCATCGGGTGCATGGCACAGCGACTGTGCCGTCCTCGTTCTCGACCGTCCCGGCTCCGCCGCCGGGGCGTCCCGACAAGGAGTCAGAAGATGATCTGGTACGTCCTGGCCGTGGTGCTGGGGCTGGCGCTGATCGCGGCGGTGGCCGCGCTGATCGTCACCGAGCGACGTCGGCCACCCCGCCCGCCGAAGCCCGTCGCGGCCTCGGCGGCCGTCGTGGGCCGGGAGGCGCTGGACGTGGTCAACGCGGGCCTGCGCCGGCTGACGGGCGAATGCCTGCGCTCCGGCCGGTCGCTGCCCGACCTGTACGCCGTCGTCTACTCCGAGGAGCGGCTCGCACTGCTGCTGGCCGGGGCCGAGGAGGCCGCCCCCGCGCCCTGGAGCGTCGAGGCGGGCGGCGAGCGCTGGACGATCTCGCCCGACGATCTGCACCGCCCCGGCCCGGAGGGCGAACCGGCCCTGCCGTACGCGCTGACGGTGACGGTGGGCCTGGACGGACCCGACCGCGTGCTGGTCGACCTCTCCCGGGCGGCGGGGCCCGTCTCGGTGACGGGTCCGGACAAGGAGGTGCGCAGCCTGGTGCGGGCCCTCGTCACCGAGGCGCTCGCCGGCCCGGTGGGGGCGCTCGCCGAGGTCACCCTGGTGGGATCCCTGGCCGACGGCCGGCTCCTTTCCGGCGACGAGCCGCGGACCTCGCGTCTGCACAGCGCGGCCAGCCTGGAGGAGGCGTTCGCCACGGTGGCGGCGTCGGCGGGCACGGGAGCGCCGGAGCCCGGCTCGCCCGACGTCACCCAGATCTTCCGGCTGATCGAGGGCAGCAGCCGGATCGCCGTCCAGGGCGAGGCGCCGCATCTGTTCGTCGTGGACGCCTCGCAGCTCCCGCGACGGGAGGGGGCACTGGCCGGTCTGCGGCGCGGGGACGCGCTGCTGGTGGTCGGCGAGGCACCCACGGGGTGGCGCTGGCGTACCGGTGCGGGCGGATCGCTCGACACCGGGCCGCTCGGCCTGGAGATCAACCGGCACGCGGGACGTCTGGCATGAGTGTCATCCGGCCTCGCGGTCCAGGCCGCCCGCGTACAGCCCGCGGCTGTGCAGCGCCTCGCGCAGGGCGCGGGCGGCGTAGTACGTCCGCGACTTGACCGTGCCCGGCGGCACGCCGAGGACCTCGGCCGTCTGGTTGACGCTGCGTCCCAGGTAGTGCACGTGCAGCAGGACCTCGCGCTGTGCCGGCCGCAGGTCCCGCAACGCGTCGATGAGCACCTCGGAGGTGAGCATGTGGTCCACGCCGTCGGAGACCGGCAGGTGGTCGAGTTCGGGGTCACCGGTCTCCGGTGGTCTGGCCTGGCGGGCCCGGTGGCCGTCGATGACGAGATTGCGCAGCACGGTGAACAGCCAGGGCCGCACCGAATCCGCGGTCGGGTCGAGTTCCCCGGCGTGCCGCCAGGCGCGTATCGCGACTTCCTGGAGGATGTCCTCGGCGCGGTGCCAGTCGCCCTCCAGCCGCCGTGCGGCGAACTGCAGCAAGGCGCTGCCATGGAAGTGGTAGAGCGCTCTGAGGAACTCGTCGGGGCAGGGTTCCGTGGTGTGGGGACAGGGTGGTCGGTCTTCGGTCGAAGCGCTGGCCGACAAGGGCCTTTTCCTCTCCGGTCGTCTGTGGGGAAGACGGGTTCGGCCGGCTGCGGGACAACCGGCAGGCGCCGCCGCGAGCCGCCGTGCGCCCGTGCGGCGCCCGTCAGCCTGCGGCGGCGGTGAACTTGCCCCCGTCAGCGCCGGTCAGCCCGGTTCGCGAGAGGAAAGCGAGTCCACCTCACGGGACGTCAACTCCCGTTCGTAGACGTGTACGTCGGCGATGTCACCGTTCCAGTAGTCGACCGGCTTCCCGTCGAACTTGGCGCGTCCGATCATCACAGTGCCAGTGGGGTACACGCTGCTGGAGGCCACCCTGGTCCCCGCGAGCCGGCCGTCCACGTAGATCCGCATCAGGTGGTCCTTCTGGCTGTACGTGCCGGTCAGGTGGTACCAGCGGCCGGGCTGCGGCTTCTCGGACGTCGCGACGGCACGGGCACCGGAGAAACTGAAGGCGAAGTTCCCGTCCTGGGCGGAGTACTGGAGGAAGAACGTGCTGACCCGGTCGCCGTCCTCGGACAAGGCGGTGTGGAAGCCGGTCATGTCCTTGGGGGCGAGGCGCACCCGTGCGGCGACCGAGTAGTCCTTGCCCGCGGTGTCGAGCCGGGTGCCGGTGTCCGCGTATCCGCTGGTGCCGTCCAGCTGCATGGCGCCGCCCTCGGGGCCGTCGGTCCACTGCGTGCCGCCCCTGACCACGGCGTCGTGCGCGCCGGCCTTCGCGGTGCCGGACCGGTGCAGGGGCCACCAGCCGAGGCCCTGCAGGGACTCGGCGTCGCCACCCGGTTTCGGCGCGGGCGGGTTCGGTGCGGGCGGGTTCGGCGCGGGTGGGTTCGGCGCGGCCGGTGTCGGCGTGGCCGGTTTCGACGCGGCCGGGCTCGACGCGGCCGGTGTCGGCGTGGCCGGTTTCGACGCGGCCGGGCTCGACGCGGCCGGTTTCGCCTCGGTCTGCTCCTTCTCGGCGTCCTGGCCGCGCACCAGTTGGACGACGACGAAGGCCAGCGCGACGGTCAATACGGTGATCGTGGTGATAAGCGGCCATCTGCGCGTCATGAATTTCCTCGGGAGGTGCGGCATAAATGCGTCACTGGTGATCACGCGTCCGATCCGGAAGCGGTTCAGTGTGCACGCAAGTTGTGACAGGCATGTGAGACAGCGGACCTGTCCGCCCCTGGATGTGCGCCCGTGCGCCGGGAGACGCGGGCGACGCCCCGTCCGGGGCAGTGGAACATGGGGAGTTGTGACGTTCCGGCGGTGCGGGCGCATCGTCCGCCAACCGTCCCCGAGTGTTCACGACGCGGTCGCCGCCGTCCGCCGTCGTTCCCCGGCCGTTCACCTGTGTGCGGTGGGGTGTGGGATGTGTCCCGTGGAATCCGCTCAAACTCCGTCACGGCTGCCGCTGAACGCGGCGGTGGGCCGGATCGGTTGCGTGCCGATCCCCGCCTGTTGCTGCTGAGTGCGGCGTCTGCGTTGTTGGGCTGATCAGTCGGTCTTGGTGTACGTGAGCCTTTCGCCGGTCTCCGGGATCTCCCGGCTCAGAGTGCCGTTCGGGAGCAAGGTGAGGGAGGTGGCCTTTCCTGCGGTGCAGGACGACATGGGTTCGCCGACGGTGACGGTGGAGGGCCCGATCTCGACGGGGCCGCTCGGGGTGGGTTCCGAGGCCAGGTTTGCCTGGAAGACGCAGTGGTAGGAGCCGCCGTTGTCGAGCGGGCCGTTCGCGGTGAGGGTGAGGACGGACTGGCTCACCGTGCCCTGCTTGATGACGAGTTGCCGGGTGGAGTGGCCCGAGGGGTTGTCGATGGAGCCCGTCCAGGTGCCGAGGTAGCCGGCCGGGACGGGGCCGTCGCTGTTCCTCTTGGCGTCGGTCGGGCTCGACGCGGCCGGTTTGGCCCCGGCCGGTTTCGCCCCGGCCTGTTCCTTTCCGGAGTCCTGGCCGCGCACCAGTTGGACGACGACGAAGGCCAGCGCGACGGTCAATACGGTGATCGTGGTGATGAGCAGCCATCTGCGCGTCATGAATTTCCTCGGGAGGTGCGGCATAAATGCGTCACTGGTGATCACGCGTCCGATCCGGAAGTGGTTCTGTGTGCACGTAAGTTGTGACAGGCCTGTGAGACAGCGGACCTGTCCCCCCGGACGCGCGTCGCCGTCCTGCCCCGGCCGTCCACCTCTGTGCGGTGGGGTGCGTGGTGTGTCCCGTGGAATCCGCTCAGACTCCGTTACGGCTGCCGGCGAGCGGTACGGCGGGCTCGCCGGCGTGGGTTCAGGACGCCAGGCGCCGCAGGCGGCCGACCGCCTCCTGGAGGACGCCGTCGCGCTTGCAGAAGGTGAAGCGGACCTGGCTGCGGCCTGCGTCGGGGGTGTCGTGGAAGACGGAATTGGGGACGGCGACGACGCCGCAGCGCTCGGGAAGGGCGCGGCAGAAGGCGTAGGCGTCCTTCTCTCCGAACGGGGAGATGTCCGTGGTGATGAAGTAGGTGCCCTGGGGTTCGTAGACCTCGAACCCGGCCGCGCGCAGCCCGTCGCCGAGCAGGTCGCGCTTGCGTCGCAGGTCGGCGCGGAAGCTGTCGAAGTACGTGTCCGGCAGGCGCAGCGCTTCGGCGATCGCGTACTGGAAGGGGCCCGCGCTGACGTAGGTCAGGTATTGCTTGGCCGTCCGGACGGCGGCGACGAGCGGGGCGTCCGCCGTGACCCGGGCCACGCCTCGTTCACACACTCATTCGCATGCGGCGCACCGGGCCCACCGGAGTCAGCCGTCGCCGGTCGGGGCGCCGACCGAGAAGCCCGCGCACCTTCGCCGCGCGACCGAACGCACCGTGCAGCCGGGACGGAACCGGTGGATCGCCGAACCGGTGGATCGCCGGGGCACCCCGAGTCTCATCCTTCGAGGAGAGCGGTCAGGACGACGGCGGGGTCGGCGTCCGGTGGCCCCGCCGGCCACCAGGTGCCCCGGTCCTTGGCGTACGGATACCACAGTCCGTCCCGGCCCAGTCGCAGTTGGGCATCGCGGCCCTCGACGGTCCAGCGGTTGCGCCAGGAGCGGAGCCGGGGTGGTGCGCCGTCGGCCCAGTCCGCTCGCAGCGCCTCGCGGTCGCGTTCCATGCGTGCGGTGGGTGGGTTCCAGGAGTTCTCCAGCACATCCAGGGATGCCGCGCCGCCATGCCGCCACGCGCGGGTGGCGGCGGCGAGTTCGCGGGGGGTGCGGCCGCAGTTCGCGGAGATCCGGGCGAAGACCTCCAGGGTGGGGTGAGCGGCGGCGAAGCGGACGGCGTCCTGCCATTCGGTGAGCGGGACGGGTGGCGCCGTGTCGGCGTGCTGTGCGCCGAGAGCTCCGGTGAGCAGGTGGTGGGCACGCATCGCGGCGTCGGCGGCGAGCAGTTCGAGCGCGGCCGGGTCCACGCCGGGCTCCGGGACGGCCGAGTCCACCAGCGCGGGGCCGCGGCCGGGCCGTTCGGGCAGCGGCGGCGGGGCGGGCAGGGACGGCAGTTCGGTGCGTGAGGTGAAGGCGGGCCCGGCGGGATCGCCGGTCCGGGCCGGGGACGCGTCCGGACCCGCGCCCGCGGTTGCCGCGTACACCGCGGCTTCGGCGGAGGCGCGGGCGGTGTTGCGGCGGCCGAGCTCGTCCATCAGCTCCCGCTCGCCGCGCCCCCGCAGGAGCAGCAGCACGAAGGGGTCGCGGTCCAGGAGCCGGGCGACCTGGTAGCAGAGGGCGGCGGCGTGTTTGCAGGGGTAGCCCCAGTCGGGGCAGCTGCACTCGGGGTCGAGGTCCCGGGGACCGGGCAGCAGCGGGACGCCTGCGGCTGCGGCGTCGTCGGCGAGCCCTGCGGGCATCTCGCCGTCGAGCAGCGCGGCGATGTTGGCGGCCCGCTCGGCGATCATGTCGAGCAGCCGGTCCCACTGCCGGTCCGTCAGCTGTTCGACCCGGACCGTGGAGCGGTACGGGGTGCGGCGGCTGCCCTGCACCGGGGCGGCGGCCGAGCCGGGGGCGACAGTGACCTGGCCGACCGCGCCGCCGCGCGCGTAGGTCCGGCCGCGCTGCAGCCTGCCGGAGTCCAGGGAGGACTCCTCCAGGGCGCGCAGCCATTCG
The DNA here is from genome assembly GCF_040643055.1 of Streptomyces sp. NPDC047515. NCBI lineage: Bacteria > Bacillati > Actinomycetota > Actinomycetes > Kitasatosporales > Streptomycetaceae > Streptomyces > Streptomyces sp. NPDC047515. The sequence goes on from NZ_JBEYTM010000023.1 coordinate 29,470, forward strand.
CGGCCCCACCAGGATGCAGCGAAGGGTGCGCGACTGCCCTTTGCCGGAGGGAGTGCCTCGAAGGTGCGCGCGGCTTCCTTGTGAGCCGGGATGCGCCTGCTCACTGGCCCGTCCTTCGCAGCGTGACCAGCTCGGCCAGTTCGCTGTCGCTCAGCTCGCTGAACGCCGCCTCGCCCGAACCCAGCACCGAGTCGGCCAGTTCACGTTTCTGCCGGAGCATCTCGGCGACCCGGTCCTCCACGGTCCCCTCGGCGATCAGCCTGTGCACCTGTACCGGCTGGGTCTGTCCGATCCGGTAGGCGCGGTCGGTGGCCTGATCCTCCACGGCCGGGTTCCACCAGCGGTCGTAGTGGATGACGTGTCCGGCCCGGGTCAGGTTCAGACCGGTCCCGGCGGCTTTGAGGGACAGCAGGAACACCTTCTTCTCGCCGGCTTGGAAGGCGCCGACCATCTCCTCGCGGCGTTTGACCGTGGTGCCTCCGTGCAGGAACAGGGTGTCCACTCCGCGGTCGGCCAAGTGGCGCTCGATAAGTCTGCCCATGGCCACGTACTGGGTGAAGACCAGGGCCGATCCCTCCTCTGCCAGGACGGTGTCCAGGAGTTCGTCCAGCAGCTCCAGCTTCCCCGAGCGGCCCGGCAGCTTCGCGCTCGCAGGCTCCTTCAGGAACTGCGCGGGGTGGTTGCAGACCTGCTTCAGGCCGGTGAGCAGCTTCATCACCAGGCCGCGTCGGGCGATGCCCTGCTTCTCCTCGATCTCGGCCATGAGCTCGCGTACCAGCGCCTCGTACAGCGAGACCTGTTCCTTCGTCAGTGAGACAGGCTGGTCGGTCTCGGTCTTGGGCGGCAGTTCGGGCGCGATGCCGGGGTCGGACTTGCGCCGCCGCAGCAGGAAGGGTCGGACCAAGGCGCCCAACCGCTGGGCGGCCTGCTCGTCGCGGTCGCCTTCGACGGCCCTGGCGTAGCGGTCGCGGAAGGAGGTGAGCGTGCCGAGCAGGCCGGGGGTGGTCCAGTCGAGCAGCGCCCACAGTTCGGACAGGTTGTTCTCGACGGGGGTGCCGGTCAGCGCGACCCGCCCCTGCGAGGGGATCCTGCGCAGCGCCTGGGCCGTGTGCGCGTGCGGGTTCTTGACGTGCTGGGCCTCGTCGGCGACGAGCAGTCCCCAGGGCTGCCCCGCGAGGCGTTCGGCGTCGCGGCGCATGGTCCCGTAGGTGGTCAGGACGAAGCCGCCGTCCGCTCCGCCGTCGAGGCCGGCCAGGTCGCGGCCGGGGCCGTGGAAGCGGCGGACCGGGGTGCCCGGTGCGAAGCGTTGGATCTCGCGCTCCCAGTTGCCGAGCAGTGAGGCGGGGCAGACCACCAGGGTGGGACCTGCGGTGGTTTTCCGTTCCTGGCGACGCAGGTGGAGAGCGATCAGAGTGACGGTCTTGCCCAGGCCCATGTCGTCGGCGAGGCAGCCGCCCAGGCCGAGCGAGGTCATCCGGTGCAGCCAGTTCAGGCCGCGCAGCTGGTAGTCGCGCAGCATCGCGACAAGAGCCTTGGGCGGCCCCTGGGGCTCGCCCGCGGTGCGGGCCTCGGGGTCGGTGATTCGGGAGCGCAGCTCCTCCAGTACGCCGCCCGCGGTGACCGCGATCTGTTCGCCGTCCACCTCGACGCTGCCGGTCAGCGCGGCGCCCAGGGCGTCGACAGCGGTCAGTGAGGGCGACTTGGCCTGTGCGCCCGTCGCAGGCGGCGGACCAGTTCCGGGTCCACGACCACCCACTGGTCGCGCAGTCTCACGATCGGCCGGTGCGCCTGGACCAACCGTTCCAGTTCCTCGTCGGTGAGTTCCTGGTCTCCGAGCGCGACCCGCCAGCGGAACTCCAACAGCCCGCCGGAGGACAGGAAGGACTCGGCCGAGGACTGCGTCCCCTGGCGGCGTGCGGGTTCCAGGATCCCGGCGGCGGTCAGCTCGCGAACCAGCTCCTTGGGCCAGTGCACGGTGACCCCGGCCGCGGCAAGACTCTCGGCTGCCTCGCCCAGCAACGCCTCGGCCTCCTCGTCGGACAGATCGAGGGCGGTCGGGGCCGCCGCGTCCAGCAGCCGCCCAGCCGGGGGCCATGCGCGCGCGGCCCGGCGCAGCGTCAGCAGCGTGTCCACCTGGGCTCGTGGGCCGAACAGTTCGGGGGCGATGGCCCTGCCTGACCACAGGTCCGCGGCGTCGGCGAGCACCGTGGGATCGGCCAGGCTGCGCAGTTGGACCACGGCCCGGATGGAGTCCGAGCGGCCCAGTTCCAGCCGCAGCGACACCGCCAGACCCGCGTCGCGGCCGGCGGCGACCTCCGCCGCCCAGCCTCGCTGCTCGGGCACGGACTGCGGAGCCCGGACCGCGAACGCCGGTCCGCCGGTCACCTGGCGGGCGGCGGGAGGGCGGGCGAGGGAATCGGCCACGGCGTCCAGGAAGGCCCGCAGCAGCGGCTCGGCCGCCGGAAGCGTGAGGGGGGAGAGGCCGGGAACCGCGACCGCGCGGGCCCAGGGAGGCATGGCGGCGGCCAGGGAAGCCAACCGCTCGTGGTCCTCGGCGTCCAGCGGGCCGGCCCGCCACGCGTCGAAGCCTTCCGGTGACACCCCTGGAAGCACCTGGCCGCGGGCGATCAGAGCCAGACCGAGCATGGCCGCCGCACCCCAGAACGCCGTGCTGGCAGACGCCCGCCCGCTGCCGTCCGTACGGAGCGCCCGGCAGCGGGTCAGCAGCGGCAGCGCCTGCTCCACCGGCAGCAGTGCGGCGACCACCCTGGCCCGGCGTACGGACGAGCCGTGCGGGCGGACCACGGTGAGTTCCCCGGGTTCCACCCCGAGGTCCGGCGGCTCGCCGCCGGGCGACCAGAACGCCACCCGTCCCGACCGGGGCGGATCTGCGGGAAGGAACACCGCCTCGCCGATGGCGAACTCCGGCAACCCGGCGAACAGATGCTCCCGGTCCGGAACCGCCGGCTCGGTCGCGGCCGACCCGCCGGATCCGGCCGTGCGGGCGGCAGCGGACGCTGCCGACGGGTAGACCTTCGCCACTACACCCACTCCTGGCACACGTTCCTGCAACTGTTCGGGAGGGTGCGGGTCCCCCGCGCGCCCTCGGCGGGTCAAGGCTATCCGCGCGGGCGGACAGGGTGTGTCAAGAGTGGCTTCGCTCACTCGGCGGAGTGCGGAATGATGCCACCAGTAGCCACCAGTAGCCACCACGGACGGCTGCGACACATATGCGGTCGCGGCCCCGTACCGGTTCCGGAATCCGGCACCGCCTCGATCAAAGGAATCCCTCGCCGTGACCGCCGACCCCGTGCCGACCTACCAGTTGAAGATCGCCCTGCGAGACACCAGCCCGCCGATCTGGCGCCGGGTCACCCTGCCCGCCGACACCTCGCTCGGCTGCCTGCACGACATCATCCAGGCATGCTTCGGCTGGGACGACTCGCACCTGCATTCCTTCACCGAACCCGGATCCGGCCGCCAATTCCTCGACTTCGACGCCCCGTTGGACCGCGATCCCGGCCGCGACGCCGATGAGGAGTCCGTGACCGTGGCCGAGGTACTGCCCTACGAAGGCGGTCGGCTGGAGTACACCTACGACTTCGGCGACGACTGGCGTCACCAGATCACGCTGGAGAAGACCCTTCCCACGTCCACCCCCGACCGGCGCGTCCGCTGCACCGGTGGACGCCGCGCCATGCCCTACGCCGAGGACACCGGTGGCGCCTGGGGGCTGCAGGCCGTACTCGACGCCGTCGCGGACCACGGCGCACCAGCCCCCGAGCCGTGGACCGACCTGGTCGAAACGCTCCGCGAGGAAGGGTTCGACCCCGCATGTTTCGACCGCGAGGCCCTGGACCGGGAACTGGCCGGACTGGACCCGCGGCCGCCCACAGCCACCCCGGCACGACGGTCGGCCGCAGCCGCCCCCGGCGGGCGGCGCTGCTCCTGCGGCGAGGTCCACGACGACGATGACCTGGACGCGGAGCTCGTTCCGGTGCGCCCCGTCTCCCTGGCACCGCGCGCGGAGCTCGCCGCCGCCGCCCGGCAGGTGCCGCTGATCGCCTCCGCGCTCCGTCTGGCCCACTGGTGCCGGGGCGGACGAGCCGTCACGTCCCGGGAGGTGCTCAAGCCCGCAGTGGGCCGCCTGGCCGTCCAGGAACTCGAACTGTGGGCCCAGGACGACGAGCTGAGCGCACTCCGGCCGGCGGAGCGCGACGAGCGGCTGGCCCGCCTGCGCAGTTCCGGCGACCTGCCCTGTCTGGACAGCCCCTGGCGGCTCGTCCTGGACGCGGACCTGGTGGAGATCAGCGCGGGCACCGCCCGTCCCGGTGCCGGTCTGCCCGCCACCGCGGGAGACGAGGGAGTGCTGGAGTTCTGGTGCTGGGCGCTTGAGGACGAACTCGACGACCTGAACGACCTCGGGACCCTTGGCCTGCCCCCGGTGCTGCTGGCCGCGCTGGGCATGCAGGCCGAGGACGGCGACGGCTTGGCAGCGGTGGTGCTGCGGGCGCTGTACGAGGTTCCCGACGGCGAATGGCTGGACCCGGCGCTGCTCGTCGGCGCACTCCGCGAGGGCCTCCCCAAACAGGAGGCACGACTGGTCGAACTGCTCCTCCTGCAGATCCTCGACCAAGCGGCCCTGATCCTCGCCGAGTACCAGGCAGCGGAGGTCGAGACCGGCCCGGAGACGAGCCGGGAGCGCGACCACATCCTCCTCGACATCCTCGGCATCACGGGGAGCACCGAAAACAGCGACGACACTCCCCTGCCCGGGACACAGCTCAGGCTCACCCCACTGGGACGCCACGGACTGCGCGAGTACCTGCTCGCCGAGGGATTCCACGCTCCGCTGATCGGTGAACTGGCCGATGCCGACGCCCCGACGCTGCTCGACGCCCTGCTCGACCACGACGAGGACGCCGCCCACGCCGAGATCACCGGATGGATCAGCCATCGGGGCCAGGGCCCGGCCGCGGTCCAGATCATCGATGCCTGCGCCGGGCTGGAAGCCGACGCGGCCCTCCGTCGCCTGACCGCCGCACCGGTGCTGGCAGAACTGGACGAACCCAGAGCGCTTGCGGTCCTGCGCAAAGCCGCGGCCTCGGGTGTCCCTGGCTGCGCCGAGACCGCGGCGATCGCGCTGGTCGGCCGAGGCGAGATCCCCGAGGGACACAGTCCGGAACTCCGGCGCTGGGGGCTCGTCGACCATCTGTGGGGTCCGCTCGGCGTGGCCGACGAGGCACTTGCCACGTTCCTGGACCAGGAGGGGGACTCGGTACTGCCGCTCCTGGAGCAGGCCGCCGACGATCTGTGGCGCTGCGACCACCCCGCCACGGGGGCCGTCCTGGAAGCGGCAGGGCGACACCTGAGGGCTCGGGACAAGGCGCTGGCCAAGCGGCTGCGAAAGTCCGCAACCAAGGTCGGATCCCGGCGCCGACGATGAAGTCGGGCGCACCGAGGAAACCTGACCACCGCGTCCCGGCTGTTGTCCGGCAAGGATCCAGAACCCGGATTCAACCGTTGCCGGCCTGCGTGAGCGCTGCGTGACGCCGGGGTCAGCGGCTGCTCTGCTCGATCCGGTCGAGTCCTGTCAGCTCTCGTAGTGGTAGCGGCACTGTGCGATCAGGACGCCATCCTCGGTGGCCTTGCAGATCAGTCGGTGCTCGTCGTTGATGCGGCGCGACCAGTAGCCCTGGAATCCGTGCTTGAGCGGTTCCGGTTTGCCGATTCCCTCGTTGCCGTTCCGGGCAGTGTCCGCGATGAGCGTATTGATGCGCCTGTGGATCTTCCGGTCCTGAAGCTGCCACCACAGGTAGTCCTCCCAGGCGCGGGAGGAGAAGGTGATCTTCATTTGCGGCCCTTATTCGTCGGTCGCCAGCTCGCGTACGGTGCCGCCGCCGCTTTCCAGCTCGTCGATGGACGCGAGCAGGCGCCGGGCGTTCGCCGGGCTTCGCAGCAGGTACGCCGTCTCCTTCAGGGACTCGTAGTCCTCAAGGGAGACGATGACGACCGGGTCATGTCCGGCCCGGGTGATAACGACCTCTTCGCGGTCGTCGGTGACGGAGTTGAGCACCTCGGCGTACCGCGCGCGCGACTCGGAATACGTCATGGTCTTCACGATTGACCCTCCTTCCACGTACAGGAAATTGTACGTGGACCCCTGTGGTGCGGCAACCACCGGAATGACGGCCGCGACCGGGCGGCCTCCGGCGCGAAAGTTCCGGGCGGGTGAGGTGTGGCAGGTGACGACGAATGCAACGACCGGCCCCGTGCGACGGCGGTCAGTGCGCGAATGCCTTGCGGAGCCGTTCCGCCGCGTCCACCAGTACCTCGGTGCGTTTACAGAACGCGAACCGGACATAGGGGGCGCCCGCCTCCGTGTGGTCGTAGAAGACCGAGTTGGGGATCGCGACCACGCCCGCGCGCTCCGGGAGGGAGCGGCAGAAGGCGGCGCCGTCGTTTTCGCCGAGCGGGCGGATGTCGACCGTGATGAAGTACGTCCCGGCCGGCCGGAATACCTGGAAGCCCGCGTCGGCGAGGCCCGCGCAGAGCAGATCCCGCTTGGCCCGCAGGTCCTCGCGGAAGGCGGTGAAGTACGTGTCGGGCAGCCGCAGGGCCTCGGCGACGGCGTATTGGAAGGGGCCGGAGGCGACATAGGTCAGGAACTGCTTGGCCGAGCTGACGGCGGCAATGAGCTCGGGGGCGCCGGTAACCCAGCCGACCTTCCATCCGGTGTACGAGAAGGTCTTGCCGGCGGACGAGATGGAGACGGTGCGCTCCCGCATGCCGGGCAGGGCCGCGATGGGGCGGTGCGCGCCCTCATAGACCAGGTGTTCGTACACCTCGTCGGTGACGACGAGCAGGTCGTGTTCGACGGCGAGTGCGGCGATGGCGCTCTGCTCGTCGGCGGTGAGAACCATCCCGGTGGGGTTGTGCGGGGTGTTGAGGAGCAGCAGGCGGGTTCGCGGGGTGATCCTGGCGCGCAGCTCGTCCAGGTCCGGGCGGAAGGACGGCGCGCGCAGAGTGAGCGGTACCCGCTCCGCTCCGGCCATGGCGATGCAGGCGGCGTAGGAGTCGTAGAAGGGCTCGAAGGCGATCACCTCGTCGCCCGGTTCGAGGAGGGCGAGCATGGTCGCGGCGATCGCTTCCGTAGCCCCTGCGGTGACCAGGACCTCCGTGTCGGGGGCGACGTCCAGGTCGTAGAAGCGCCGCTGGTGGTCGGCGATCGCGGAGCGCAGTTCGGGGACGCCGGGGCCCGGCGGGTACTGGTTGCCGTGCCCGGCGCGCAGGGCCCGGACCGCGGCCTCGCGGATCTCTTCGGGGCCGTCGGTGTCGGGGAAGCCCTGGCCGAGGTTGATGGAGCCGGTCCGTACGGCAAGTGCCGACATCTCCGCGAAGATCGTCGTGCCGAACTCGGCGAGGCGGGGGTTGAGCAGCGGTCGTCCCTGGGTCATGGCCGCCATCCTGCGCCGAAGCTCTGGAGTTGCTCAAGTCTGCTTTGGCCGAACGAGGCCGGGGGCATCCCCCCTTTCACGCGGGAAGCGCGCGGAAGCGGGGGACCTCGCTTCGGGGGAACGGAAGGACATGAGGTCGTGAGGACTTTTGTCGGAGTGGTGATCGCGGTGGCCGTGATCGGACTGATCGTCTCGCTCGTGTCGAGGGCCGGGAACAAGAAGAAGGCGCGCGGACGGAGTGCGCGCCGGGGTGCGAGCGGCGGCAGCGCCGCGGGTGGCAGCTGGTGGGCCGGCGGTGGTGACGGCGGCGGTGGTGGCTCGTCCTGCGGAAGCGTCGGCGGTCACTCGGGCAGCCACTCCGGCGGTCACTCGTGCGGCGGCGGACACTCCTCGTGCGGTGGCGGCTCCTCGTGCGGCGGGGGCGGATGCGGCGGAGGCAGCTGACACGGGGCAGCTGATCCGTGACCGGGCAGGGCCACATGCCCGGTGCCGGACCCGAGCGGTCCGGTGCCCGACAGGTGCCCGGCGGGTGAACTCCCGCCGGGCACCTTTTTGTTGGGGCTTTCCGCGAGATCCCGGTGAACAGATGAACCGAGGGGCCCCCGAGGGGATGGAAACCACGTCAAGTTGGGTAAAAACGCTGTGGACGCGGCTTACTTCGTGATTCCCTCGGTGGAGAGAACTTCCAGCCCTAGGACCTGAGTTGGACCTGATCGGGCGCTTCCCACCTCCCACGTGCAGCACGTCGGAGGCGTCCCCTGTCCATGCGTCCACGCTTGCTTGCGGAGCCGACCCATGCTCACGACCCTCCAGACCCCCTATTCCGACACCCGCGCTGCCGACCTGGCCTGGGCGCTGGGGCGCGAACCGCTCCCCGCCCTGGCCGTGCTCGACCTCGATCTCGCGGGTGCCCGACTTCAGATGCGCCTGCTCGGCGCCTCCCATCAGGTGCTGCTCGAAGAGGACCGCGGCACCTGTTCCGAAACCGTGGCGTGCATCCCCGGCAGCAGCACACCGCTGCCGCTGGGTGTCGCCAAGCGGCTCGGGGCGTGGGAGTACGAATTCGCGGCGCGCGTCGAGACACTCTCGGCGGGCTCGTTCGCGGGGCGCGCCCAGGAGCTCCTCGCGCTCGTGACCGACCACCCCCACGGTCTCGCCGGGACGTTCCCCGGCAGTCCGCACGCCTTCACCGCCATGCTCGCCCAGCGGACGGAGGGCCAGGTGCGGTGGCGCACCTGGCATGCGTACCCGCAGGAGGGGCAGTTGGTGGTGACGCGCACCCGGGTGGGCGTGCGGATGCCGGCGGCAGCACTCTGACGTGGGCCCAACTCCGTTGTGAGCACACCACTTGCACCCTTGTGGGTGACAGGCGGCAACCTCTTCGTGACGTAGCGTTCGCCTCATGATCGACCAGCAGGTGTCGCTGCGAGGGGGCGCGGCATGCCTTCCCGTACGGCCGAGGACCGGTCGGTGTCTCGTGCTGGCCGCTGTCTTCGTCTGTGCCGCCTGCGGTCTGGTGTACGAGCTCGAACTGGTGGCGCTCGCTTCCTACTTGATCGGTGATTCCGTCACCCAGGCGTCCGTCGTGCTCTCCGTGATGGTGTTCGCGATGGGCGTCGGCTCGCTCCTCGCGAAACGTTTACGCAGCCGTGCCGCAGTCGGCTTCGGGCTGATCGAGGCGGTGCTCGCACTCGTCGGCGGCTCCTCGGCGCTCGTGCTGTACGCGACGTTCGCGTGGGTCGGGGAGTCCCGGTACGCCTTGGTGGGGTTCTCGCTCGCGATCGGCGTCCTGATCGGAGCGGAGATCCCGTTGCTGATGACGCTGATCCAGCGCGTCGACCGGCAGGACCCGGGCGGGGCCGTCGCGGACCTCTTCGCCGCCGACTACGTGGGTGCGCTGGTCGGCGGACTGGCGTTCCCCTTTCTGCTGCTGCCGGTGCTCGGACAGCTCACCGGGGCGCTGTTCACCGGCGGGGTCAACGCGGCGGCGGGCGGGGCGCTGGTGCTGTGGGTGTTCCGGCGGGACCTCACCCCGCGCTCCCGGTGGCTGCTGGTCCTCGTCAACGTGGCCGTGATCGCCGTGCTCGCCGTCGCCACCGCGCTGGTCGACGACTTCGAGCAGGCGGCGCGGCGTGCGGTGTACGGGGACGGGGTGCGGGTCGCGCTGCAGACCGGGGTCCAGGAGGTCGTGCTCACGGGGGCGGGCCGCAGCTCCCTGGATCTGTATCTGGACGGGAGGCTGCGGGTCAGCGGGCGCGACGAGTACCGCTACCACGAGGCGCTGGTGCACCCGGCGATGAACGGGCCGCGCGCCCGCGTCCTGATCCTGGGCGGCGGCGACGGCCTCGCCGCCCGGGAGGTGCTGCGCTATCGGGACGTACGCCGCGTCACCCTCGTCGAGCTGGACCCCGGCGTCACCCGGTTGGCCCGTACCGACCGCGCGCTCTCGGCGCTGAACGCCCACGCGTTCCGCGATCCCCGGCTGACCGTCGTCAACGCGGACGCCTTCAACTGGCTGCGGGCGGCGCACGGCGGCTACGACGTGGTGATCTCCGATCTGCCCGACCCCGGGATCTCCGCCAGCACGAAGCTCTATTCGGCGGAGTTCTACGGCCTGGTCGCCGAGGCCCTCGCCCCGGGCGGCCGCTTGGTCGTGCACGGGGGCCCGCCGGTCACTCGGCCGCATACGTACTGGACGGTGGAGGCGTCGATGAGGGCGGCGGGCCTGCGTACCCGCCCGTACCGCATCAGCGGCCGGCTCTCCGACTTCGCGGCCGGCCCCGACCGGGCCACACACAGGGCGCAGGCCGAGGACGGCTGGGGATTCGTCCTCGCCCGGACGGCCGGGGCGCCCGCGCTCCGGCTCTCCCCGCAGGCGCCGGAGCTGCGGTCGCTGACGCGGTCCTCGCTGGTGCGCGCGGGCCGGGACGCGGAGAGCGCCCGGCCGCGCGAGCTGCTGCCGTCGACGCTGGTGCATCCGCGGTACTGGGAGGACCGGTGAAACCGTCGCCCGGCGGCACCGCGCAGCCGCACGGCCGACGGACCCCGCAACCGCAGACGTGACGTGGAACCGCCGAGGGGCCCCGGAACCGCGACGGGCCTCGGACCCCCGGCTTGACGCGGAACCGCTGACGGGATGGCCGGGGCTGAGTAGGCTCGGTTTCCATGGAGCATGAGGTGTTCGTTCCGGTTCCGGCCCCGTCCCTGCGGCGGACGCTGGGCGATCCCGCCCGCGTCGCGCGCTGCGTACCGGGGCTTCAGCAGGACGCCGACGAGTCCGCGGGCCCGCTGTCCGGCCGGCTCAAGATCCGGGTCGACGGCCACACGATCACGTACCGGGGCGTGCTGCGGCTCACCGCCTCTCCGCAGGACGGCCCGGACGGGAACGGGATCCTGGTGGCGGGCGAGGGCGTCGAGGCCAGGGGAACCGGCTCGGTGAAGCTGACGCTGACGGTCAGCCTGACGGAGAAGGACGGCGGCACGGCGATCGGCTTCGCGGGTACGGCGAGCGGTGACGGCCGCCTCCTGGAGCTGGACCCGGCGGCGGTGCTCGCGGCGGCCCACCGACTGCTGGACCGCTTCGCGCAGCAGCTGGTGACGGAGACGCTGGCGGACGGCGCTGTTGCGGGCGAGGCGCTCGGCGAGGCCGAGCGGTCCGTCGGGGAAGCGGTGGAGCAGGCGATCGAGGAGGCGGCCGAGGAGGCCGACGCGACCGGCGCGGCCACCGCCCGGAGCGCCGGACCGGAGGCCACCGACGACGCGGACGACGCGGACGACACGGACGACACCCCGCCCACGCACGACGCCGCCGCGGACGAGGCACCCTCCGGCGAGAAGCCTCCGGGCACGGGCTCCGTCTTCGAGGCCCCCGTGCCCCCGTCGTCGTTCGACCCCATGGCGGATGCGGAGTTCACCGTCCCCGACGGTCCCCCGGCCGAGGCGGCGCACGCCCGGCGCACCATGATCGGCCGCAGTGCCGAGGAGGTCGACCACGCGCCGCCGCGCGGCAGGTACGCGCCGGTTCCGTCACCCGATTCGACCACCGCGGGCGCCACGCTCCGCTGGGTCGCCCCCGCCGCCGCACTCGCGCTCGCGTCGGCAGTCGTGGTGACCCGGGCGTTGCGGCGGCGGAGGTAGCGTCGCCAGTAATGTCGTTCCGGTGAGTAGCAGCGAGAAGGACGTCCGGCTGTCCGTCGGCGATGCAGAGTTGACCGTGAACCCCGCCAATGGCTGTCGCATCAGCAGTCTGCGGATCGATGGCACCGAACTGCTGCGGCAGGGGGAGCGGTACGGCTGCTTCCCGATGGTCCCGTGGTGCGGGCGCACCGAGAACGGGCTCTTCCACAACGGCGACGTCCCGCATCGGTTGCCGCTGAACTCCCCGCCGCACGCCATCCACGGCACCGGCAGGGACACCGCCTGGCGCGCCGCCCGCGTGGGCGAGCGGGAGGCCTCGTTCTACTACGACCTCGCCGACCCCTGGCCGTATCCGGGCCGGGTGACCCAGACCTTCGAGCTGGCGGAGGACTCGCTCACGCTCGCATTCGGCATCGAGACCTACGGGAACTCGTTTCCGGCACAGGCCGGCTGGCACCCCTGGTTCCTGCGGGACCTCGGCGGCGGCAAGAACGTGGAGATCGCCTTCGACGCGGCCTGGCAGGAGGAGCGGGGCGAGAACCATCTGCCGACCGGCCGCCGCATCCCGCCGCTGCCCGGTCCGTGGGACGACTGCTTCGGGATGCCGGACGGCGTCGATGTGACGCTCACCTGGCCGGAGCAGCTGGAGCTGACCGTGAAGAGCCGGGCCGAGTGGGTCGTGATCTACGACGAGCAGGCCGAGGCGGTCTGTGTGGAGCCGCAGTCCGGCCCGCCGAACGGGCTGAACACCGACCCCCGGTACGTCACCCCGATCGAACCGCTGGAGATCGCGTCGACCTGGAGCTGGCGCAGGCTCTGACCCGCCGCGGGCACCGGCTCCGCCGCGGGCGCGGGCCCCACGGCGCCCGGGTCAGCGGCGCAGTGCCTCGGCCGGCTGAATCCGGCTGGCCCGCCATGCCGGATAGAGCCCTGCCAGGAGACCGGTGCCCAGGCCGATTGCCGGGGCTGCGGCCACTGTGGCCGGGTGGATGACCGGAGTCCAGTCACGGGTGGCGGCCACACACACGACCGTGACGGTGCCCAGACAGGTGCCCACCAGCCCGCCCAGCGCGCCGAGCGCACCCGACTCGGTGAGGAACTGGCCGGTGATGTGAGGGCCCCTGGCGCCGAGCGCCCGGCGTAGGCCGATCTCTCCGGTCCGTTCCAGAACGGCCACCAGCGTGGTGTTGGCGATACCCACGGCGCCGATGACGAGGCAGATTCCGGCCAGCAGGAGGAACAACTGGTCGAGGTCGGAGGTGACATCGGTCCGCAGAGCCTTCGGATCGGGCGGCGGGATCGCTTTGAAGCGCTCGGGGTGCACCGGGTCGATGGCTGGGGCGGCCTCGTCCGCGATCTGGGTCGCCGCCCCCAGCTCGGTGGAGACCAGCATCTTGGCGATGGAACCAGGACCCGGCGCCCCCCACAGACGTTCGGCGGTGTGTGCCGGTACGACGACCGACATCAGCAAGTCCGCTTTCCGGTCGACATCCGACACGATGCCGATGACCGAAAACGCGTCGTCGCCGACGAAGATTGCGGGCTGAGATTCCAGGCCGGTGATTCCCAGGCGTGATGCCATTCCGGATCCGATGACCGCGACGCGCTGCCTGGAGCGATCGTGAAAGCTGTCGAAGATTCGGCCGTCGTCGAGCGTGGGACCGGCCGCCGCCAGCACTCCCGAGGAGGCGGCGACCACCTGCGCCTGCTCGCCGGCACCGGCGTCCGTGCTGAGCGAAGCTCGCACGGTCACTCCCTTGTCGAGTGGTACCGACCAGTACACACCGGCGTGCCGCACACCGTTCAGGGCCTCGACTCGGGCATCCGCGTCGGCCGGGAATGACGTACGGCCGAAAGGATCTTCAGCAGCACCGATGTCCTCGATGGACACCTCGGTGGCGGTCAGAGCATTGAAGCGGGAGTCGACCTGGGACGTCGTGGTCGCCGTGAGGCCGAGGACTGCGACGAACGAACCGACGCCCAGAACCGTGCCCAGGCTGGTCAACGCTGAACGCGCCGGGCGCTGCAGCATACCCGCGACGGCTTCCGCGAGCAGGCGGCGGGCAGACAGCCGGGACGGACGGATGCCACGCGGGCGCGTGCCGCGGCGCAGCTTCATCGTTCTTCTCCCCAGAGGTGTTCGGACGGGCGGAGTGCGGGCTCCGTCAGCCGACCGTCTTTGATGCGCACGGTCCTCCTTCCGCGCGAGGCGACCTGAGGGTCGTGGGTGATCACCACGATGGTCATGCCATCGAGGTGCAGTTCGTCGATCAGGGCGAGAACGGAGTCGGCGGTGGCGCTGTCGAGATTGCCGGTCGGCTCGTCGCAGAGCAGCAGCGAGGGGGCCGGCCACCAGGGCCCGGGCGATGGCCACACGTTGGCGTTCTCCCCCGGAGAGCCGGGTCGGCAGCGCGTGCATGCGGTGGCCGAGCCCGACGCGTTCCAGTGCCCGGACGGCGCGGGGACCGTGCTCGGAGGACGGCACATTGTTGTAGAGCATGGCCAGCGAGACGTTCTCCAGCGCGCTGCGGTGAGGCAGCAGATGGAAGGCCTGGAACACGAATCCGATCCGCTGCCCGCGCAGCGCCGTCCGGTCGCTGTCGCGCAGTGCTCCCGTATCGATTCCATCGAGGAAGTACCGGCCGGTGGTCGGGGCATCGAGTAGCCCGGCGGCATTCAGAAAGGTCGACTTTCCTGAGCCGGACGGACCAACCACGGTGACATAGTCGCCCCGCCGAATGGTCAGATCGAAGGGCAGCAGGGCGGTGACGGGTGGGGGGCCGGGATAGGTCAGACCGGCCTGGTCGAACCGGATGACAGGCCGGTCGATCGCCGAACCGCCGTAGGGCAGAACGCTCACGGGCCGGTCCTTGTCGTTCTGCCGTTCCTGACTCCGACGACGACCTGGTCTCCCTCGGACAACGCAGAACCGTCCAAAGGGATCACTTGTACGAGACCGTCTCCGTTCGAGCCGGTGCGCACCCTCACCTGGCGGCGCTTGTTGTCAGCGGTCAGCACCGTGACCGATGTACCGCCGTCCAATGAGGACGAGAGCGCGGATGCCGGCACGGCGAGCACTTTCCCCTTGGAGGACGCGGCCGCGATCGTGAGCCGTACGTCCTGCCCGGCCAGCTTGAGCGGGAGAGATCTGTCCGGCTTGACGGTGATCCGATACGAGACCCCGGTGGCCGCGCCGTCCGCCCCACCTGCGGTCCCGCTCGCGGATGCAGGTTCCTCGGACACGGACGACACGGTGCCGTTCATCTCGTCCCCGGTCAGTTCTGACAGGACAGTCACGGCCTGCCCGGTCCGGACCGTCTTCTGGGCCGGTGACAGGCTTCCGGTGACGCCCAGGGCGCCGGCGGAGACGGTGAGAATCTTTCATTTGACCTGGTCGCCGATTGCCGCGGCGACCGATTCCACCCGAGCCGGGAACCCGTTGAGGTACAGAACTTCTGCCGCCGGCAGTTGCGGACCGGCCTGCGTGTGGGCCGAGGCGAGTTCTGCCTCGGCAGCACCGAGCTGTGCCCGGGCTTGTTCCACGGCTGCGGAGGAGCCGGCCTTCTCGGCCTGGGTGAGAGCGTGGGTGGCCTGGGACACGGCCTTCGTCTCGGCGGCGACTTTTTCCGGCCCGTCCTCGGCCACTGGAACCGGTACGTAACCGATGGATGAGTAGAACTTCGCCAGTGCCGACTGGGTGCCGGGGCCGAACGTACCCGCCATGTCCGAACCGCTGCCGTAACCCAGGCGCGCCAGAGCATCCTGGAGTTGTGCGACGTCGTCGCCATTGGCCCCCGGTTTGAGGTCGCGGAAGGCGGGCAGCTTTCCCTTCAGTACGAAGACGGGACGCCCTGACACCGCGACCAGCGCGGTACCCTCCGAGACTTCGTCGCCGGCCTTCGCGGAGAGCCTGGTGACCACAGGGGTGCCGCCGCCCTCACCGCCCGCCGTGGGCACGACGTCCACCGTCTGCGTCGCCGCCACCGTCCCTCGAAGGATCACCGACTCCTTCAGCTCACGGCGTTTCACCACCGCGGTCAGGACATCCGGTACGGGGGCGCCCGCTTCCGCGGCTGCTTGAGCCGGCGACTTGATCACCGTGGATGCCGCGTACGCCGCGCCCGACAGGGCGACTGCTCCGCACACAGCAGCCGCCAAGATCCTGCGCCGCGATCGCAGTCGCGACGTCCCGTCAATTTCTTTGGATCGCGTTGTTCGCATTTTCAATCCACCGGGAGGTCCAGGACTTCAGATCGGCGAGCAGCTCGGTGTTTTCGTCGATGGATTTCTTCTCGTAGGCGGATTCGACTGCGATGCCCACACCGAGATAATTGAGCTTCTTCTTGCATTGGGCGTCCGCGGTCGCGGTGGAAATTTCGATGCGCGTTGGCGAACCGGAATTGTCCGCCCAGTGAGAGTCATTGACCGCTGCACTGGGGGAGTCGTACGTGTATCCGCGGTCCTTCATGCAGTCGGCCCAGGAATCGGTGACCTTCTGGAACCGGGAGTCGTTCCTGGCCCGCTTCATGGCTTCTCCGCGCATGGCGGACACCACCATTTCTGCGAATCCCTCGCTGAAGCCGCCCTCTCCGGAACCCGCGGTCGAACCTCCGGGGAGCTTCACTTCGTTGGGGGTGGTAGCTCCCCTGGTGATGATGCGGAGGGCTTCGCCCTCGCAGCCGCCCTTGGGAACCTTCTTCTTGTTGAAGGTTTTCACCTTGCCTGAAAGAAGGAGCCCCTGAGTCTCGGTGCTGTTCTTCCCGTATGCACCCTCCGCTCCATCTCCGCCACCCTTCTTGGGTGGCGCCTGGTACCCGTACTGCTGGGCCTGGCTGAGAGGCGTCGCGTTGAACTCGGTGTGCTCCAGCCACCGCTCTCCGGTGAAGGCTCCGAGGGGCTGGGGATTCTCGGTGTATCCGAGACTGTGCATGCACTGGTTGACCAGGGTCACGCGCGCCTTCTTCAGGGCGTAGTTCTCCTCCGGGGTCGGCAGGTACGCATCGAGCGGGGTGGTGATCCCGGCCGGATCCAGACTGCTGGGTGTGGGGACCGGTCCCAGTTCCGGACGGGAGTCGGTGTCGGAGCCGCCCAGTGCCGAGCAGGCAGCCAGCGCGGAATCATTCCGACGCAGGCTGCTGCTCGAAGGAAATTGAGCTTCAACTGATTCAGCAGCCCGTCTTCTTGAACGAGGAGAACTCGTCGTTGTTGTCGTAGAACGTCAGGTACTTGAAATTACGGCTGGCAAAGTAGCTGGTGCCGCCGTAGTTGATGTCCCACCAGAAGGTGAAACCTGCGCACGCCGTCGGGGTCCCAGCAGTATTTGCGGCGGCGCTGATGCTGTCAGAAAGCGTCTTGCTCTTGTTGTAGAGCAGCCAGTATGAGTTATGGAAATTCGGGTGCGGGTCGTTCAGGTCGTAATAGCCGGCCGTTATGTCGGTGATTTCTATCGCGAGATGGGCAGCAGAAGGAGAAATTCCCCCTGGCGCGCCGATCGCGTGAACCCCTCCCCGCGATCATGCGGCGACCTGAATTTAGCGAGAAGTTTGCCTTCAGGTCAAGAATGTGCATTCGAAAAAGTGACACCCTGACCGGTAAAGCGGGAATGACCGGATTGTGTTTTGCGGGTATGGGTGGTGTGTGGGAGGCGTGGAGGGTGTGCAGCGGTGTCCGGTGTGCAGCGCTTACCCTCGGTTCCATGACTGACGTACGTGCTGAGCTGCTCCAGCAGATCAAGGACAAGGCCGTGGTACACGGCAAGGTGACCCTCTCCTCGGGTCTTGAGGCCGACTGGTACATCGACCTGCGCCGCATCACGCTGGACGGCAAGGCCGCTCCGATGGTCGGTCAGGTCATGCTCGACACCACCGCCGAACTGGACTACGACTGCGTGGGCGGGCTGACGCTCGGCGCCGACCCGGTCGCCACCTCGATGCTGCACGCCTCCGCCGCGCGCGGGCAGGAGCTGGACGCGTTCGTCGTCCGCAAGGCGCAGAAGGCGCACGGGATGCAGCGCCGCATCGAGGGCACGGACGTGAAGGGCCGCCGCTGCCTGGTCGTCGAGGACACCTCGACGACCGGCGGTTCGCCGCTGACGGCGGTCGAGGCGGTGCGCGAGGCCGGTGGCGAGGTCGTCGCCGTCGCCACGATCGTGGAGCGGGGTGCGGCTCCGGCCATTGCCGAGGTCGGACTCCCGTACCTCCACGCCTACACGGTGGCGGACCTCGATCTGTCCTGACGCAGCGGGCTGACCTGCGGTTTCCATCGAGGGCGGGCTGTTTCACGTGAAACGGTCCGCCCTCGACGCATGCCCGTGGATCGCTCGTCCGTGTACAGGGGGAACGGGGCGGGTGGAGCCGGAGCGAGAGTCTGGGAAGATGGGGGCGACGATGACGTCGCCCCCAGGTCAGGGAACCAGCACGCACACCCGCATATCCCAAGGAGCGGTCAGATGCCCATCGCAACCCCCGAGGTCTACGCCGAGATGCTCGACCGGGCGAAGGCAGGCAAGTTCGCCTACCCGGCCATCAATGTGACGTCGACCCAGACCCTGCACGCTGCATTGCGCGGCTTCGCGGAGGCGGAGAGCGACGGCATCGTCCAGATCTCCACCGGTGGGGCGGAGTTCCTGGGCGGCCAGTACAACAAGGACATGGTCACGGGCGCCGTCGCCCTTGCCGAGTTCGCGCACATCGTCGCCGCCAAGTACGGCATCTCGGTCGCGCTGCACACCGACCACTGCCCCAAGGACAAGCTGGACGGTTACGTACGTCCGCTGCTCGACATCTCCGCCGAGCGCGTCGCCAAGGGCCAGAACCCGCTGTTCCAGTCGCACATGTGGGACGGTTCGGCCGAGACCCTCGCCGACAACCTGGCCATCGGCCAGGAGCTGCTCGCCAAGGCAGCCGCCGCCAAGATCATTCTTGAGGTCGAGATCACCCCGACCGGCGGCGAGGAGGACGGCGTCACGCACGAGATCAACGACGAGCTGTACACGACCGTCGACGACGCGCTGCGCACCGCCGAGGCGCTCGGTCTGGGCGAGAAGGGCCGCTACCTGCTGGCCGCCTCCTTCGGTAACGTCCACGGCGTCTACAAGCCGGGCAACGTCGTGCTCCGCCCCGAGCTGCTGAAGGACCTCCAGGAGGGCGTGGCCGCCAAGTACGGCAAGACGGCCGGCAGCCAGCCCTTCGACTTCGTCTTCCACGGCGGCTCCGGCTCCACCGAGCAGGAGATCACCACCGCGCTGGAGAACGGCGTCGTGAAGATGAACCTCGACACCGACACCCAGTACGCCTTCACCCGCCCGATCGTGGACCACGTGTTCCGCAACTACGACGGCGTCCTGAAGGTCGACGGCGAGGTCGGCAACAAGAAGGTCTACGACCCGCGCAGCTGGGGCAAGTCCGCCGAGGCGGGCATGGCCAAGCGCGTCACGGAGGCCTGCGCCAACCTGCGGTCCACCGGCACCCGGCTGAAGTAGCCGCCGGTACGAAGCGTGGCCGTGGGCCCGGTACCCCTCGGGGTGCCGGGCCCACGGCATGTCCGAGAGAAGACGTGAGGGATCCCTGTGAGTTCCAGTGCGCGCTATGACTTCGACACCGTCGTCGACCGCCGGGGCACCTGGTGTGTCCAGTGGGACGGGGTCGCGGACCGGTTCGGAGTGGACGGGCTGCTGCCGTTCACCATCTCCGACATGGACTTCGAGACCGCCCCACAGGTGCTGAGCGCGCTGCGGGCCCGGCTCGACCACGGGGTGTTCGGCTACACGGACTGGCAGCAGGACGACTTCCGCTCGGCGATAGCCCACTGGTACGCGACCCGGCACGGGACGCGGATCGACACGCGGCAGCTGGTGTACGGGCCGTCCGTGCTCAACCAGCTCTCGCAACTGCTGCAGATGTGGACGGCCGAGGGCGACGGCGTGGTGGTCCACACCCCGACGTACGACGGTTTCCGCAAGGCCATCACCGGGCTCGGGCGTGATCCGCGGGGCGTGCCGGTGGGGGACACGGCCGCGCTGGAAGGTGAGCTCGCCCGCCCCGACAGCAAGGTCCTTCTCATGTGCTCGCCCCACAACCCGACGGGGCGGGTGTGGACGGAGGCCGAGCTGGGCGAGATGGCGTCGCTCGCCGCACGGTACGGGGTCCCGGTGATCAGTGACGAGATCCATGCGGACTTCGTGCACGAGGGGCAGGTGCACGTGCCGTGGACGCGAGTCGGCGGCGAGGGGCGCTGGGCACTGATCACCTCCGCGTCGAAGGCGTTCAACTTCCCCGCGCTGACCGGCTCCTACGGCCTGATCCGCGACCCGGCCGACCGGACGGAGTTCCTGCGCCGGATGGGGACGGCACAGGGGCTCGCCTCCCCGGCGGTGCTCTCACTGACCGCGCACATCGCGGCGTACCGGGAGGCCGCATCGTGGCTGGACGAGGCCCGCGCGTACATCGCCGGGAACCTGGCGCTGGTCGCGGAACGGCTGAACGGGGCGTTCCCGGAACTGGGGTGGGAGCCGCCGCAGGCCGGCTACCTGGCCTGGATCGGTCTCCGCCCGGCGGGGGTCGACGACGACGAGGCCTTGCAGCGGGTGCTGATCGAGCGCGAGAAGGTCGCGGTGATGCCGGGGACGGTGTACGGGGCGGAGGGCTTCGTGCGGCTGAACGTCGGGTGTCCGCGCTCCAAGGCCGAGGCGGGCGTGGAGGCGCTGATCCGGGGCGTACGGGCCGTGACGGGAAGGGTGCTGTAGGGCCGGGAGCCGACCGCGGCAAGCCTCGGCACCCCCGTCCCGGCACCAGAACGGTACGGGGAAGCCGTCCGTCCGTCGCCCTGACCGCCCGCCCGCCCGCCCGACCGGCCGACCGGCCGACCGGCCGACCGCGCCCGCGGAGCATTCCGGCCTCCCGACGGCCCGTCCGATGGCCCTCCCGGCGGGGAACGGGGATGCTGCTCGTATGTCTGACGCAGAGACGGGAGCCATCCGCGTCGCTTCCCCGACCGGACGTTGGGTCATCCTCACCACCGTCCTCGGCTCCAGCATGGCCCTGCTCGACTCCACCGTCATCAACGTCGCCCTGCCCCGTATCGGCAAGGACCTCGGCACCGACCTGGCCGCCCTCCAGTGGACCGTCAACGCCTACATGCTGACGCTCGCCGGGTTGATCCTCCTCGGCGGTGCCCTCGGTGACCGGTACGGGCGGCGGCGGGTCTTCGCCGTCGGAGTCGTCTGGTTCGCCACCGCGTCCGTGATGTGCGGCATCGCGCCGAACGCCGCCGTGCTGATCGCCGCCCGCGCCCTCCAGGGCATCGGCGGGGCTCTCCTCACCCCCGGTTCGCTGGCACTGATCCAGGCGAGCTTCCATCCGGACGACCGGGCCCGCGCGGTCGGACTGTGGTCGGGGCTCGGCGGGGTCGGCGCCGCCATCGGGCCGTTCGTCGGTGGCTGGCTCGTCGACGGGCCCGGCTGGCGATGGGTCTTCCTGCTCAATGTGCCGCTCGCCGCGGTCTGCCTGCCGGTGGCGCTGCGTCGCGTTCCGGAATCGCGTGACCCGGGAGCGCACGGCCGCTTCGACGTGCTGGGCGCCGTGCTCGGCGCGCTCGCCCTCGCGCTGGTGACCTACGCGCTGATCGAGGCGCCGGGACAGGGCGCGTCCGGCGTGGTGATCGGGGCGGCCGTCGGCGGGATCATCCTCGGCGCGGCGTTCGTGCAGGTGGAGCGGCGGCGGGCGGACCCGATGCTGCCGCCTTCGGTGTTCGCGTCCCGGCAGTTCACCGTCGTCAACATCATCACTCTCTGTGTGTACGCGGCGCTCGGCGGCTACTTCTTCCTCTCCGCGATCCAGCTCCAGGTCGTGGCCGGATACTCGGCCCTCGGCGCAGGCACGGCCCTGCTGCCCACGACCGTGCTGATGCTGCTCTTCTCCGCTTCCTCGGGCGAACTGGGGCAGCGCATCGGGCCCCGTATCCCGCTCACCGTCGGCCCACTGGTCGCCGCGGCCGGAATGCTGCTGATGCTGCGGGTCGGGCCGGGGTCGAACTCCGTCTCCGGCTACTACACCGACGTGCTCCCCGCCGTCGGTGTGATCGGCGTCGGACTCGTCACCGTGGTGGCACCGCTCACCGCGACCGTCCTGGCCTCCGTGGACACGGCACGGGCCGGCCTCGCCAGCGGGATCAACAACGCGGCCGCCCGCGCCGCCGGGCTGATCGCGGTGGCCGCGCTGCCGCTGCTCGCCGGAATGGGCCCGGAGGCCTACCGGAACGCCGATGAGTTCGCCGTGACGTTCCGGCGGGCCATGCCGATGTGTGCCGGGCTGCTCGTGCTGGGCGCGGTGATCGCCTGGACGACCGTACGTAAGCCCGCCGCGGCGCCGGACGAGAAGCGGAAGGCGCGGCCGGAGTGCACGGTGCACTGCGGCGTCGTCGCCCCACCCCTGGAACCCGTGCACGAGGACGTGGACAAGCCGGGCGCGAACAGGCCCCCCGAGCGGCGGCCCGGTACCCCTGGCGCGGACTGAATCCCGTGGCATGTGTGAACGCCCCCCGGCGCGAACTGTCGCCCCGGGTGGCGGCCGGGTACCCCGGCGCGTATGTGCCAGGCACACTTGAACCCATGTCGATCCACGAGAACCTGCTCGGGGGGCCTCCCCCGACCCATCTGCCCGACGACCCGGAGCCGCGCGAGCTGCTCGCCAACGGCACGGCCCCCGCCGATGTCGCCGCGAAGTACCCGACCTCCTCCCTGGCCTGGGCGCAGCTCGCCGACGAGGCGTTCGAGGGCGGCCGCGTCGTCGAGTCGTACGCCTACGCCCGCACCGGCTACCACCGCGGCCTCGACGCGCTGCGCAGGGCCGGCTGGAAGGGCCACGGCCCCGTGCCGTTCGAGC
The DNA here is from genome assembly GCF_040643055.1 of Streptomyces sp. NPDC047515. Taxonomy (NCBI): domain Bacteria; kingdom Bacillati; phylum Actinomycetota; class Actinomycetes; order Kitasatosporales; family Streptomycetaceae; genus Streptomyces; species Streptomyces sp. NPDC047515. Next base: position 51,944 of record NZ_JBEYTM010000023.1, read on the forward strand.
ACGAGCCGAACCGCGGCTTCCTGCGCGCCCTGCACGCCCTCGCGCGGGCCGCCCAGACGATCGGCGAGCAGGAGGAGTACGAGCGCTGCTCGACGTTCCTGCGCGACTCCTCGCCGACCGCCGCCGAGACCCTCGGCTAAGAGGAGCTCAGGGTCCTCCGTTCGGATCAGACCGCATCAGCGAGCCGGAGCTCGGTGCCGGGACACTCGGGCCCGGCGTGATCCGGACGAGAGGCCCTGGCCGTACACGTACGCCTTGTGACGTTCCGGACCCCGTGGACGGCAGTACGCCCGCGGGGTCTGCGCGTCCCCGCGGCCTCCGTCTAGGATGCGGACAGGGGACCGGAGCTCCACCACCTCACGGAAGGGGCGGACCGCTACCCGGAAGCTCGTGTCGAGGAGACAGCAATGTCGACGATCCACCCCGACCCCGAAGCCACCGGTGCGCAGACCCCGCACCTCGACTTCGCGGGAACGACTCCGTACGAGGATTACGTCCAGGCGGACGTCCTGACCCATCTCCAGCACCCTCGCTCCGACGATCCGGGCGAAATGGTCTTTCTGGTCACCACCCAGGTCATGGAGCTGTGGTTCACCGTCATCGTCCACGAGTGGGAGACCGCCGCGCACGCGCTGCGCGGGGACCGGCTGACCGTCGCACGCGACGCGCTCAAGCGCTCCGTGCGGGAGCTGGAGGCGCTCAACGCTTCCTGGACGCCGCTCGCCCAGCTCACCCCCGCGCAGTTCAACTCCTACCGTGCGGCCCTCGGTGAGGGCTCCGGTTTCCAGTCGGCGATGTACCGGCGGATGGAGTTCCTGCTCGGCGACAAGTCGGCGTCGATGCTCGTGCCGCACCGGGGCGCGCCCCGCGTCCACGACGAGCTGGAGAAGGCGCTCGGCGAACCGGGCCTGTACGACGAGACGCTCGCCCTGCTCGCCCGGCGCGGGTACGCCATACCGCAGGCCGTGCTCGGCCGGGACCTGACGCAGAAGTACGAGCCGTCCCCCGAGGTCGAGGCCGTCTGGGCGGAGATCTACGCCAACCCCGACCAGCACGACGAGCTGGTCCGGCTCGGCGAGGCGCTGACCGACGTCGGCGAACTGGTGTGGCGCTGGCGCAACGACCATCTCGTCGCCACCCGGCGCGCGATGGGCTCGAAGACCGGGACCGGCGGCTCCGCCGGGGTCGCGTGGCTGGAGAAGCGGGCCTCGAAGAACGTGTTCCCCGAGCTCTGGACGGCGCGCAGCCATGTCTGAGACCTTCGCCGCGCGCGCCGCGGCCCTCGATGCCGCCGACTCCCTCGCCGATCTGCGCAAGCTGTTCACCCTCGACGACACCGTCTACCTCGACGGCAACTCGCTGGGCGCGCTGCCCGCCCACGTACCCGCCCGGGTGCAGGAGGTCCTCGCCCGCGAATGGGGCGAGCTGCGCATCCGGTCCTGGGACGAGAGCGGCTGGTGGACCGCGCCCGAGCGGATCGGCGACCGGATCGCCCCGCTCGTCGGGGCCGCCGCCGGTCAAATCGTCGTCGGCGACTCGACGAGCGTGAACGTCTTCAAGGCCGTCGTCGCCGCGAGCCGGCTGGCGCCGGAAGGACGCGACGAGATCCTCGTCGACGCGACGACCTTCCCCACGGACGGGTACATCGCCGCGTCAGCGGCCCGGATGACCGGCCACCGGCTCGTCCCGGTCGCGCCCGCCGAGGTGCCGGAGGCCCTCGGACCGCGTACCGCGGCCGTCCTGCTCAACCATGTCGACTTCCGCACCGGCAGGCTCCACGACCTGCCCGGACTCACCGCCGCCGTGCACGCGGCGGGCGGGCTCGCCGTCTGGGACCTGTGCCACAGCGCGGGCGCCCTGCCCGTCGGACTCGACGCACACGGCGTGGACCTGGCGGTCGGCTGCACGTACAAGTACTTGAACGGCGGCCCCGGTTCGCCCGCCTACCTCTATGTCGCCGAGCGCCACCAGGCGGCCTTCGACTCGCCCCTGCCGGGGTGGACGTCGCACGCCGACCCGTTCGGCATGACACCGGGGTACCTCCCGGCGGACGGTGCGGTACGCGGCCGGGTCGGTACCCCGGACATCCTCTCCATGCTGGCGCTCGAAGCGTCGCTGGACGTGTGGAACGGGGTGTCGATCGAGGCGGTACGCGCCAAGTCCCTGGCACTGACGGACTTCTTCCTGGAATGCGTCGACGCCTACGCGCCCGAGGGCCGGGTCACCTCCCTCACCCCGGACGCGCACGCGGAGCGGGGCAGCCAGGTCGCGCTGCGGTGCGCGGACGCGGAGCCGGTGATGAGCGCGCTCATCGGGCGCGGCGTCATCGGTGACCTGCGGCGGCCGGACCTGCTGCGGTTCGGGTTCACGCCGCTGTACGTGGGGTTCGCCGACGTGGAGCGGGCGGCCCGGGTGCTGGGCGAGGTGCTGACGGGCACGGCCTGAGGCGGCGGGCCGGGAGCCGGCGGGGCAGGCGCCGAGTTCGGCGGCGTGGACCCGGTGGCCTGCTCCGAGGACAGCCTCCTGGTGGGTTGGTGCGGTGAGGCCGCGGGGCAGGTGCGCGGGGCCGGTTCCGGTGGTCCGCCGCCGGTACCGGCGGCCTTTCGTACTGGTACCGTCCCCGCAGGTCAGCCCAGTTGGGCTCAGAGACAGGACGGTTGGAGCAGCATGTCGGATTCTGCCGCGCGTGATCGTGACGCAGCCGAGACCGAGTCGGCCCTCTCTCATCCACCGGTCGCTCCCGATGCGTCCGCCGCCTACGGCGACCATCCCGCCCAGCTGATCGACTTCTTCGCCCCGCGCGACGGCCGGAGCGGTGCGCCGGTCGTGGTCGTCGTGCACGGCGGGGCGTGGCGGGCGCCGTACGACCGGCAGCATGTGTCGCCGTTCGCGGACTTTCTGGCCCGGCGCGGTTTCGCCGTCGCCAGCATCGAGTACCGGTGCGGCAGCGAGATCCCGCAGCAACGGGGTTCCGGTCCGGTCGCGGGTCGTTGGCCGGAGACCTTCGACGATGTGGCCGCGGCGATGGACGCGCTGCCGGCCCTGCTGGCACGGGAGCTTCCGGACGCCGACGCCCGGCGGGTCGTCGTCACCGGGCACTCCGCCGGCGGGCAGCTCGCCCTGTGGGCAGCCGCCCGGCACGTACTGCCCGAGGGCTCGCCGTGGCGGTTGCCCGCACCGCCGCCGCTGCGGGGCGTCGTCGCCCTTGCGCCGATCGCCGACTTCGCCACGGCCGTCGAGCTGAATGTGTGCTCGGGGGCGGTCGGTCAATTCCTCGGTGGAGCAGCAGACTTCGAGGAACGCTCCGCACACGCCGACCCGGCCGTGCTGCTGCCCACCGGGATCGCGACGACGGTGGTGCAGGGCACCACCGACCTCGATGTGCCGCAGGCGGTCTCGGAGGCGTTCGTCGACGCGGCGGCGAAGGCGGGGGAGACGGTGGGGCTGACCCTGCTGCCCGACGTCGGCCACTACCCGTTGATCGACCCGTCGGCCGACGCGTGCGCGGTGGTGGCGGAGGAGCTGGCCCAGCTGGCCTGGTGAGCGGCGTCCGACGTCGGTCCGGCCACCGTAGTACTTACGACGGACGGCGCAGGATCCGTATCACTGCTGACGACCCGGGCGGGGCTCGGCCCCTACCTTGGAAACGTGACCGAGACCAAGAGCAGAAGCCCTGAGTTCCGACTGGCCGCGGGGACGCTGCGCGGCCTGCGGCAGGACCTTTTCCACGATGCCTTCGCCTACCGTCCGCTGAACCGGATGCGGACCGACGGGCTGCTGCTCCGGCAGCTGTCGGAGCGGATGCGTGCGCGGATCGCATGGACACCCCACGCGCTGGTCGGCGCGGCCGCGCTGTTCGTGGCCTTCATGGGCCTGGCCTCGGCGGACTCCTTCGCTCTGCGTTTCGCGGTCGAAGTCGTCCCGCTCGTGCTGCTCCCGGCGGCCACCGTTCTGATGACGCTGGTCAGGCCGGTCGGCGCGTTCTGGATATCGCTGGCTCTCACTCCGTTCGCGGCGTTCGCCAGCGGTGGTTACTGGCCATGGACGCCCAGCACCTTTCCCTCGCATCTGACGGTGCTGGTCGTGGTCGCGGCCCGGACCCGGCCCCGTACCGCCGCCTGGATGTGGGGCTTCACCGTGCTGTTCGGCGCCGTGATGGACAATTTCGGCGGCTGGCACCGCTCCGCCACCACCTCCGCCTTCGCTCTGGTCTCCGCGTTCGCACTGCTGGTGGTGGCCGTGGTGCAGATCCGTCGCGACGCGGAGCGCGAGGTGACGGTGCAGCGCACCGTGACCGCCGTCGAACGCGACCGGCGCACACAGCTTGAGGAGCGCACCACCATCGCCCGGGAGCTGCACGACGTGGTCGCCCACCACATGTCGGTCGTCGCGATCCAGGCCGAGGCCGCCCCGTACCGGGTGGAGAATCCGCCGCCCGAGCTGGAGCAGGCCTTCGCCACGATCCGGGAAAACGCGGTCGCGGCCCTCACCGAACTGCGCCGGGTCCTCGGTGTCGTACGGGCCGAGGACCAGCAGGTGCCGGACGCCCCGCAACCCACCCTCGCCCAGCTCGACGGGCTCCTCGCCAATGTGCGCGAGGCGGGTCTGGAGACGGAGAAGACGGTCACCGGCGCGGTACGTGAACTGCCGCAGGGAGTCGAGCTGTCGGCGTACCGGATCATTCAGGAAGCCCTCAGCAACACCCTGCGGCACGCACCGGGTGCCACGGCCAAGGTGGAGCTCGGCTATGTGCTGGGGGGACTGGGTCTGCGCGTCGTCAACGGGCCGCCGACCGGTCAGGTGAAACCCTCACCGGGCGCCGGTCACGGGATCACCGGGATGCGGGAGAGGGTCGCGATGCTGGACGGTGACATGACGGCCGTGGCGACGGCGGAGGGCGGCTACGAGATCACGGCCTTCATCCCGGTCCAGCTCGCCGACGAGCCGCACGAGCCGCACGAGCCGCACGGAGCGGACGGCGGGACGGACGAGCCGTACGGGACGGGCGAGCCGTACGGTGCGGACGAGAGGCGCGGGGCTCGGCTGGAGAAGCGCGAGATCCGGCTGGAGAAGATGGAAGAGGCGGAGAGAGCATGACGGGCATGACCACCTCCGCGTCCCTCTCCACCTCCACCACCTTGCCCATCCGGGTGTTGATCGTCGACGACCAGATGATGGTCCGCGAGGGCTTCTCCGTGCTGCTCAACGCCATGCCGGGGATCGAGGTCGTCGGCGAGGCCGTCGACGGCCGACAGGCCATCGCGCAGGTCGCGGCGCTGCGCCCCGACGTGGTGCTGATGGACATCCGGATGCCGGAGCTCAACGGCATCGAGGCCACCCGCGAGATCGTCGCCGCCGACGCGGACGCCAAGGTGCTCGTGCTGACCACCTTCGATCTCGACGAGTACGTGTACCAGGCGTTGCGCGCCGGGGCGTCGGGCTTCCTCCTCAAGGACGCCTCCGCCCGCCAGCTCGCCGAAGGGGTACGGGTGGTCGCCTCCGGCGAGGCTCTGCTCGCCCCGACCGTCACGAAGCGGCTGATCAACGAGTTCTCGAAGCTCGCCGAGGCCCCGCGCCCGCCCGCCCTCGCCCGGATCGGCGACCTCACGGAGCGCGAGACGGAGGTGCTTGTCCTCATCGCGCAGGGGCGGTCCAACTCGGAGATCGCCTCGCGCCTGGTGGTCGCCGAGTCCACCATCAAGACGCATGTGAGCCGCATCCTGGTGAAGCTGGGGCTGCGCGACCGTACCCAGGCAGCCGTCTTCGCGTACGAGGCCCGGCTGGTCACTCCTTCCTGAGGAGCCTGAGGGGCCCTGAGGGTGTGGGGGCCTGAGCGGCCTTGCGGGGCCGCGGGGGCCTCAGGGGTTTCGGGGGGCCTGGCGGGTGCTGGGGAAAGGCATGGGGGAGGCCGGGGTGGGTGGTCGGCGGGCGGCGGGGCCGGTTAGCGTCCGCGTATGCACCCGTCTCCCCGTTCCGCGGCCGATGCCCCCTTCGGATCGTTCGACCCCTGGTCCCCGGCGTTCGTCGCCGACCCGTACCCCGCCTACGCCGCGTTGCGTGCCGCCGGCCGGGTGCATTACTTCGAGCCGACCGACCAGTGGCTCGTTCCGCACCACGCCGATGTGTCCGCGCTGCTGCGCGACCGCCGCCTGGGCCGTACGTACCTGCACCGTTTCACCCACGAGGAGTTCGGTCGTACACCGCCGCCCGCCGAGCACGAGCCCTTCCACACCCTGAACGGGCAGGGGCTCCTCGACCTGGAGGCGCCCGACCACACCCGGATCCGGCGCCTGGTGTCGAAGGCGTTCACCCCGCGCACGGTCGAGCAACTCGTCCCGACCGTGCAGCGGCTGGCCGCAGAACTGGTGGACTCCTTCGTGGCGGCGGGCGGCGGCGATCTGCTCAAGGCGGTCGCCGAACCGCTGCCCGTGGCCGTCATCGCCGAGATGCTCGGCATCCCCGAGTCCGACCGTGCTCCGCTGCGGCCCTGGTCGGCGGCGATCTGCGGAATGTTTGAACTGAACCCGTCCGACGACACCGCCCGCGCTGCCGTGCGCGCCTCGCTCGAATTCTCCGCGTATCTGCGCGAGCTGATCGAGGAGCGGCGGAAGAACCCCGGTACGGATCTGATCTCCGCGCTCATCGCCGCCCATGACGAGGGGGAACGGCTGAGCGAGCAGGAGATGATCTCCACCTGCGTACTGCTGCTCAACGCGGGCCACGAGGCGACCGTCAACACCACGGTGAACGGCTGGTGGACCCTGCTGCGTCACCCCGAGCAACTGGCCGCCCTGCGCGCCGACCACGGGCTGCTGCCGAGCGCGGTCGAGGAGCTGATGCGGTACGACACTCCGTTGCAGATGTTCGAGCGCTGGGTGCTCGACGACATCGAGATCGACGGCACGGTCATTCCGCGTGGTTCCGAGGTGGCCCTGCTCTTCGGGTCCGCCAACCGCGACCCGGCCCGCTTCCCGGCCCCGGACACCCTGGACCTCTCCCGCCGGGAGAACCCGCACATCACCTTCGGCGCGGGCATCCACTTCTGCCTGGGCGCCCCGCTGGCCCGGGTCGAACTGGCCGCCTCCTTCGGTGAGCTGCTGCGCCGCGCCCCGAACCTGCGACTGGCGGCCGAGCCCGAGTGGAACCCGGGCTATGTGATCAGGGGCCTGAAGGAACTCCGCGTCGAGCTGTGACGGGGGCTGTGTCGGGACGAACGGGCGGACGGGCCGGGGCTCAGCACTTCGGCCCACAGTCCATCGGCGGCCCGTCCAGTACGTCGAACGCCGCCCCGAAGCCGGCCAGGGCCGCGAGGAGCACCGCCGCCCCGAGGGCCGGCCGCCACTTGCGCTGGACGAGGGCGGAGAGGGTGAGCCCGGCCGCGATGCCGCCGAGGGTCATGACCGGCAGCCCGAGCCAGAGCACGTTCCACTCCGTCTCGCCCTCGAAGCCGCCGAAGATGCCGCGCCGGCCGTACGGGGCCCAGGCGAGCGTCCCGGCGGCTCCGCCGGCGGCGGCGACCGCGCATCCGGCGACCCCGCGGATGGCTTCGCGTCGGCTGTCCATGATCTGGAGGACGCGTGGGCGTCGCGGGAAGGTTGCACCCTTGGAGCTGGGCTTCGGGCTCAGAGACGCCGAAGTCCCGAGGCCCCGAAGCCCCGAAGTCCCGAAGTCCCGAAGCCCCGAAGTCCCGAAGCCCCGAAGTCCCGAGGACCGGGGGCCCTCGGCCCCGAGACCCGGAGAGGCCCGCCGAGGCGGCTCCAGGTGCCGAGGACCGGGGGTCCCGATGGCCGAGGGTTCCGAGGCACCCCGGGGCTGCTCCGAGGTGTTCACCGTGGTGGCCCCGGAGCCGCCCGAGGCGGCTGCGCCCCGCTGCTCACGTGGCTGCCCGGACGACCGCCCACGCCCCACCGTCAGGTCAGGACATCGCGTCGCCGCAAGGCCCCCGTCCCCGCCCCCACCAGCACCACCGCAGCCGCGGTGAGCGCCAGCACCGGGCCCCACTCCATCCCTGCGTTCCCCGGCAGCTTCGGCAGATGCGTGAACGGTGACACGTCCATCACCGGCTGCGGCAGATCGATCGCGGGCCCGATCCACCCCAGCGCCAGGCAGATCCCGGCCACGCCCCATGACGCCATCGTCGCCTTCGGGAGCGCCCCGTACAGCAGGACCGCCACCCCGCCGAGCAGCCAGACCGCCGGCAGCTGCACCAGCGACGCACCCAGCACGGCCGGGAGTTCGTGTCCGTAACCGGCGGCCAGTCCGAGGCCACCGACCGTCATGATCAGGGCCGCGCCACCGAACGCGATGACCAGATGACCGGCCGCCCATCCGATCCGGCTCACCCCGCCCGCCAGCACCGGTTCGGCACGTCCGGCCGTCTCCTCGCCGTACAGCCGCAGCACCGACGCGACGATGTACAGCGCCGCGACCATCCCGAGCATGGAGACCATCGCCGCGAGGAACGCGTCGGTCAGCCCGGCCTGCCCGCCCATCCGCTCGACGATCTCCCGCGTCTTCGCGTTGTCGCCGACGAGGTCCGCCGCCCCGCCGGTCAGTCCGCCGAAGACGACACCGACCGCGGCGAACGACAGCGTCCACCCGGCCAGCGCACCGCGCTGGAGCCGCAACGCGAGACCGAACGCCGTGGAGATCCGCCCCTGCGCGGGTCCGGGCCGGGCCGCCAGGAAACTCATGCCGACATCACGCCGCCCCGCCAGGGCGTACGCCAGGGCCGCCTGGACCGCGACGGCGCCCGCGATGAGGAGCAGCACCCACCAGCGCTCGTCCCCGTACGCGCGCACGTTCTCCGCCCAGCCGATGGGGGAGAGCCAGGTCAGTACGGACGAGCCGTCGTCCGTCGCCGAGTCGCCCGCCGCCTTCAGCACGAACGCGGCACCGATCACCGCCGCCGTGAGCCCCTTCGCGAGCCGTGCGCTCTCGGTGAACTGAGCGGCGATCGCGGCGGTGCAGGCGAACAGCACGCCGATCCCGGCGACCGCCAGGGCGAGCGCCACCGCTCCGGCGCCGCCCGCGCCGGACCCGGCCGTACCGGCGGCGATCATCAGCGCCAGCGCCGTGTTGGCGATCAGCGCGGCGAGGAGTGCAGAGGTCAGCGGGGCGCGGCGCCCCACCATGGCGGAGGAGAGCATCTCCTGACGGCCGGTCTCTTCCTCCTCCCTGGTGTGCCGGATGACGACGACCAGACTCATCACGGCCGCCAGCGCCCCGCCGAAGCCGGCCATCCGCCAGCTGACGAGCCCGCCGATGGAGTCGTCGAAGACCGGCCCGTACAGCGCCCGGATCGAGCTGTTGCCGTTCATCGACGCGGCGAGTTCGGCGCGCTGGGCGGCGGTGTCGTACAGCGAGGCGAAGGACTTGCCGACGGAGGAGAAGGAGGCGCCGAGCACGAGCACCCAGATCGGCATCATGATCCGGTCGCGCCGCAGCGCGAGCCTCAGCAGGGTCCAGGTGCCGGTGAGCTGCCCGGCCCCGGATCCGGTCCCGGCCCCGGCCCGGCGTCCCGCACCGGCCGGTGCGGTCGTGGTCACGGCAGTCATCGCGCGGCCACCCCCGCTCCCTCTCCGCTGCCCGCCGTGCCCGCCGTACCCGTCGAGTCCGGCGCGTAGTGACGGAGGAAGAGCTCCTCCAGCGTGGGCGGGGTGCTGGTCAGCGTCCGCACCCCCGATACGGAGAGCGACTTGAGGACCGCGTCCAGCTTGTCCGTGTCGACCCGGAGCGTGACCCGCAGGCCCTGGACGTCGAGGTCGTGGACGCCGGGCAGTCGCGCGAGCCCGTCGGGAGCACCGGCCAGCTCGGCGGTGATGTTCGTGCGGGTCAGATGACGCATGTCCGCCAGCGATCCCGTCTCCACCGTCCGCCCCTGGCGGATGATGCTGACCCGGTCGCAGAGCGATTCGACCTCGCTGAGGATGTGGCTGGACAGCAGGATCGTCCGCCCGCGCGCACGCTCCTCGGCGACGCAGTCCTGGAAGACCTCCTCCATCAGCGGATCGAGCCCGCTCGTCGGCTCGTCGAGGATCAGCAGATCCACATCCGAGGCGAACGCGGCGACGAGGGCGACCTTCTGCCGGTTGCCCTTGGAGTACGTACGCCCCTTCTTGGTCGGGTCGAGCTCGAACCGTTCGACGAGATCGGCGCGCCGGGCCGGGTCGAGGCCGCCGCGCAGCCGCCCGTACAGATCGATCACCTCGCCGCCGGAGAGGTTGCGCCACAGCGTCACGTCACCCGGGACGTACGCCACCCGGCGGTGGAGCCCGACCGCGTCGTGCCACGGGTCGCAGCCGAGCAGCTGGGCGGCGCCGGAGTCGGCCCGCAGCAGCCCCAGCAGCACCCGGATGGTGGTGGACTTCCCGGAGCCGTTGGGCCCGAGGAAGCCGTGGACCTCACCGGTCTCGACCGTGAGATCGAGACCGTCCAGCGCATGCGTCCGACCGAACGATTTGTGCAGCCCGGCCACCGTGATTGCCTTCGTCATGTTTTCGAAGGTACGCTACGTTCACAAATTTGTGAAGTTAAGGAAGCGTATAAAGTTGAGGTATGGGCGGGGGTCGGGGAACCAGGGGAGATGATCGGGTCATGACCAGCGAAACGGAACAGAACACGCATGGCGAGCGCGACGAGCAGGCCGTGTCGCGGTTCGTGGAGCGGTTCGCGTCCGACATGACGGAGGCGGGGATGCAGCGGATGGCCTCCCGCGTCTTCGCCGCGCTCCTCGCGGACGACGACGGGTCGATGACCTCCGCGGAGCTCGCCATGGCATTGCAGATCAGCCCGGCGGCCGTGTCCGGCGCGATCAATTACCTCACGCAGGTCAGCATGGTCGGCCGCGAGCGCGATCCGGGCTCGCGCCGGGATCGCTACCGGCTGCACAACGAGGTCTGGTACACCACCTTCGCCCAGCGCGACCGGGTGCTCACCCGCTGGGAGAACACCCTCAAGGACGGCGCCCGCACCTTGGGCGAGCACACCCCGGCCGGCGCCCGGCTCGCCGAGACCGTGGCGTTCTTCGAGTTTCTGCAGTCGGAGCTGGTCGGCATGATGGACCGCTGGCATGAGCACCGCAAAACGCTCGACCTCCCGGTGGCCGACGAGCGAGGGGAGCAGCGCGCGGGCGCGTGACGAGGCGGGGGACCCAGCCCGTCACACCGGGCCGGGGACCAGGTCCGCCAGGGCGTCGAGGACAGCGGGGTCGGAGGCGTCGATGTCCTCGTACAGGTCCTGCGGCCAGTACGGGCGCCCCTCGATCCAGGCGACGACCAACGGCTGCCCGTCGCGCCATCCGCGCAGCTCCGCGATGCCGGTCGGCGCGGGCAGCCCGGCCCACGGGTACTTGTCCGGCCCGGGCGGCAGGAGCCGCAGCAGACCCTCCGGCGGAGGGTCGTCGACCTTCTCGGCCGCCTCTTCGCCCGCCCCGTCGCCCGTCCCTCCGGCCGCTCCCTCGATGGGGAAGAACACGAGCACGGGCCCGGCGGTCGCGCTGGACACGTCGTGCAGCAGGGCGTACCGCAGGGTCCGGGTTTCGGGAGCGACCACGGCACGGGCCATCCGGCGCGCGAGCGGGATGCCGGAGCTGATCGTCCGCCAGGCGAAGAAGAGGCCCAGGGCCCCGCTCAGCACGGTGAGCCCCCGGGGCAGGTCCGGGACGATGTTGGCGCCCAGGACCCAGCACAGTGCGGCGATGGCGCCCGCGTACCCCAGTAGCCACAGGGTTTCCGCGGTTCCGGCGACGTGCCGCAGCATGGGCACCCGCCACCAGATCACCTTCTGCCCCAACCGCACATCGCCCACCGCCCGCGGCTCCACCGGGTCGGGGCCCCGCAGCCCGGCCTGCCGTTCCGCCACGGCGGCGAACGCGGTGTAGCCGGCGGGCGCGGGCTGCGCGGGCTGTGCGGACTCCGTGCCGGGCCGGTCGTCCGGTCCGGCGTCCGCTTCCGTACGCGCCCACGGCCGGTCGGGCAGCGGGTGCGGCGGCAGCCTCCCGCCCTGCGACCCCCGCCCCCGTACGACCAGCCGGACCACACCGCCGACGCCCCCGAACGCCACCAGCGCCAGCCCACTGAACCCGACGGTGTCCGTCACGGCGAAGGCATGGGTGCCGCGCAGCTCCGCGTCGTACAGATCGCCCTTGAACGGCGGGTACGAGACGACGAAGCCGCTCTCGTAGCCCTCGACGGAGCCCCGGTACGGGGCGCAGTGGAACGGCCCCGTACGTGTCCGCCCTCCGTAGGGGTCGGTCCACCGGACGACGCAGCGGCCGTCAGCGCGCTCACCGATGACCGTCAGGTCGACCCGCGGGTCGTCGTCGGACGCCACCGACCAGCCGGTGGCGAGCGCCACCAGGAGACAGCCGGCGACGAACACCCAGCGGAAGATTCCCCGCCACCAGGGGCGCCGCCTCCGCGTCCCCATCGCCGAGGCCGCCACCTCCGGCGCTTCGCCCCCGGCCGCCACCTCCGGCGCGGTCTGCGGCCGACGCGGGGCCGGGCGTGTGCGGAGGTCGCTGACCTGCGGACGGGCCGCGATCGAGCGCGCCCGATGGCCTCGTACCGGCTTGGCCCAGATCAGTTCCGTACCGCCGGGCGGTGCCAGCACACCCCCCGTACGGGCATCGCCGCACCACCACAGCACCCCGCCAGGTCCGTTCAGCAGGTGGAAGCGCCACTGGACGGTGGACGGTGCCAGCGGAAGCAACTCACCCGGCTCCGGCCCGCCCAGCACCACGACAGCACCCCTGCTGCCACGCTGCAGGGCGACCGAGGTGTGGGCCACCCACGGTCCGGCGCCGAGCACCCGGCGCATCCGCCGTGCCCGGTGCCTCACCACGGCCCCGCCCACCAGCAGCGCCCCGCCCAGCCCGCCGAGCGTCGGAAACATGGACCACCCGATGACGAACACCGCGGAGAACACCGCGGAGCACAACCCCGCCGCGCCGCCACCGAACAAGCGCCAGGCCGAGGCCCGGTACCGCTCCAGCGCGTCCGCCGTCCCCGGCAGGTCCAGCGCGGCCGGGACCGTCCGACCCGCCCCCGCGTCCACCCCAGGTCTGTCCGCATCGCCTGAACTGTCCGACATCTCCAGCCCCACCCCTTCGCCCGGCCCGCTCGGAGGCTACCCCTCGCCCGTCGGCAGCATCAGCCCCCAGGCGCCCGCCCGTACCGTCCAGGTCCGCGTCCGGACCGGGCCGGCGACCTGTATGTCCGCCCGGTAGCGGAAGTCCGCACCCGAGACCGTGACGGCCTTCGCCTCCGCCGTGACCGGTTCGGCCGCCGGAGGGCGGATCACCACCTCCGCGAGGCCCCCGTCACTACCCTGCGAGGTCACCGTGACCGACTCGACCGGGCGGTCCAGATCGTTCAGCAGGACGCCGTCCGCCTCCACCCGCAGCCGGTGCGTCCGGTGCGGGGCGGGCGGCGTCTGCGGGGTGGGGCGCACCAGCGTGCGGACCAGGGAGCGGCAGGTGTCCCAGACCGCCGTGACCCCGGTAGGGGCGGCCACCGCGTCCGGCAGCGTGCTCAGGGCCGGGATGTGCAGCGCCCCCAGGACCACGCCGTCGCTGTCGTCGACCAGCAGGTCCAGTCTGCGCACCGCACCGTCCAGCGCGGTGCGCGCCGCCGCCACCGCGCCCAGCGGCACGCCGAGCGACCGGGCGAGTTCCAGTGCGGCCGAGGCACCGACCGGGATCAGCGAGAGGGCGGTCCCGGCAGGCTCGCGCTCTCGGTGCAGCAGGGACACCGCCCGCCGAAGCGCCCGGTCGTCGCCGACCACCACCGGGCGCCGACCGCCCCGGCGGGACAAGGCCCGCGCGAACTCCTCGGGGCCGTCGGGCAGGCAGATCTTGGCGTGCGAACCGGCGCTCAGCACGTCCTTCGCGATACGGACGGACTCGCCGTCGGTCCGGCGGGCCACCGGGTCGATGACCACCAGTAGCTGGTGCGTACCGTCGCCGGGGGGCTGGGCAGCCGACACCTCGGTCCTTCCTCGGGTAGCATCTTGGTGCAAGAGCCCCTTGCGCTATTGCGCCAGGGGCTTCGTCTATTCCGGGGCAACCGGTTCGACGGTTCAGGTTTTGCCGTACAACGACGTACGGCATGTACGGCGTTTACGTACGCCCCCTGACCTTGGACATGCCCCGCCCGGAAGGGGTGTACGCCTGTGCCCGCACTTGTGCTGCTCGGTGCTCAGTGGGGTGACGAGGGCAAGGGAAAGGCCACCGACCTCCTCGGTGGATCCGTGGACTATGTGGTGCGCTACCAAGGCGGCAACAATGCCGGCCACACGGTGGTCGTCGGCGACCAGAAGTACGCACTTCATCTCCTCCCCTCCGGAATCCTTTCGCCGGGGTGCACCCCGGTCATCGGAAACGGTGTCGTCGTCGACCCGGCCGTCCTGCTCTCCGAGCTGAGTGGGCTGAACGAGCGCGGCGTGGACACGTCCAAGCTGCTGATCAGCGGTAATGCCCATTTGATCACCCCGTACAACGTCACCGTCGACAAGGTGACGGAACGGTTCCTCGGGAAGCGCAAGATCGGCACGACCGGCCGCGGCATCGGCCCGACGTACGCCGACAAGATCAACCGAGTGGGCATCCGGGTCCAGGACCTCTACGACGAGTCGATCCTGGAGCAGAAGGTCGAGGCGGCCCTGGAGCAGAAGAACCAGCTCCTCGCCAAGGTCTTCAACCGCCGCGCCATCGAGTCCGGCAGGATCGTCGAGGAGATGCTCCAGTACGCGGAGCAGATCAAGCCCTACGTCGCCGACACGACCCTTGTCCTGAACAACGCCATCGACGAGGGCAAGGTCGTCCTCTTCGAGGGCGGTCAGGGCACGCTGCTCGACGTCGACCACGGCACGTACCCCTTCGTCACCTCGTCGAACCCGACCGCGGGCGGCGCCTGCACCGGTTCCGGCGTGGGCCCGACGAAGATCAGCCGGGTCATCGGCATCCTCAAGGCATACACCACCCGCGTCGGCGCGGGCCCGTTCCCGACGGAGCTGCTCGACGAGGACGGCGAGGCGCTGCGCCGGATCGGCGGCGAGCGCGGTGTCACCACCGGCCGTGACCGCCGCTGCGGCTGGTTCGACGCGGTGATCGCGCGGTACGCGACCCGGGTCAACGGTCTCACCGACTTCTTCCTCACCAAGCTGGACGTGCTGACCGGCTGGGAGCAGATCCCGGTGTGCGTCGCGTACGAGATCGACGGCAAGCGCGTCGAGGAACTCCCCTACAGCCAGACCGACTTCCACCACGCGAAGCCGGTCTACGAGATGCTCCCGGGCTGGTCCGAGGACATCACGAAGGCCAAGACCTTCGCCGATCTGCCGAAAAACGCGCAGGCGTACGTGAAGGCGCTGGAGGACATGTCCGGCGCCCCGATCTCCGCGATCGGTGTCGGCCCCGGCCGCACCGAGACGATCGAGATCAACTCCTTCCTGTAGGGAACACCGCAGCGGCGGCCGACAGGCATGAGGTGTCGGCCGCCGTTGCGCACCCGCCCACAGGGGCTGGATGGTGTGACTAGTCTGTCCGCCATGAAGGAGACAGGATGTTGCTGAGATTCCGGGTGGCGAACGTCCGGTCCCTGCGCGACGAGCAGGAACTGTCGTTCGTCGCGCCCGAGGGGAACGAGAGGGAGCGGGCCGCAGCACGCGAGCTGATCCTCTCCGACGGCAATCGGCTCCCTGTCCACACCGTCGTCGGAGTCTTCGGAGCCAATGCCTCCGGCAAATCCAATGTGATCGCCGCGCTGAAGAACATGAAGCACGCGGTCCTGCGTTCCTACGCCGACTGGACGTCCTACGACGGCATCCCACGTGACGAGTTCGCCTTTGACCCCAAGGCCGCGTCGGAGACCTCCTTGTACGAGGCGGACTTCGTCCTCGACGACGGTGTCCGCTGGACGTACGGATTCGAGCTGGGCGCGAGGCGGGTAGAGGCGGAATGGCTCTATGCCTACCCCAAGGGCCGGCGCCAGGTGTGGTTCGAGCGGGACGCCAGTCGTGACAAGGACTTCGACTTCCCCGGCGAACGGCTCCACGACCGCACGCGTCTCGCCCGTACGACGCGGCCGGACGCCCTCCTTCTGACCCGCGCCGCCAACGACGGGCACGAACAACTCACGCCGATCTTCGACTGGTTCAAGAACAACCTCTGGGACGTCACCCCCGAGACCGAGCGCACCCAGCGCGAGGACTACACGGCCATGCAGCTGCTGCGGAGCGAGGATTTCCAGCGCAGGGCCGAGGAACTGCTGAGGGTGGCCGATCTCGGCATCGCGGGCGTTGAGGTCGAGCAGTCGTCGTCCGGACGCCCCGTGGTACGGCTGATCCACGCGGGCGGCGGTGAACGGAAGGCGCTGGACTGGGCCTCGGAGTCCTGGGGCACCCGCTCCTGGTTCGCGTTGATCGGCCCGCTCCTGCTCGCCCTCGACACCGGCGCGGTGCTGCTCATCGACGAGCTGGACGCCAGCCTGCACTCGCGCTTCGCGGCAGAGGTCGTACGTCTCTTCCAGGCACCCTGGGTGAACCCGAAGGGTGCGCAGCTGATCTTCACCGGGCATGATCCCTCTCTGCTGCGGACGCCGGGCGGTGGCCGGCTCCTGGAGCCGGGACAGCTGTGGCTCACCGAGAAGGACGAGCGGGGTGCGACGGAACTGTCGTCCGTCGCCGACTGGGAGCCCACGGACGAGGAAGACCTGATGGCGTCGTATCTCGCGGGGTCCTTCGGCGCGGTGCCGAAGGTCTCCGAGGGCCAGATCGGGCGGCGGCTGATGCGGACGGACGACTTGGCGCGGATGGAGGCGGAAGAGGTCTGATGGCGAGGCCAAGGGAAGGGGACAGCGTTTCCCGGAAGAAGGGTGGCGCGAAGGGTCGCAAGAACCGCGCCCGCCAGGTGTACATCTTCACCGAGGGCGAGGTCACCGAGCCCGAGTACATCGACATCATCGTGAAGAAGGGCACCCCGGCCACGCCGGGCCTCGCGGCGCGGGTCGCCACGTACGAGCGGATCACCGCCGTCCTCGGTACGCCGCCGGGCTCCCGGCTGTCCTGCTGACGGCCGGACCGCCCGGCGCCGCGGCCGGCCGGGGGCGGCCCGGTGGGCCGAGGCCGCCGGGCTCCGGGCGCCGGCCGGGGCACTCAGCGGAAGGCCGCGGCGGCGCGTGCCGCCCAGGCGGTGAAGGTGCCCGGCGCCCGGCCCAGAACGCGCTCGACGTCGGGGCTCACCCGCTGCTCGCCGTCCGTGGGTTCGCCCAGGATGGCCAGCGTTCCCTCGACCGCGGGAAGCGGCATGAACCGCGCCATCAGCGCGTGGGCCTCCTCGCGGGTCTGCTCGGTGAACCGCACCGGTTCGCCCAGCGCGGCGGCGATCGCCGCCGCCCGCTCGCGCGGGGAGGTCGCGGCCGGGCCGGTCAGGGTGTACGTGGCGCCCGAATGAGTGTCCTCGCGCAGGACGACGGCGGCGACCGCCGCCACATCCGCCGGGTCGACGAAGGGCAGGCCGACATCGGCGAACGGCGCCGCGGCCTCCCGCCGCCGGCGGATCGACTCGGCCCAGGCGAGGGCGTTGGTGGCCATCCCGCCCGACCGCAGGACCGCCCAGTCGAGCCCGGACTCCCGCACCGCCGCTTCGAACAGCAGCGGATGCCGGTACGCCTGGGGGCGGGTCCCCGCACCCTGCGAGGACAGCAGCACCACCTTGCGCACCCCGGCGGCCTTCGCGACCTCCAGGATGCCGTGCGGGTCATCGCCGGCCACCAGCAGGAACAGTGCCTCGGCCCCGTCGAACGCGCCGTGCAGACCGGCCGGTTCGGCCAGATCGGCGGCCACCGCCCGCACCCCCGGCGGTACGTCGGCGTCGGTGATGCGCCGGGCCACGGCGGTCAGCGGTGCCCGGGTGTCGGTGAGGATCCGCACCAGCTCCCGTCCGACGTTCCCCGTCGCGCCTGTCACCACGATCATGCCGGTCTCCTTCGTCGGAAACGAGTCGGTGGAACGACCCGTCGCAATAAGTGAGTAAGTTGACTGACTCACTTCGATGGCAGGACGCTAGCACGGCCGGACCGGGTGCTGTCTATAGTTAGTCGGGTGACTGACTCAATGGGTTCCCGGCGCCCTCGGACCAAGGCCGCCGACAAGCGGCAGCGGCTGACGGCCGCCGCCGCACGGGTTCTGCACGAGCGGGGCGTGGAGCGCACGACCATCGCTGACATCGCCCAGGCCGCCGATGTCCCGGCGGGCAACGTGTACTACTACTTCAAGACCAAGGGGGAGCTGGTCGAGGCCGCCCTCTCCGAGCACACCAGGCACCTGGAAGAACTCACCGGCACCCTCGACCGGCTCCCCGGCCCGCGCGAACGTCTCAAGGGCCTGGTGGACGCGTGGGTGAGCCGGCGCGAGGTCGCGGCCCGTTACGGCTGCCCCACCGGCACCCTCGCCATGGAGCTCGACAAGCGCGCCGAGGGCGGCCTCGACCTCGCGGCGGGCCACGTCGTACGGCAGTTGCTGGACTGGGTGGAGCGGCAGTTCCGCGAGATGGGGGCGGTCGATCCCGAGGGCCTCTCGCTGGCGCTCGTCGGCGCCTATCAGGGCATGTCGCTGCTCTCCAACGCGCTGCGCGATCCGGAGATCATGACCCGTGAGGGAGCCCGGCTCGTCGGCTGGCTCGACGCGCTGGACGGGTCCGCGAGCAGTGGTGGTCGCTGACCGGCCGACCAGTTGGGCGTTCCGCATGCTGGACGAGCCTGAAGGTTTTACCTTCGGGCCGCCCTGCGTTTCGGACCATGATCCGGACTAATCCCTTCCGGAATTACTCCTGTTGGGGGCGGGTCCGGCGGCGCGAAGGTGTCACGGCCCCGCTCGCGAGCACTCCTGCGGGAAGTTTCCCTGTCTTGGTCTAGACCTTGACAGGTTCAGACCAGCGGCGCTTGAGTGACCGTCACCCCCCCATGGCGGCACACCGTCCAGCCGGTGTGCCGCGCCGAAGGAGTGATCACGTGATCAGACGCATCATGGGCCTGCTCGCCGCGCTGGGCGCGGTCGTCGCGATGCTTGTCGTCCTTCCCGCCACCACCGCCGCGGCTGCCGACTGCGCGGCGCCCTGGAACTCCTCGTCCGTCTACATTGGCGGCGGAACGGCCTCCTACAACGGGCACAACTGGACCGCCAAGTGGTGGACCCAGAACGAGACCCCCGGCAGCTCCGACGTCTGGGCGGACCAGGGCAGCTGTGGCGGCGGCGGCACGGATCCGGGCTCTCCGTCCGGCTTCGTCGTCAGCGAGGCGCAGTTCAACCAGATGTTCCCGAACCGGAATCCGTTCTACACGTACGGCGGACTGACCGCGGCCCTGAGCGCCTACCCGGGCTTCGCGAACACCGGCAGCGACACCGTCAAGCGCCAGGAGGCGGCCGCGTTCCTCGCCAACGTCAGCCACGAGACGGGCGGTCTGGTGTACGTGGTCGAGCAGAACACCGCCAACTACCCGCACTATTGCGACAGCAGCCAGCCGTACGGCTGCCCGGCCGGCCAGGCCGCCTACTACGGCCGCGGCCCGATCCAGCTGAGCTGGAACTTCAACTACAAGGCCGCCGGTGACGCGCTCGGCATCGACCTGCTGGGCAACCCGTACCTGGTCGAGCAGAACGCCTCGGTCGCCTGGAAGACCGGCCTCTGGTACTGGAACACCCAGAACGGGCCCGGCACCATGACCGCTCACAACGCCATGGTGAACGGCGCCGGATTCGGCGAGACCATCCGCTCCATCAACGGCTCCCTGGAGTGCAACGGCGGCAACCCCGCCCAGGTCCAGAGCCGTATCGACCGCTACCAGGCGTTCGTCCAGATCCTCGGCACCACCCCCGGTTCCAACCTGAGCTGCTGACCCGCGAACCCCCCACCCGACGGGGGCGTGTCCGGCCGGAACGGCCGGACACGCCCCCGCTTCGGTTCACCGGGCGGAGTCGGCTCCCGCGACGTCCAGCGCCCGGAAGGCCAGCCACAGGTCGTACCGCGCGCTCGGCGCCTGCAGCAACGAGCGCTGAAGAGTGGATTCGAGGTGTGTGAGGCGCTTGCGGACCCCCGGCGCCGAAAGGCCCAACGCGGCGGCCGTGGGCCCGAGCTGGGCCTCGCAGTCCAGCCAGGTACGCAGCGCCGTCCGCGGATCGGCGGTGCTCCGGGCGGCGCCGGACGCGGTGAGCGGGCGCAGTTGCCGGGCCGCCCACTCGAGGGCGGCCTGGTCGGCGACCCGGCTCAGGTCGAGGCCGAGCAGCTCGCCGATCAGCCGGAGCCGTGCCGTCAGGGTGTTCCGATGGATCTTCAGATGCTGCGTCGCGTGCGAGGAGAACGCGAGCCAGGAGGTCAGCGTCGCCGCGAGTTCCTGGCTGCCCGGGTCATGGCTGCGCCGCGGTACGTGTGTGAGCAGCGGGTTCAGCAGCGCGTCCGCCCACCGCGCGCCGACCGCACCGACCACCAGGGCGGCCTCCGGCGCGGAGCCGAAGCGGGCGTGCCGTGCGGGCAGCCCGCGGGCCACGGCCAGGGCGTGGAAGGCCTGGCGGATCCGGTCGCCGTGTCGGAGAGCGGCACGTCCTCGCTCGCCCCCACGACACATTCGTCCACCACGTCGGCGAGGCCGGTCCTTCCTTCTCCCTTTCTCCTTCCTCCCGTTGCCGGTCCTCCTCCCGTTGTCAGTGGTGGCCCCTAGGGTCGGCTCACGATCAGGATCACGATCAGAGCCGACCGGGAGAGGGCGCCGCCATGGAGTTCCGCATCGAGCGCAGTGCACTGACCGATGCCGTGGCCTGGGCGGCGCGTGTGCTGCCCACGCGCTCGCCCGTTCCCGTGCTGGGCGGGCTGTTGCTGGAGGCGGCCGACGGCCGGCTGCGCATCTCGGGCCTCGACTACGAGGCTTCCGCGTGCATCGAGGTGGAGGCGGAGAACGTACGGGCCGGGACGGTGCTGGTGATGGGCCGCCGACTGCTCGATGTCTGCCGGGTGCTTCCCGAGGGCGCGGTGGAGTGCGCGGTCGAGGGTTCACGGTTCTCGCTGGCCAGGGACAGTGCCCGGTTCGGGCTCTCGGTGCTGCCGTTGGACGACTATCCGTCGCTGCCGTCCCTGCCGGAGGTGCTCGGCGCGGTGGACGCGGAGGAATTCGCCGCGGCCGTCGCCCATGTGACGGTGGCGGCGGGCCGGGACGACACGCTGCCGACCCTGACCGGTGTCCGGCTGGCCCTCGACGACGGCACGATGACGCTCGCCGCCACCGACCGCTACCGCTTCGCGGTACGCAGCCTGCCGTGGAAGCCCGGGAAGGACGGCGTCGCGGCCGATGTCGTGGTCTCCGCCCGCAGGCTGACCGAGATCGCCCGCTCCTTCGGCGGGTCCGGAGTGGTCCGACTCGCGCTGGACGCTGGTTCGGTCGGCTTCGAACTGGCCGGGATGCGTACCACGGTGCGTCTGCTGGATGGCCGACTGCCGTGCCACGACAAGCTGTTCGCGATGGTGGACCCCGTCTCCGCGCTGACGGACCGGGCGCCCCTGGTCGAGGCCGTCAAGCGCGTCGCCGTGGTCGCGGAGGGCGGCAGCCCGCTCCAACTGACCTTCTCCGGCGGCTCGGTGCTGCTGCAGGCGGGTTACGAGGACGATGTCGCCTCCCAGCGTCTTCCGGCCGTTCTCGACGGCACCGACGAGCTGACGGTCGCCTTCAACCCCTCGTATCTGATGGACGCCCTGGGCTCGTTCGACGCGCCCGTGATCCGGTTCGAGCTGTTGGGCCCCGGCCGGCGTGCGATGGTCACCGGGTGGGCGTCCCAGGAGGACGCCGTGGCGGAAGCGTCGCAGCCGGCGCACCGGCATCTGCTGATGTCGGCCCGGCCGCTGGTGTAGGACGGCCGGGTCCGGGACGGGTCCCGGGCGTCTCGGGCTCCTTCAGGGTGCGCAGGAGAAGCCGGCCGAGGGCGGGCAGCGCGATCAGCGGCGCGAGCGCGGTCTGCAAGGACGTGGCGTCGGCGACGGCGCCGATGAGCGGGCCCGCGACACCGCCGATGCTGACGGCCAGGCCCAGAGTGATGCCGCTCGCGGTGCCCACACGCCGGGGCAGGTAGTCCTGGCCGAGAGTGACGTGCAGGGAGAAGGGCACGTACAGACCGGCCGAGGTGAGGGCGACGAACGCATAGAACAGCGGGCCGGGGACGTAGACCACACCGGCCACGGCGAGGACGCTCAGCGCGTAGGACCACTGGACGACGGGGATACGGCCGTGGCGGGCGGCGAGCTTCCCACCGGTCACGGTGCCGACAGCACCCCCGAGGTAGAGGACGAACAGCGCGGCCGTACCGGAGACTTCTCCCCCTCCGGTGCGCAGTCGCGCGTACAGCGAGATGAAGACGCTGAGGCCGACGAAGACGATCGAGCGGCACACGATGGCCCCCGACAGCCTCAGGAAGGACGCCCAGTCGTCCCGGCCGGGGACCTGACTCGCCGGAGTGTCCGCAGCCGTGGCGGCCGGGACGCCGACGCCCCGCAGCGCGGCCACGCACAGCACCACGCCCGCGAGGGCCGGGACGACCAGCAGCGGCGAGGCGCCCAGGCCGCCGGTGGCGACGACGGCGGACACCATCAGGGGCGCGGTGGCGAAACCGAGATTGCCCCCGAGGGAGAACCAGCCCATCGCGGTATGGCTGCCCCGCGCGGCCTTACGGGCCACGCGAGCGGCTTCCGGGTGGTAGGCGGCCACGCCGATCCCCGACACCGCCACGGCCGCCAGGGTCAGGGCATAGGAACCGCCGACACCGGCGAGCGCGACTCCCGCCCCGCACACCAGCGTGCTCACCGGCAGCAGCCAAGGCATCGCCCACCTGTCGGTCAGGGCACCGAACAGCGGCTGCACGACCGAGGACAACAGTGAGGCGGCCAGGACGACACCGGAGGCGGCGGCGTACGTATACGCACGCTCGGAGACGAAGAACGGCACCAGCGCGGCCACGGCCCCCTGGTAGATGTCCACGCAGGCATGGCCGAGGGACAGCAGCGTGATCGGACGGCTACGGGAGACACGGCTACGGGAGACACGGGATCGGGAGACACGGGATCGGGTTGTCGGCACCTGGCCATCGTCGCCGGGGCACGACCTGGCGCGCTTCCGATAAAATGCCAAAGTATGCCGGAAATCCGCCACGATCCCGAGGCGCCCACGCGTAACAAGACGCTCGCCCCGGGAGAGAGCATCGACCCGCACCACCACGACGACCACCAGATCGTCTACGCGGGCTCCGGTGTCCTGGCCGTGACGACCACCGCGGGCACCTGGTTCGCCCCCGGGACCCGCGCCATCTGGGTACCCGCCGGATGCGTCCACGCCCACCGCGCCCACGGCCGCCTCGATCTGCATCTGCTCGGCCTGCCCGCCGACACCAACCCCCTGGGCCTGGACGCACCCACCGTCCTCGCCGTCAGCCCCCTGCTGCGTGAACTGATCCTCGCCTCGACCCGCGGCCCCCACGACGACACCCCCGAACGGCGCCGCCTGCGCGCGGTCCTTCTCGACCAGCTGCGCGCCTCACCCCAGCAACCCGTCCAGCTGCCCGCCCCCACCGACCCCCGCCTCGCGGCCGTCTGCGAACTCCTGCACCACAACCCCGCGGACCCCCGCACCCTGGCCGCACTGGCAACCGGGACAGGGGCCGGCGAGCGCACCCTCAGCCGCCTCTTCCGCCGCGAGCTGGGCATGACCTTCCCCCAGTGGCGCACCCAGCTGCGCCTCTACCACGCCCTGCGCATGCTGGCCGAGGACATGCCGGTGACCACGGTCGCCCACCGCTGCGGCTGGTCCTCCACGAGCGCCTTCATCGACGTCTTCCGCCACGCCTTCGGCTACACCCCCGGCACCCACAACCGCCGTCCCTGACCGACGGGGTGCCGTGGTGAGAGCGCGGGGGAGTGGAGGACGGAGGAACGCGGGGGAGCGCGGACATGGGTGCGGGGCCGGACGACCTGCCCGGCCCCGCACCCGTACCGCCCGCTCGTGGGCCCGTCCGTCCGGTTACTTCGTGAAGATGAAGTACTTCCAGGCGCCGTGGGTGGTGGAGTTCACGGTGTCGCCCGAGGTGCCGTTCACGTACGAGGCACGGACGCGCATCCGGTAGCCCGTGTCATGGGTGCCGGTGAGCGTCACGATGGACTTGCCGTTGGTGCCGAGCTTGAAGTACTGCGAGCCCGCGTCGTACCACGTGCCCTGGTAGTAGAGCTGCAGGGACAGCTTGTGCGAGCGGTTCTTGTAGTAGCTCATCGTCGTGGTGAAGACCGGATTGGTCTTCTTGTGGAAGTACGCGTACGACGTGGAGCCGATCTTGGCCGTCTTGTACTGCTTGGAAACGGAGGTCGAGACCTTCACCTTGGCGTACGCGGTCGACGTGACAGTCTTGGACGCGTACCGGGCGTCGCCCTTGAAGACGGCGGTGACGGTGGTGTCCCGGGTCATGGTGACCGTGGTGGACAGATCGCCCTTGGAGTTGACCTTGCCGGTCTTCACCAGCTTCTTCGGCTTGTCCGCACCGAACGGGTCCACCCACAGCTCGACGGTGCGGTTCTTGTACGTCTTGCCGAGGTGCGCGGTGAACGACACCTTGGCGCCGTAGGAGTACAGCGCCTTGTTGCGGTTCAGGGTCAGCGAGGGCACCGTCCGGGGGACGGCGACCTTGCCGGAACCGGACGCCGCGGAGTGGGTCGCGTCGCCCGCGTAAGAGACCTTGTAGGTGACCTGGCCGCCCGCGGTCGGGGTGTCGGTGAAGGAGAAGCTGCCGTCCGACTTCAGCGTCACCGAAGGGAGCGCCTTGCCCTTGGGCGACTCGATGTCGGTGCGCGTCACCGTGGCCTTGGCGCCGGCCGGGAACGCACCGTCGGACTTCACCCGGCCGGTGACGGTGAGCTTCTTGCCGAGCGCCGACTTCGCCGGGGCGCTGACCGTGACGGTGGTCGCGGACTTGACGGCGTCGGTGAGCACCCGCAGCGAGCGGACGCCGTTGCTGTTCTCAGTGACCGCGAAGAGCCGGCTGGAGTCCGGAGCCCAGGCCAGACCGGCGGGCATCAGGGTGTCCGACCCGCTGCTGGTACCGGTGTTGGGGAAGTCGTACGTACGGATCGGCTTGGTGGTGCCCTGCTTGTAGACGTACACATCCGGCGAGTACCAGCTGAACGTGCCCGCGGCGACCGTGCCGTCCGGCGCGATGTCGACGGCGTTCGGGTAGGCGTCGGACGGGTAGTTGGTCTCCTCGCCGAGATCCGACGTCCGGTAGACCTGGTGGTGGTACGGCGCCCCACTGGCCACCACGACCTGCTTGCCGTCGGGGGTCAGGGCGAGGTCGCCCATGTTGGACGCGTCGGCGCGGAGGTACGCGGTCCGTTCCGCCGCCCCCGAGGCCACGTCGTACACGGCCAGCTCCGTCGGGCTCTGGCCCTCGATACCGGCGGCCAGGGTGCCCGGCGCACCGGGCGAGGAGGCCAGGGTCGGGGCCGCGTACCAGGTGCGGTTCGGCTCCTGGTCCAGGGTGACGACCGGCTCGGTGCCGGACAGGTCGAGCGAGCCGATGTTGCCCTCGGCCGCCGAGCCGTAGCCGAACCAGAGCTTGCCGCCCGCCAGAGCCGGGTAGGCGGGGTGGGTGTTCGCGCCGGTCGCGTAGCGGGCGGACTCCACCAGGGCGGAGGTGTTGATCGCCGCGATGGAGTCGGCTCCGCGCACTCCGGCGTACAACGTGCCCGAGTCGGCGGAGAGTTCGAGACCGGTGACGCCCGGCAGTGACGAGATCGTGGCGACGACCGCGCCGTTGTAGTCGGTGACGAGGACCTTGCCGCCGGTCGGGTCGCTGATGAAGACCCGCTTGTGCACACCGTCCGCGACGATGTCGCCGACCGACGCGGCGGGCAGGATCTTGCTGGAGTCGGCAGCGGCCGGATTCGCCGCACCGCCGACCAGAACCACTGAGCTGAAGAGGACCGCGAGCGAAGTCGCGGCCGAGATTCTGCGCGTACGCAAAATGATGTCTACCCCCACGGTAAGAGGGCCGCGTGGCACCCGGAGATGAGAGCGGGGTGCGGCCCGCCACCGCAGGGTATGGCATGGCGTCCACATCTCGTACACATTTGCGGGGCCCGGGTGCTCCCTGCCCCGCGATACGTCAGTCCGCCCAGGTGAGGAACGTCGACCAGGCGTCGGGGGCGACTGCGAAGGTGGGCCCGTCGGGCACCTTGGAGTCCCGGACGTGGACGGCGTGGGGGCAGGTGGCGACCTCGATGCACTCGCCGCCGCTGGCTGCGCTGTACGAGGACTTTTGCCAGTTGAAGGCCACCTCGATGCAATTGCCGCCGCCACTGTCGCTGTAGCTGGACTTGAACCACCGCAGGGTGCTGTTCATTCCTCGTCTCCTGCCAACCGCTCGATGAGGCCCAGCGATTCACGAGGTCCCAGGGCCTGTGCCCGGATCTTCGCATAGCGCTGGGCGTATGTACTCACCTTCCCCGGGTCGCTGATCAGCAGACTCTCGTCCTGGGGCTCCAGGTAGACGAGGTGCTCGTGTTGCGGAGTTTCCACCAGGGGCATTCCGCCACGGGCACCTGCGTACTCTCCGAACTTTCCGCAGTCCAGTGCCAGCACGCTGAGCGTGATGTTACGACGGCGGGCACACTCCGCGAGGTACCGCATCTGCGCTCTCATGATGGCCGCATTGCCGATGACCCGGGTGAGCACCGACTCTTCGAGGATCAGCTCGATCATGGGCAGAGGCTCTCGGTCGAACAGCGCCTTGCGGATCATGCGACCCTCCACCAGCTGTTCCACCCGCTGCTCCGACAACGGTGGATAGCCCCCGCCGATCAGGGCTCGTGCGTAGTCCTCCGTCTGAAAGAGGCCGTGCACAATCGGCATCGAGTACAGATGGAGGCTCAATGCCGCTTGCTCAAGAGACACGTGGGGCTTGAACTGCGGTGGATACGCCTCCATCCGCATATAGATCCTCGCTTGCTCGAACACGCCCATGCCATCCCCGAGTACCCGTTCCAGCTGCACCAGCATCTCGTCGCTGGCAGGTTGCGCGCAGGTCTCCATCGCACTCACGGCCGCCGCCGAGAACCCGATTGCCTTGCCGAGCTGTTCCCGTGTCAACTTCGCGCGGATGCGGGCCTTCTTGGCCACATCGGCCACCAGCTTTGCCGTCGGACTCGCCGTTTCCTTGTTCTCCGCTCGCGCCATTGCGATCCCCTTTCGACTCAACCGGTCTCAACCGGTCACTACGCGGTCCCGCCGGACTCAACTGAGTTTCAGGGGAATTTGCGCAGGTCAACGGATGTGCGACGCCCCTCGTCAGTCAAGGGAAACGCTAGCCAGCCGGGGACAGAATGGCCCCGTGAATGCACCGAAAAGTGAACTGAACCTTGAGTGGATTCCGGCCTTCGGATTTCAACTGCGCAAAGCGGGTGTGCAATTCGACGCCGTGCGCGTGGACGGGGACGAAGGGCGGCGGCTGGCCGAGATGATGGAGGCGATCACGGGCGGTGAGCCGGGCCCCGTCGTCTCCGAGGCGAACGGGCGGCGCGGGGTGTACTTCCTGGTTCCGGCCGGGAGCACCGTGCGCAAGGCATGGCCGGCCGGGGTGACCACGCTGAACGCGGCGGTGGGCCGGATCAGTTACGTGCCGATCCCCGCCCTGACCGGCCGTACCTGGCCGTTGGCGTGGCACTTTCCGCCGACGGCACCCGACAGGTTCGTCCACGCGCTGTTGCTGCTGAGTGCGGCGTCTGCGTTGTTGGGCTGATCAGTCGGTCTTGGTGTACGTGAGCCTTTCGCCGGTCTCCGGGATCTCCCGGCTCAGAGTGCCGTTCGGGAGCAAGGTGAGGGAGGTGGCCTTTCCTGCGGTGCAGGACGACATGGGTTCGCCGACGGTGACGGTGGAGGGCCCGATCTCGACGGGGCCGCTCGGGGTGGGTTCCGAGGCCAGGTTTGCCTGGAAGACGCAGTGGTAGGAGCCGCCGTTGTCGAGCGGGCCGTTCGCGGTGAGGGTGAGGACGGACTGGCCCACCGTGCCCTGCTTGATGACGAGTTGCCGGGTGGAGTGGCCCGAGGGGTTGTCGATGGAGCCCGTCCAGGTGCCGAGGTAGCCGGCCGGGACGGGGCCGTCGCTGTTCTTCTTCTCGTCAGAGGGGGAGGCGTCCGCGTCCGGGGACGACGGATCGTCGGTGCCGGGGGAGTCCGAGGAAGCGGTGGGGGACGGCTTGGGCACCGGGCCCTTGTCGCTCATGAGCGCGTACACGGACCCGCCCGCGCCGATGGCGACGACTATCGCGATCGCGATGAGGGCGATCGTCGCAGCCTGTCCGCGCCGGGCGGGTTCGGGGCCGGGCTGCGGAGCTGCGCCGGGGTGGAAGGGGCCGTACGGGGGTGTGGCACCGAAGCCCGGCTGGTGTTGCGGTGCCGGCTGCCGAGGCTGTTGCTGCGGATATCCGTAACCGGCTTGGCCCTGCTGAGCGGGCGGCTGCTGTGGACAGCCGTACGAAGGGGAGGACGGCGGCCCGTAGGGGTGGGCGGGTGACGACGTGCCGGCCCCCGTGGGGGGCGGGTGGACGGCGTCGGGCGGCGGCTCGGGAGCAGGGCGGTCGGTGGGAGGTGCGGGTGCGGTCGGCGTCGGCGGTGCCTTGTCCGGGACGGGGTCCGGTCCGGCCGCCTCCTCCGGGTCCTCGGAGTCCAGCAGTTCCACGGCATGGCGCCCGAGTTGGGCTATGAGCGCGCCCGGGAGCCAGGGCTCCGCCGTATCGCCGTCGGCCAGGCGTTCCAGGAGGGCGTCCGTCGTGGGACGGGCGGCCGGGTCCTTGTGCAGGCAGTCCCGGACCAGCTCGACGAGGTCCACCGGGACGCCGGTCAGGTCCGGGTCCTCCTGCACGATCCGGAACATCTGCGCGTGCGCGCCGCTGTCGGACGTCCCGAACGGCATGCGGCCGGTCGACGCGTACGCCAGGACCGAGCCCAGACAGAACACGTCGCACGCCGGGGTCACGCGCTCGCCCCGTACCTGCTCGGGCGCCATGAAGCCGGGTGAACCCACCAGGGCCCCGGTGCGGGTGAGTCCGCCGTCGGCGACGGTGTCGAGTGCGCGGGCTATGCCGAAGTCGATGACGCGCGGTCCGTCGATGGTCAGCAGGATGTTGGAGGGCTTGAGGTCGCGATGGATGAGCCCGGCGGCGTGGATGGCCTGGAGAGCATGGCTGAGACCGGCGCCCAGGATGTGGACCGAGCGCTCGGGCAGCGGACCGTACTCCCCGGAGGCCTTCCCCACGGGGGCGCCCGCGCGGCCGGTGACGGTGGCCTGGAGGGAGGGCCCGGCGACGTACCCGGTCGCGACCCAGGGCACGGCCGCCTCGGTGTCGGCGTCCAGCACGGGGGCGGTCCAGGCGGAGCCGACCTGGCGGGCGGCCCGCACCTCCTGGCGGAAGCGGTCGCGGAACTCCTGCTGCTCGGCGAGTTCACCGCGTACCAGTTTGATCGCGACGGTCCGGCCGCGGTCGGACCGGGCCAGATAGACCTGGCCCATGCCGCCCGCGCCGAGCCGGCCCAGCAGCCGGTAGGAGCCGATGCGTTGCGGATCGGCGGGCCCGAGCTTCTGCATGGCGTGCGTCCTCCCCCGTGCGGCGATACGCCGGAACGCGTCGAGAATAGCGGCGTGCGTCGCGCCCCGGCGGGCCCGGAATCGCGGGCCGTCGGTGGGCACCCGGCGGCTCCTCCCCAGTTCCGTCCGAGGCCGCAGGACGGGCCGGAAACATCCGCCCGCGCCCCCTCTCGGTCCGTTCGGCGACCGACGACAGAGACGGCCGCCTCGACGGTCCCGGTTCCCACCGCACGTTCCACCGCACGCCCCGTCGCTCGGGCCGATCGCTCGGGCCCACCGCTCAGCCCCCCTGTTCACCCCGGCCGCTCTTCCCCGCCCTCGCTCCCGGTCACCGCCTCCACGGCGGCCGACAACCGCTCCGGACCATGCGAGGTCGCGCCGACCAGACACCATGCCCACCTGAGGGCCTCACGCCATACAAGGTGGCCATGTCGGACCGCTCCCGGCGCGGCCTACGCTCACCGCATGACCCCTCATGCCCCTCATGTCGACCCCGCTGCCGGTGCGGCCGTGAAGGCCGCCGATCGCGCGCACGTGTTCCACTCCTGGTCCGCCCAGGGCCTGATCGACCCGCTCGCCGTCGCCGGCGCCGAGGGGGCGTACTTCTGGGACTACGACGGCAACCGCTACCTGGACTTCACCAGCGGCCTCGTCTACACCAACATCGGCTACCAGCACCCCACCGTCGTCGCTGCGATCCAGGAGCAGGCGGGCAAGCTCGCCACCTTCGCCCCCGCGTTCGCGATCGAGGCGCGCTCCGAGGCGGCACGCCTCATCGCCGAGCGCACCCCGGGCGACCTGGACAAGATCTTCTTCACCAACGGCGGCGCCGAGGCGGTCGAGAACGCCGTCCGGATGGCCCGGCTGCACACCGGCCGTACGAAGGTGCTCTCCGCCTACCGCTCGTACCACGGCGCCACCTCCACCGCGATCAACCTCACCGGTGACCCGCGCCGCTGGCCGTCCGACAACGGCTCGGCGGGTGTCGTCCGCTTCTGGACCCCGTTCCTCTACCGCTCGCCGTTCCACTCCGCGACGGAGGCCGAGGAGTGCGCCCGCGCGCTCCAGCACCTGGAGGACACCCTCGCGTTCGAGGGCGCCGCCACCATCGCCGCGATCATCCTGGAGACGGTCCCCGGCACGGCGGGCATCATGACGCCGCCGCCCGGCTACCTCGCGGGCGTTCGCGAGATCTGCGACCGGTACGGCATCGTCTTCATCCTCGACGAGGTGATGGCCGGCTTCGGGCGTACCGGCAAGTGGTTCGCCGCCGACCACTTCGACGTGGTGCCGGACCTGATGACCTTCGCCAAGGGCGTCAACTCCGGTTACGTGCCGCTCGGCGGTGTCGCCATCTCCGCCAAGATCGCCGCCACCTTCGAGACCCGCGCCTACCCGGGCGGGCTGACCTACTCCGGTCACCCGCTGGCCTGCGCGGCCGCCGTCGCCACCATCCAGGTGATGGAGGACGAGAAGGTCATCGAGAACGCCGCCCACATCGGCGAGACGGTGCTCGGTCCCGGCCTGCGCGAGCTCGCCGAGCGCCACCCGTCGGTCGGCGAGGTCCGCGGCCTCGGCGCGTTCTGGGCGCTGGACCTGGTCCGCAACAAGGAGACCCGCGAGCCGCTGGTCCCGTACAACGCGTCGGGCGAGGCCAACGCGCCGATGGCGGCCTTCGGCGCGGCGGCGAAGAAGAACGGCCTGTGGCCCTTCGTCAACATGAACCGCACCCACGCCGTTCCGGCCTGCAACGTCACCGAAGCCGAGGCCAAGGAGGGCCTCGCGGCTCTCGACGTGGCGCTGTCCGTCGCGGACGAGTACACGGTGTAGCGGCAGGGCCCGCGCGGCCCGGCGCCCCTTCCCCCTCTCCTGCCCGGATCCGGGCAGGGCGACCCTGCCTTAAGGTGACCGAAGGCGAAAATGGGGAGGGGCGCCATGTGCGCGAGCGGAGCTGTAACCCGCAGTACGCTGCGGCAGCAGATCGCGGACGCGCTGCGGGACGAGGTGCTTGCCGGGCGTCTGCAGCCGGGACGGGAGTTCACCGTCAAGCAGATCGCCGAGCAGTACGGCGTCTCCGCGACACCGGTGCGCGAGGCGCTCTTCGACCTTTCCGCGCAGGGTCTGCTCGAATCGGATCAGCACCGCGGTTTCCGGGTGCATGAGTTCACCGTCGACGACTACCGGTCGATGGTCGAGGCGCGGGCGCTGGTCATCGACGGAGTCATCCGCGGCTTCTTCCGGGGGCCCGCGCCGTCGGCCGCGCAAGTGGTGACGTACCGGGACGGCCTGGTCCCCGTGCGCCGCAGGGCCCAGGAGGCCGCACGCGCGGCGCGGGGCGGCGACCTCGACATCCTCATCGGCTACGACCTGCGCTTCTGGCGAGAGCTGGGCGCGCTCATGAGCAACTCGTACATCAACGACTTCCTGCACCGGCTGCGCGTCCAGGCCTGGGTGTTCGCGGTGCCGTATCTGCGCCATGACGCGGGGGCCCGGGACTGGCTCTGGCACGGCCATCCGGAACTCGTCGCGGCGCTCACGCTCGGCGATCACGACGCCGTGCGAGCGGTGATCGACGACTTCAACGCACACGCGCTGAGCTGGGCGGACCGGCTCGCGGCCGGAAATTCCGGACAGCCGGACCAGGGCCTGCAGCCGACGGGACGGCCCTCGACGGGAGAGTTTTCGGCGGGAGAGCCTTCGGCCGGGCGGTCCTCGACGGGACAGGCGGGGTCCACGGGGCCTGCGGGACCGGCCTGACCGCTGGGACAGGCCCCGACCGGGCAGTCCTCGGCCTCGGCCGCCGGAGGGCCACAGCCGCAACCTCCGACCGGCTGACCGTGCTGTCGGTGTCGGCCGCGCGGACGTGGCCCGGCCGCGCGAACCGGGGTCGCGGGGGCATCCGGCCGCTACCGGCCCCTACCCGTGACCATCGGCCACTGTGCGCGACGGGCCCGCCGCATTACGCTGGCCCGACCGTCTGAAAAATCCGATGCGCACCGTGGGAGAGCGAGACTTCGTGGCCTGTGACCTGTGGCTGGTCCCCCTCGTCGATGTGCTGTGCCACAGCCCCGACAACCCGTTCGCCGAAGAGATCGCCGTCTACAACAAGGCGCTGGGCGAGGCCGGGCTGCCGCCCGTTCCCGTGTACGCCTATATGCCGGGCCTGACCGGAGACGTCGGCCCGGTCGCGGGCTTCGACTACGACGCGCTGCACCTCCTGCGCCGCGCTTATCTGCTCCAGCTCAGCGGCTTCACGGTGACGCCCGTCGACGAACCGGGCGGGGACTACGAGCAGTTGCTGGAGATGTTCGAGGCGACGGCCCAGCAGTCCCACCTGGTCTGGCATTACGACCACGCGGGGGCGTATGTCCCGCTGGACTTCGCCGTCCCGCTCTCCGACGACGACCTGCTCGGGGGTGGCGGCCCACTCGGTTCCGCGCACGGGCTGCTGCGGGAGCTGGAGTTCGTCGCCGCGTCCATCGGCATCGACCCGGCGAATCCGCCGGCCGCCCCGCTGCCGCCCATCGGGCCGACCTCCCTGGAGGAACCGGCGGGCCCGATTTTGCACGACAGTCCGTTCGCGCGTGAGCGGCACGTCTGGCTGGGACTGCACGCCGCGGCCACTCGCAGCCTCGCCCAGGGCTCAATGATCATCTTCAGCTGAAGCGCAGAACGGCCAGAAGATGCACAACGGCCAGAGGGCGACGGTCGCGAGACGGACAATGGCCAGAGGACGACGGTCGCGAGACGGACAACGGCCAGAAGATGACGGTCAGAGGATGCACAGCGGCCTGACGATGACGGCCAGAGGTTGCACAACGGCCTGACGATGACGGTCGGAGACAGCGGACCGTGGCGCCTGGACGGGCCGCACACCTCCGGAGTCACCGCGGTGGGATCACCGAGGTGACTCCGGAGGCCGTTGCCTCGGCATGTTCGGCCGGGTCATCGTCTGCATCGGGAACCGTCCCGGCAGCGCCCCCTGGTCCGTACGCCCCCCGTTCCCGCTGCCCGACGACAGCGCCTGCATCCCCAACGGCGCGGGCCCGGCCCGGAACTCCACCATCCAGTCCGCGGTCTCGGTCCGTACGAGTTCCGTGATGTCCTCCGAGAAGCGCCGCAGCACCCCCAGACACCGCTCGGCCGCCTCGCTGGCCGTCCCCTCGGTCGGACCGAGCACCTCCCGTACGCACTCCGACGCCCAGTCGAACTGCAGCACCTGAAGGCGCCGTTGCACGGCCTGAGCGGTCGCGAGGTTCCTTATCCAGCCCGAGGTCAGGCCGAAGTACCGGTCGCACGCCATGCACGCGGCGCCCAGCAGCAGCGACAGATAGCCCCAGCCCGCCGCCCCGCTCAGCGCCCCGGTGAGGTCGAGTAACGGCAGCGCGGCGCCCGCGACCGCCCCGACCGCCGTGCCGATCCGCAGCGCCCTGGCCCCGCGCCGCTTCCGGATCCGGTCGCCCAGATACCAGTCGGCGGTGCGCAGCGCGTCGGCCTCGACCCAGCGGTACAGCTCGTCGAGGCGTTCGGCCGGTTCTCCCCAGTTGCCGAGCGGGAACGGTTGAGCGGTCAGATCCTCGCCCCGCGCACCCCGGCCGCGTGCGCCGGAGCCAGAACCGGAGGAACCGGCCGAGCCGGCCGCGCCGGACTCGTTGCGGGGCGCCCCTTCGGGCTGCATCTCCGGCTGACTCACCGGGGTACTCCTCTGCATTCTGCGTAGCGACGCCTGATGTGTGGTGGTGTGTGTTCGACGATGGGCTGATCACTGCTCTCCGGCGTGGCCGACTGTCCCGCGTACGTAACCTTGCGTGACAAGCGGTGTGCCTATGTGTCCTGATGTGTATGCCCTTCCTACCGCCGAATGGTGGGCTGCGGGGTCGGAATCGCGGTATTCCGCGGTGCGTAGGGGCTGTGATCAGGTATAGGAGTCACGCCGACGCTGGTTGAAACTCACTCGAAAGAGTTGCTCGCCAGTGAGTGGGGCGCACTGCGCGGTGACCACGTAGGCTCGGCGTACCGAAACATTTTGTCGTCGAATTGCCAGGAGTGACCGTGATTCCCGGTGGTGGTCAGCCCAATATGCAGCAGTTGCTGCAGCAGGCGCAGAAGATGCAACAGGATCTCGCCACGGCCCAGGAGGAGTTGGCCCGGACCGAGGTCGAGGGGCAGGCGGGTGGTGGTCTGGTGAAGGCGACCGTGACCGGCTCCGGTGAGCTCCGCGCTCTGGTGATCGACCCGAAGGCCGTCGACCCGGAGGACACCGAGACGCTCGCGGACCTCGTCGTCGCCGCGGTCCAGGCGGCGAACGAGAACGCGCAGCAGCTCCAGCAGCAGAAGCTGGGCCCGCTGGCCCAGGGCCTGGGCGGCATGCCCGGCCTCCCCTTCTGACCGCGCGACCCACAGCTCGGCGTTCAGCGCACCCAGGATCAGGAGAAGGAAGGCGTTCCCGTTGTACGAAGGCGTGGTTCAGGACCTCATCGACGAGTTGGGCAGGCTGCCCGGCGTCGGTCCCAAGAGCGCGCAGCGGATCGCCTTCCACATCCTGCAGGCCGAGCCGACCGATGTGCGCCGCCTCGCCCATGCCCTCCTGGAGGTCAAGGAGAAGGTCCGGTTCTGCTCGGTCTGCGGCAACGTCGCCCAGCAGGAGCAGTGCAACATCTGCCGGGACGCGCGCCGCGACCAGACGGTCATCTGCGTGGTCGAGGAGCCGAAGGACGTCGTCGCGATCGAACGGACCCGTGAGTTCCGGGGCCGGTACCACGTGCTCGGCGGTGCGATCAGCCCGATCGAGGGCGTCGGGCCCGATGACCTGCGCATCCGTGAGCTGCTCGCCCGCCTGGCCGACGGCTCGATCACGGAGCTGATCCTTGCGACCGACCCCAACCTGGAGGGCGAGGCCACCGCGACGTACCTGGCGCGGATGATCAAGCCGATGGGCCTGCGGGTCACCAGACTCGCCAGCGGGCTGCCGGTGGGCGGCGACCTGGAGTACGCGGACGAGGTCACCCTGGGCCGCGCCTTCGAGGGGAGGCGTCTGCTCGATGTCTGATGCATTCACGATCACGACGTCTGATGTTCTCGCATCGACTCACGACGGCTTTACGTTCAGCGACGCTATGTTCTACTCACCGTTCGCGACCGTGCCCACGGGAGGTCCCCTCGATGTCTGACGCCACGCTGAACTCCGTCACGCAGGACCCGGACGACTTCGCCGTCCAGATCGCTGACCAGATCAAGACGTTCATCGTCGCGGTCACCGAGGTGTCCAAGGTCGAGGAGCCCGAGGAGGCCGTCCCCGTCCTGCTGCTCCAGATCTCCCAGCTGCTGCTGGCGGGCGGCAGGCTCGGTGCGTACGAGGACATCGTCCCGGACGAGCGCTACGAGCCGGATCTCGGCGCGGAGCCGGACGCCGACGGCCTGCGCGAGCGGTTCGCCGCCCTGCTGGAGCCGATCGACGTCTACTCCGAGGTCTTCGACCCGTACGAGCCCCGCAAGGCCCCGGTCCCGGCCCGTATCTCCGACGACCTGGCCGACCTGGTCACCGACCTGCGCCACGGCCTGGCCCACTACGAAGAGGGCCGTACGACCGAGGCCCTGTGGTGGTGGCAGTTCTCCTACTTCTCCAACTGGGGCTCCACCGCATCCGCCACCCTGCGCGCCCTCCAGTCCCTGATCGCCCACATCCGCCTCAACCAGCCCCTCCAGGAACTGGACGGCCTGGACACCGACTCGGAGACGGTCGACGACGAACTGGCCGAGGAGGCGGGCCGGGTGATGGCCGCGGAGATCGCGGGCCCGCTGGGCCTGCGACCGGTGCAGTAGGGCAGTAGCGCCCGCCGGCTGCCCGGCGCGGGCTGGGACACCCACGCGTCGAAGAGGTGCGTCGTGGGCGCTATCAGCCGTGCGCAGGCGAGCTGATCGGACTCCCATTTTGTGAGCTCCTCTTACGTATGGTGGGGGCCTCCGAAGGGCGGATCGCGGGGTTCCGGTCCACGCTGGAGGGGGTGGCTCCTGAATCGTGGGCCCGGCTCGCCACACGTGTGGGCTGGACCACATCCGGGAGTGCGCGCCCGATCGGCGGGCAGCAGCCCCGTACGAGCAGTTCGGAGCGACACGCCGATGATCACGTGCTGGGCGGGACATCTCACCATGTGATATTGGCGGGGCGTTTCCGGACTGCTCGTTAAACTGAGTCGACCGCAGTAATGGACTGAGCGAGGAGCGCACGTGGGCCTTGTCGTGCAGAAGTACGGAGGCTCCTCCGTAGCCGATGCCGAAGGCATCAAGCGTGTCGCCAAGCGAATCGTCGATGCCAAGAAGAACGGCAACCAGGTGGTTGTCGTGGTGTCAGCGATGGGTGACACGACGGACGAGTTGATCGATCTCGCCGAGCAGGTATCCCCGATCCCTGCCGGGCGTGAGTTCGACATGCTGCTGACCGCCGGAGAGCGGATCTCCATGGCCCTGCTGGCGATGGCGATCAAAAACCTGGGCCACGAGGCCCAGTCGTTCACGGGTAGCCAGGCAGGCGTCATCACCGACTCGGTCCACAACAAAGCGCGCATCATCGATGTGACGCCGGGCCGTATCCGTACGGCGCTGGACGAGGGGAACATCGCGATCGTCGCGGGGTTCCAGGGTGTGTCCCAGGACAAGAAGGACATCACCACCCTCGGCCGCGGCGGGTCCGACACCACCGCGGTCGCGCTCGCGGCCGCGCTGGATGCCGAGGTCTGTGAGATCTACACCGATGTGGACGGTGTCTTCACCGCCGACCCGCGGGTCGTGAAGAAGGCCCGGAAGATCGACTGGATCTCCTTCGAGGACATGCTGGAGCTGGCCGCGTCCGGCTCCAAGGTGCTGCTGCACCGGTGCGTGGAGTACGCACGCCGCTACAACATCCCGATCCACGTCCGCTCGTCCTTCTCCGGACTGCGCGGAACCTGGGTCAGCAACGAGCCGCAAGGGGACCAGAAGGTGGAGCACGCGATCATCTCCGGAGTCGCCCATGACGTCTCCGAGGCCAAGATCACCGTCGTCGGCGTGCCCGACAAGCCGGGCGAGGCCGCCGCGATCTTCCGCACCATCGCGAACGCGGAAGTCAACATCGACATGGTGGTGCAGAACGTCTCCGCCGCGTCGACCGGTCTGACCGACATCTCGTTCACGCTGCCGAAGTCCGAGGGCCGCAAGGCCATCGACGCCCTGGAGCGCAACCGCGGCACCATCGGCTTCGAGTCGCTGCGCTACGACGACCAGATCGCGAAGATCTCCCTGGTCGGCGCCGGCATGAAGACCAACCCGGGTGTCACGGCGGGCTTCTTCGAGGCGCTGTCGGACGCCGGTGTGAACATCGAGCTCATCTCGACGTCCGAGATCCGCATCTCGGTGGTCACCCGCGCCGACGACGTCAACGAGGCCGTGCGCGCCGTGCACACCGCCTTCGGTCTCGACAGCGATTCCGACGAGGCCGTCG
Organism: Streptomyces sp. NPDC047515; assembly: GCF_040643055.1. Classification (NCBI taxonomy): domain Bacteria; kingdom Bacillati; phylum Actinomycetota; class Actinomycetes; order Kitasatosporales; family Streptomycetaceae; genus Streptomyces; species Streptomyces sp. NPDC047515. The sequence goes on from NZ_JBEYTM010000023.1 coordinate 90,078, forward strand.
TCTACGGGGGCACCGGCCGATGACCGCCCGCCGTCCTTCGCTCGCGGTCGTCGGAGCGACCGGGGCGATCGGCGGTGTCATGCTCCAGATCCTTTCGCAGCACGCTGATGTCTGGGGCGAGGTGAAGCTGATCGCCTCGTCGCGTTCGGCTGGCCGCAAGCTGGTCGTGCGCGGCGAGGAGAGCGAGGTCCTCGAACTCACCGAGGACGTCTTCGACGACGTCGACGTGGCGCTGTTCCTGGTGCCCGACGCCGTCTCCGCGCAGTGGGCGCCGATCGCCGCCGCCAAGGGCACGGTCGTCATCGACGACTCCGCCGCGTTCCGGCTGGACGCGGACGTGCCGCTGGTCGTGCCTGAGATCAATCCGCATGCCGTACGGATCAGGCCGCGCGGCATCGTCGCGAGCCCGAACTGCACGACGCTCTCGCTGATCGTCGCGGTCGGTGCGCTGCACGCCGAATTCGGGGTGCAGGAACTGGTCGTCTCCTCGTACCAGGCCGTGAGCGGGGAGGGCCGCGACGGCGTCGCGGCGCTGCGCGAACAGCTGTCGATGGTGGCCGGTACGGAGCTGGGGACGAAGCCCGGAGACGTACGCCGGACCGTGGGGGACATGGAAGGCAGTCCCTTCGCCGCGCCGGTGGCGCTCAACGTGGTGCCCTGGGCCGGGACCGAGGCCGGGGACGGCTGGTCGTCGGAGGAACTGGCGATCCGCCAGGAGTGCCGCAAGATCCTGGATCTGCCGAGCCTGCGGGTGGCGGCGACCTGTGTGTACGTGCCCGTCATCGCGACGCACTCGATGTCCGTGCACGCGCGGTTCGAGAACGAGATCGCGGTCGACCGGGCCCACGAGATCCTGGCGACGGCGCCGGGTGTCGTGCTCTACGACAGCCCGGCGGCGGGGGACTTCCCGACGCCGTCCGACGTTGTCGGTACCGATCCGACCTGGGTCGGGCGGGTGCGCAGGTCGCTGGACGACCCGCGGTGTCTGGAACTGTTCGTCTGCGGCGACAACCTCCGTAAGGGCGCGGCCTTGAACGTGGCGCAGATCGCCGAGTCGGTGGCCGCCGAATTCCCTCGGTCCTGATCGAACCTGTTTTGTACTCTCTGTGAATGACCTGTGAGCAAGTTGAAGGTCTGAACCTCTTGAGCTGGGGTGTCGAGGTGTCCGACGATGACCTTCCTGCCCACTGCAACCGTTGGCCGGAAAACGCGCGTCTAAGCGGTCATCTCTTGCGCGGCGGGGCGCATATTCAGGGCATTTGTGGAAGAGCAGGTACGTATGAGGGCATGTCGCGCCGCGTCAAACGCGGTGCAGCGCGCGTACAACCCTGACGGGGGGAAACGTGTCCAACTGGCGTGGCAGAGGTTCTCGATATCACAGTGGTGGGCCCTCTGCGCGGCGCTTCGGTGCGTCCGCTCAGACGGCCCCGCGCACCCGGCGGTATGCCGGTGATCGCGCCCATGCCCGCCGCGCGTCCCGCGCGGCTGCCGTCGCAGCGCGAGGGCGCTGAGGAGAGCGTGGCTGCCGGAACCACGGTCGACCATCTCACCGAGACCTATCGCGCTCACTATCGTTCGCTGCTCGGCCTCGCAGCGCTGCTCCTGGATGACACCGCGTCATGTGAGGACGTGGTGCAGGAGGCGTTCATCCGCGTGCACTCGGCGCGCAACCGGGTACGGGACCCCGAGAAGACGCTCGCGTATCTGCGCCAGACCGTCGTCAACCTGTCCCGTTCCGCGCTGCGCCGCCGCATCCTCGGACTGAAGCTGCTCTCCAAGCCGATGCCGGACATGGCGAGCGCGGAGGAGGGTGCGTACGACCAGCTGGAGCGGGACGCGCTGATCAAGGCGATGCGGGGGCTGCAACGGCGCCAGCGGGAGGTGCTGGTGCTGCGTTACTTCGCTGACATGACGGAGGCTCAGGTGGCCGAGACGCTCGGCATATCCCTGGGCTCGGTCAAGGCTTACGGCTCCCGTGGGATCGCGGCGTTGCGCGTCGTGATGGAGGCCCAGTGATGAGCCGGCGCGACCAGAGGGGCGAGAGCGGCCACGAGCGCGAGCCTCGGATTGACCGGACTGGAAACGGAATTGTGAACGACGGGCCGGAGAGCACCCCGGACGTGAACGCGGACATGGACGATTCGGACATGAGCGATTCGGACATGAGCGATTCGGGCATGGGCGACTCGGCCGTGAACGACTCGGCCGTGAATGACTCGGACACGGATGATTCGGGCGCGGGTGGCACTGCCGTGAATGGCTCGGCCGGGGACGGCTCGGCTGCGGACGGTTCGGGTACGGACGGCTTGGCCAGGGACGGTTCGGCGGACGGGGTCACCGGTGCGGCTGAGGCGGCTGTGACGGCCGAGCTCGGGGGACTGAGCAGCCTCGTCGGCGCGGGCGCAGGTTCCGACCTGGGCACTGGTTCCGGTACGGGCATGGGTTCCGGCGCGGGAGACGGTGGTGGCACGGGCATGGACGAGGTCGCACTGCGCCGTATGCTGCACGGGGCCGTCCAGCACATCGAACCCCGCGACGGCACCCTCGACCATCTGTACAGCGCGGTGCCCGCCCGGCGCGCCAGGCGGCGGCAGGCCGTCGTCGGCATGGCGGCGGCGGCGCTGCTCATCGGTACCGCGGTCCCCGCCTTCGTCCATGTCGCGAACTCCGACGGCTCGAACGCCGCCAATCCCGCGATAGCCGGGCACGGCGAGCAGGCACAAGGCGGCAACGGCACCGAGAGCGGCGCGGGAACCGGCGGGAAGAGCAACGGCAGCAGCGGCAACGGGCAGGGTGGCGACCAGAACCATCCCGAGAGCACGCGCAGCCCGTCCGACAGCCGTGGCCGGGGTTCCGACGGCAATCCGGCCGGCGGGGTCTTTGACCCGGACGCCTCCGCGGCGGGCACCATGCCAGCCTGCGATTCGGGCCAACTCGCGGTCGCCTCGGCCGAGACAGGCGCTGCCGGAGCCGACGGCACGGTGTACGGGACCTTCCGGATCGCCAATGTGTCCGGCACGGACTGTTCGGTGAGTAGTAGCGGCAGCGTGGGCTTCCAGGCGATGGGCGCGGCCGACCCGGCGAGGATCACGGTCGTCCAGCACACCGCGGGTGACGCGGCGTCCGGGCTGCCCGATCCTTCGCAGGAGCAGGGGACGGTGCTGCTGAAGCCGTCCATGGTGTACGAGGTGAAGTTCGCCTGGGTGCCGAATGACACCTGTCCGGCCGTCGGGGGTTCACCGAGTCCGACACCGACGGACGGCGCGGGCGACTCCGGCGGTGCCGCTGCCGCCGGTACCGACGCAGGCAGCAGCGACAAGACCACGGAGACGGCTCCGCAGCTCGGCGGCGGGGACGGCGGTGGAACGCTGGACGGCAGTGTCGCCGTGACGCACACGCCGGAGGCGGGGGCGCCGGTCGCGGAGACCAAGATCGCCAACGCCTGTTCGGGCACGATCTACCGGACCGGGGTGCTCGCCCCCGCGACGTGACGCGGGATACGGCGTACGGCGCAGGCCATATGTGAGGGGGCCGACCGGTTCAACCGGTCGGCCCCCTCATGCGTACGCCCTCAGCCGGCGTCGGCGCTCACATGGGGATCGGCTGTGTCGGTTGTGCCGGGGGCATCGGCGGCGTCGGTTGCATCGGCGGGCCGGGTGTCCGCTGCGCCATCCGTGCCCGAGCCCGTGCCCGAGCCCGTGCCCGTGCCCGAGTCTGTGCCCGCGTCCGTGTCTGAGACGAGGCCCAGGCTCAGGTCGCGTGCCGCTTCGGCCTCGCGGCGGACCAGCCGGAACCACATGAAGAGCACGAACCCGGCGAAGACGAACCACTCGCCGGTGTAGCCGAGGTTCTGGAAGGCCTTCAGGTCGAGCCCGGTGCCCTGCGGTGCTGCGGCCGGTACGGGACGCAGCGAGCCGGTGGCGTCGGTGTCCTGGAGCGTCACCCAGGCGTCGTAGACGTCATACGGGACGAGGTTGACCAGGGACGCGGCGCTGATCATGCCGAGCTGGCCGGACGGGAGCCCGCCGGCCGAGTCGACGCCGGTGGTCCCGGCGTTCTCGGATGCCTGAAGGTCCCCGGTGACCGTGACCTCGCCGGTCGGTGCGGCGGGTACGGCGGTGTGGCCGGGCCGGCCGGGCAGCCAGCCGCGTACCACCGGCAGGGCCTTGCCGCCGTCCGTACGGAGCATGTTCAGGACGTAGAAGCCGCTCTTGTCGTCCAGCTCCCGGCCGGGCACCAGGAACTGGTCGGTGTACCGGCCGGTGGCGGTGGCGGGGCGGCCCGAGGTCACCGTGTCGACGGGCAGGAGGTCGTCGATCGGCTTGGCGGCCCTCGTGCCCGGGGCGGGCTGCTTCTCGGCGGCGTCGTGCGTCTGCACGCGGTCCTCGAAGCGGCCGAGCTGCCAGGTACCCATGAAGATGCAGAACGGGATGGCCAGCACTACGAAGAGGTTGATCCCCCACCATCGCGGGGTCAGCAGGAACCGGTACACCCCTCCACGGTACGGTCCCCGCTCCGGTCGTCCGGCGCGGGGTGCCGACTGGGGCGCGGCAGCGCCACCGACGGAGTCGCGAGGCGGGGTGCTGCGGGGCGGGGCGCTGGGGGCGAGGGCCTCCGCGACCGCACGGCGTCGCCCCCGTCGTGGCCTCCGCGCGGCGACCCCACCGGCCGCCCTGCGCATCGTCCGGCCCCGCGTCCGGGGCACCGCTCCGCGCGGCGTCGCTCACCGGCCGGCCCCCACCCCGCCGCGTCGGCCTCGCGCACCGCTTCCGCTTCGGTCTTGATTGCCGGACGGGCCCGAGACGGCCGGTGGTGACGTCGGGCGAGAGGAGGGAGGAAGCCAGCGTCCCTACTCGCTGGACGGGATCGATCCGCCGGACGGGCTCGAAGAGGCGACGGTGGGGGTGGAGGAGGGGACGGGGGAGGAGGCGGGGGAGGAGGCGGTGGCAGCGGCGGGGATGGCTCAGGCGCCAGAGGCGGCGGGGACTGCGGGGGCGGCATCTGTGGCCAGGTGGCGACGAGCGAAGTCGAGTTCCAGACGGAGCTGCTTGATCCTCTCCTCCACCACGAGCGAACCGTGCCCCGCGTCGTACCGGTAGACCTCGTGCACCGCGTCACGGCCCTTCAGCCGGTCCACATAGTTCTCGACCTGGCGGATCGGGCATCGCGGGTCGTTGACGCCCGCCGAGATGTAGACCGGCGCACGGACGGCGTCGACGTACGTCAACGGGGACGAGGCCTCGAAGCGCTCGGGAACCTCCTCCGGAGTGCCGCCCAGCAGTGTCCGGTCCATCGCCTTCAGGTCCTCCATCTCGTCGTGATACGCCGTGACGTAGTCCGCGACCGGGACCGCCGCCAGGCCCAGGGCCCAGTCGTCCGGCTGTGTGCCGAGGCCGAGCAGGGTCAGATAGCCACCCCAGGAACCACCGGCCAGGACCAACTTCGCCGGGTCCGCGAGACCGGACTTCACCGCCCACTCCCGTACCGCGGCGATGTCCTCCAGCTCGATCAGGCCGATCCGGTGCTTGAGCGCGTCCGTCCAGGCACGGCCGTATCCGGTGGAGCCGCGGTAGTTCACCCGGACGACCGCGTAGCCGTGGTCCACCCAGGCGGCGGGGCCGGAGGCGAAGGCGTCGCTGTCGTGCCAGGTCGGGCCGCCGTGGATCTCGAAGACCGTGGGGAACGGCCCCTCGGCCGGGGCGGCCGGCCGCTGGACGAGCGCGTGGACGCGGCCTCCGGGGCCGTCCACCCACACGTCCTCCACCGCCACGGATGCAGGCGCCTTCGGGCCGGGCGGATCGAGCACCACCGCACCCGAGGTCGACCGGATGACGGGCGGCTGCGCGGCCGACGACCACACGTACTCCACCGTGCCGTCCGGCCGGGCCGTGGCACCCGACACCGAACCCGCGGGGGTCTCCACCCGGACGGGAGCGCTGCCCGCCCCCGGCTCGTACCGCCACAGGTCGCTGCGGGCCTCGAAGCCGTGCACGATCAGCAGTGCGGAGGCGTCCGGATACCACTCGGCGCCCACGTCACCGGGCAGGTCGAGGGCGAGCTCCGTCTCCGTCCCCGTCATCGGGTCCCAGATCATCGGCTCCCAGCGGCCCCGGCGCTGATGCCCGACCAGCAGCCTCGTGTCCCCGGCGCCGGGGGCGAAGCCCAGCACGGACAGGCCCAGTTCCTTCGTGCCGCCCTCGGTGTCGTCCAACTCGGCGACCGTCGACCCGTCCGGCCGCACGACACGCAGCGCGGAGTGCATCGCGTCGCCGTGCTCGGTGTGCTCCAGGGCGATCAGCGTGCCGTCATGACTGAGGTCGCCGACGCCTGCCGACTCGCGGTGCCGGTAGATCTCGACGGGCGCGGCCCCGGGCCGTACGACATGGATCGTCGTCCCGTCCTCGTCGGTCGAACGGCCGACCACCGCCGTACCGTCCCGCCCGATCGCGAGCCCGGCCGGGTACGAGGCGCCGAGACCGGGCGCCGCCGGCTCGTCCACCGCTTCCTCACCCTCGCCGCCGCGGAACGGCTGACGCATCCACACCCCGAACTCGTCCCCGTCGGTGTCGTTGAACCACCAGATCGACTCGCCGTCCGGTGTCAGCACGCCGTCCGTCGTCCCGTTGGGCCGCTTGGTCACCTGCCGCTGCTCACCGGTGGCGCGGTCCCACGCGTACAGCTCGTACGTGCCCGTGGCATTGGAGACGAACAGCGCGCGGTCCGGTGCGTCCTCCGCCCAGTCGGGCAGCGACACCCGCGGCGCGCGGAAACGCTGTTCCCATTCCGGCACAGAAGCCGATGCTGACGCGGACGCGGATGTTGCCGGAGCCGGAGCCGGAGCCGGAGCCGGAGCGGAAGCGGTCGCCGGGGCGGAAGAGGCCGTCGAACCAGTGATCTCAGTCATGTCCCCCATTCTGCGCCGGAACGCCGACAATCCGTTCGCATCGTCCTCAGCCTGTGGATAACCTCCCGGACATACATGCACCGACTCCCGCCGACTGGCACGAGGCCAACCGCGCGCACTGGGACGAGCGGGTCCCCATCCATGCCGTGAGCGACTTCTACGACCTCGAATCCTTCCGCGAAGGCAAGGACGCCCTGCGCGACTTCGAACTCGCCGAGGTCGGGGATGTCACCGGCAAGTCGCTGCTGCACCTGCAGTGCCACATCGGGGTCGACACCCTCTCCTGGGCCCGGCACGGTGCCGCGCACGTCGTCGGTCTGGACTTCTCCGAACCGGCCGTCGAGACCGCGCGCGGCCTGGCCCGCGAGCTCGGGTTCACCCAGGACCGGGCGGCCTTCGTCGCCGCCGACGTCCATGACGCCGCGGAGGCCGTGCCGGACTCGTCGTACGACATCGTCTACACCGGTGTCGGCGCGCTGAACTGGCTTCCCGACACCCGGCGCTGGGCCGAGACCGCCGCATCGCTCGTCGCGCCCGGCGGCTTCCTCCACCTCGCGGAATTCCATCCGATCACGGACTGCCTCGACGACTCGACCGGCACGAAGGTCGTGCACGACTACTTCAGCCGTGACGCGTGGGTGGACGAGTCGCCGGGCACGTACGCGGACTTCGACGCACCGACCGTCCACAACCGCAGTGTCGAATGGCAGCACCCGATCGGTGACGTGGTGTCGGCACTGGCGGCGGCCGGGCTGCGGATCGAGTTCCTGCACGAGCACGACATCTCGTTGTTCGCGCGCTCCCCGTCGCTGGAGCGGCAGGGCGACGGCTCCTACCGATTCCCGGCCGACCGTCCGCGCATCCCGCTGATGTACTCGATCAAGGCGTCACGGCCGGCCGAGTCCTGATCGAGGGCCGACACCAGGGCCCAAGGCCGATTCCGGGCTCAAGGCCGATTGTCAGTGGTGAGGTTCAGACTCGAACCATGACCACGACTGCTGATCTGCGCACCGCGGTGGAGACGTACTGGACCGCGGCCGACGCCCGCGACTGGGACACCTTCGCCACGACGCTCACCGACGAGGTGCTGTACGACCTGCCGCAGACCCGCGAACGCATTCGCGGGAAGGAGCGGTACGTGCGGTTCAACCGGGAGTATCCGGGGGACTGGCGCGTCCGTGTCGAACGGGTCGTGGCCGACCGGGAAGGGCAGCAGGCCGCTGCCCGGACGCTCTTCACAGTCGGCCGGCAGGAGCTGCACGCCATCCACTTCTTCACGTTCGACGAGGAGGGCCGGATAAGCGGGATCACCGACTTCTGGCCCGAACCGTACGAGCCCCCGGCGGGCCGGGAGCACCTTGTCGAACGGTACTGAACCGTCCGACGGGATGCAGGAGAAGCCGGCTGTGCTCCGCCCGGCATCCGGCCCCGGTCGTCCGCCGCGTCGGAGTCGGCCTCGGCCACCGCCGTGCTCGCCACCGCTGTCGCCTTGCCGTGCGTCGACCGGGGAGAGCCGCCCGGATCCGAAGCAATCCGCCGTGGAGCGTGGCAACGCGCCCGAGCCCGGAACAACGTGCCCGCGCCCGAACGCAACAGGAGCGCGGCGGGCCGCCGGAAGTACCCCGGCAACCCGCCGCATTCCTGTACCTCCCTCGTCCGCGTCCTACGCGGCCGAGCGGAAGGCCGGAAGATAGCCGCCCGACTGCCCGGCGGCCTTGGGGTGGTACGAGTTGTAGACCGGGATCGACACACTGTGGAGCCAGGCGTCGCCGGAGCACAGCTCATGTCCGGTGAATTCGTCCACCACGCTGGAGAACGTGAATCCGGCATTGGCCGCCTGCTTGGCGATGACGCCGTTCAGGACATCGGACGCGTTGTTGATGGCCGACCGTTCCTTCTCCGAGAGCCCGGCGATGCAACTGCCGCTCAGTTCGTAGAAGCGCGGGTAACCCAACACCACGACATGTGCCTGCGGGGCCCGCGAGCGGATGGAGCCGTAGAGCGAACTCAAGCCGGAAGGAAGGGAGTTCTGGATCTGCGACACGGCCGAGCTCACGCTGCTCAGGCAGGTGGCCTCGCTGGACAGCACGCAGGCCTGCATGACATCGGCGAAGCCGACGTCATTGCCGCCCGCAGTGACGCTGACCAGGCCGGTGGACGAGTTCAGCGCGCCCAGCTGGCTGCTGACCACGGAACTCGTCGTGGCGCCCGAACAGGCGACGAAGGCGAAAGAGGAAGGTGAGTTCGCCGCTGCCCAGAGGTAGGGGTAGGCATTGGTGCTGCGGCGGCAGTCACCGCTGTCGGAGAGGTAGCTCCCGGCGCCGACACCGGAGGAGTACGAGTCGCCGAGAGCGACGTACCCACCGGCGGCGGCCGAGGAGGATGCCGAGGCCGGCTGGGCGATGCCCAGGGCGGCCACGGCGGCGAGGAGCAGAGTGGATGCGGACGCCCAGAATCTCCGTACTGACATGGCTGTCAGCCCTCCGAAGTGTGGGGGGTGGGTGGGGGGTTGATTGAGCGCCACGTTTCTAGCAGCTCTTGGTACTCGCCGGTAATGGCTGCGCAAGAACTGGTCTGATTTGCCCGAATGATCGTTCGGTGGCGGTAGCTCCGCGCGTAGATAAACCTCTCGACGCGCCTGGATCTCCGCGTGACGAGCGCACATCCGGGCTACGGAGTCGGGCCTGCGGGAGCGGGGACCTCAGGGCCGGGCAGGTCGGCGATGCCTCGGTCGTTCACGTTCCCCCGAGCCGCCCGGCGCGTGCTCGACGTGTTCACGGGGCGGGGCGCGGTGGGCCCTCTCGCCTCGAACCGGAGTGGCCGACAGCGGTGATGGGTTCTCCGTACGGAGGAGGGTGGCATCGGCCCCGCCGCCCGGTGTGTCGGGCAGCGGGGCCGACGGGGCCGGTGACGGGGGTGGTGGGGCGGGCCGGAGCGCGGGGATCGTCAGGGAGCCCCTCGTCTCCATGTCCTCGCGGATCCGGACGTCGCGCGCCGCGACCGAACCGTAGGCCCCACGAAACCGCCCCCTGTGAAGCGGCCGGCCCCGAGGTTACGGGGTTGCCGCCACAGAGGGCGTTCTCGTGAATCTGCGGGGGTCAGTTGTGGCCGAACCTCCGCTGCTTCCGGTGGGAGACCTGTTCTGAGATCGAGTGCACCGTGTCCTGGACAGGCGTCCGCTGCGTCTGCTCCTTGGTCTCAGGAACAACGCTGCGTTCGTGGCCGCCGGTGCGGGCACCCCGGTTCTGCCGACTCTGCTTCTTGCCCACGATCGTGCCTCCTGTAGCGGATCTCGGACGATGGGCCATTACTAGATTCGCATATGAGTGCGAAAGCTGCATATCGGGTAACTGCTGCCGGGTGTGCTCGTATCGATGCGGGCGTGGAAGAAGGGGGCAACCGTGTGTACGACGTGGTGCCGCGGCGGGCCGGGCCAAACCGGCCTCCATGGGAACGGACCTCTGCGGGCAAGCCCTCTCCAGCGGATCGGCCGGATCGGCCGACTCGGGTGGATCGAACAGATAGGCCGGATCGGGTGGATCAGGTGTATGGGTCGGATCGGGTGGATGTGAATCAGGCAGATATTGGGGTGCGGCCGGATCGGGCCGGACTTAGGGTCGATGCCCGTGGAACCGCTCAGTGAGAAACAGATCCGTTCGTCCTTCGTGAACTGCACCAAGGGCGACGCGGCACGGCTGCGGCTGCCGCTCGACTTCGGCGAACTGCCATGGGGGGAGCTGGACTTCCTGGGCTGGGTGGACCCAGGAGCGCCGCTGCGGGCGCATCTCGTGCTGCCCCGGGAGCAGGGTCCGTTGGGGATCTCGCTGCGTGTGCCCTCCGTGGGTCGCACCAGTGCGGTGAAGTCCAGCCTGTGCCAGGTCTGCCTGACAGGCCACGCCGCCTCCGGGGTCGCGCTGCTCGCCGCCCCGTTGGCGGGCGTCCGGGGGCGCGAGGGCAACACGGTCGGTATCTATATGTGCGCGGACCTCGCCTGCCCCCTGTACCTACGGGGCAAGCGGCAGCCGAAGCTGCGTTCCGGGCGGTACGAGGAGTCCCTGACCCTGGACGAGCGGCGCGCGCGCATGTGGGGCAACCTGAATGCCTTCGTGGCCAAGGTCGCCGTGGCTTGAGTGCTGATGGGCGTGTCCCGTCACCTCGCGGGGAAGCCCGCGTGACCGACGGAATCACCAGAGTTGTGACAGCGATCGGCCACAACGGGTCCGTCGGCAGGACACGTGCCGGATCGGAGGTTCCGAAGAAGGAGGCGAGTCTGCTCGGGGCGCGGCCGCCGTCGTCGCTACCGGGACCGGATCACTGGAGGCTCTTCCAGAAGGCGTGGTCGTGGTCAGCCGTGAAGTCCGCGCGCCTCCAGGCTTCAGAGGACAGCGTCTGCACGTATCCACGCTCACCGAGGAAGGCCGGCCGGCTCGTCCTGCCCGAAGCGGCGAAGCCCACCCATGTGTGGAGCATCCGATCGCGGAATCCCATCTGCTCATCCTTGATGTTCTCGAAGAGGGCCAGGTCGAACAGGTAGGGCAGTTCGGCCATGTGCTGGGCGCGCGGGTCGAAGCTGGGGGCCGGGAACCCCTTGAACCAGGGGGTGTTGCGTTCGCTGAACTCGTACATCCGTGTCGGGGTCCACTTCGACAGCAGGCGCGCGGTGTCGAGCGTCGGCACCGACCACGTCGCGTCGGTGCGGACCGCGGCCAGGGCTTCGCCCGCCGAGGCGAACCTGCTCAGCGGATAGCGCCGTCATCGTCCTCGACGACCGGAGCAGGCGTAGGGCCGCCACTTCCTGATCGACTCCCTGCGGGGAGCCGATCCCGAAGTCGTGTCCCAAACGGCTCCCAAAAGAGCCCCGGAAACCACTCAGGGGCTTGATCCACTGAGTGGATCAAGCCCCTGACCTGGTACTTCAGCTGTCGGGGTGGCGGGATTTGAACCCACGACCTCTTCGTCCCGAACGAAGCGCGCTGCCAAGCTGCGCTACACCCCGATCGCCGCCGGTGTTCTGGCGACATCGATTACTTTAGCCCACCCGCGCCCGCAGACGAAATCCGGTTTATGTGCCGCTGAGGGCGGGGGAGGGGCAAGGGGGCCGTGGCTGATCAGCCACGGGGGGTCAGGGTCAGCAGGGTCGCCTCCGGGGGGCAGGCGAAGCGGACCGGGGTGTAGCGGTTGGTGCCGCAGCCTGCGGAGACGTGGAGGTAGGCGCGGTTGTCCTCGACGGAGTGGGTGGACAGGCCCTTGACCCGGTCCGTGTCCAGGTCGCAGTTGGTGACCAGGGCCCCGTAGAAGGGGATGCAGAGCTGGCCGCCGTGGGTGTGACCGGCCAGGATCAGAGGGTAACCGTCCCTGGTGAAGGCGTCGAGGGAGCGCAGATAGGGGGCGTGGACGACGCCGACGGAGAGGTCGGCACCCGTCTCGGGGCCGCCGGACACCTCCGCGTAGCGGTCGCGCTTGATGTGCGGGTCGTCCAGGCCGGTGAAGGCGATCTCCAGGCCGTCGATCTTGAGGCGGCCTCGGGTGTTGGACAGCCCCAGCCAGCCCGCCTCGTCGAAGGCGTCGCGCATCGGTCCCCAGGGGTTGTGGACGACGCCGACCGCCGGGGTGTTGCCGTTGAGGCCGTGCCGGCCCTGGGCCTTCTCGAAGAGGTAGCGCGCCGGGTTGCGGAGCTTGGGGCCGTAGTAGTCGTTGGAGCCGAAGACGTACACGCCCGGGAACTCCATCAGCGGACCGAGCGCGTCGAGCAGCTCGGGCACGGCCCCGGGGTCCGAGAGGTTGTCGCCGGTGTTCACGACGAAGTCCGGGCGCAGTCCGGCCAGCGACTGCAGCCAGGCGCGCTTCTTGCGCTGGCCGCTCACCATATGGATGTCGGAGACCTGGAGCACGCGCAACGGGCGTGCCCCGTCGGGGAGTACGGGGATGGTGACCCGCCGCAGGCGGAACGAGCGGGCCTCGAATCCGGCGGCGTAGGCGAGGCCGGCCACGCCGACCGCTGCGCCGACTGCCGTGACTTTCAGGGGTACTCCGTAGCGTGCGCGCATGCGCCCATCGTCGCAGACGCCGTGCGGCGGTAAGAAAACCGGCGGGCGCCTGCTGCCCCGTACCTGCCACAATCAGCACATGACCACGCTCAAGTCCAAGCTCAAGGAAGACCTCACCACGGCCATGAAGGCGCGTGACGAGCTGACCTCGTCCACGCTCCGGCTGACCCTCACCGCGATCGCGAAGGAGGAGGTCAGCGGCAAGACGGCGCGTGAGCTCTCCGACGACGAGGTGCGGAAGGTGATCGCCAAGGAGGCCAAGAAGCGCCGTGAGGCGGCCGAGGCCTTCGCCCAGGGCGGCCGGGCCGAGCAGGCCGAGCGCGAGAGGGCCGAGGGCGAGCTGCTCGACGCGTACCTGCCGAAGCAGCTGAGTGACGACGAACTGGGCGCGATCGTGGCGTCCGCCGTCGAAGAGGCCAGGGCCGCCGGGGCCGAGGGCCCGCGGGCCATGGGCGCCGTCATGAAGATCGTGAACCCGAAGGTCGCGGGGCTCGCGGACGGTGGCCGGGTGGCGGCCGCGGTGAAGAAGCTCCTGGCGGGCTGAGGCAGCGCGCCGTACGGACTACGGACAGGGCTGTACGCGAAAAGCAGGGCTGTACGCGAAAAGGCGGGGCGCCCCGGATCGGGATCGATCCGGGGCGCCCCGCCTTCATGTGCGTGTGCCGTATGGGTCAGGGGCCCTGCGTGCCGCCGTTGGCCTGTCCGCGGTGGCCGCCGTTGTTCCCGCCGATCAGGTCCGGCGGGATGCTGATGCCGGGGAACGGGGTTTTGTTGCCGGGCTTGCTGCCCCCGGCGCCCCGCCTGTCCCTGCCCCTCTCCCTGTCTCTGTCGTCGTGGCCCCTGGGCGGATCCGGGATGTTGACGGTGTTGAACGCGGGTGCGGGCACTCCATCGAGGGCGCCCGTCATCGCGTCTCGCCAGATGGGTCCGGGGACCTGTCCGCCGTACACCTTGTCCTGGTACACGCCACCGATGGTGATGTGCTCCATCTCGACGCTCTGGGACGGGCTGCCGACCCAGACCGCGCCGGACATGTTCGGCGTGTAGCCGACGAACCAGGCGTTCTTACGGGCGTCGGTCGTACCGGTCTTGCCCGCGTTGTCGCGGTTCTGAAGGCCGGCTTCCTGGCCCGTACCGGAGTCGACCACGCCGCGCAGCAGGGTGTTGATCGTGTCCGCCGTCGTCTGCGACATCGCCTGTGAGCAGGTGGTCTTCGGCACGGGCAGCGAGGTGCCGTCCGCCTTCTTGACCGATTCGATGGCGATCGGTGTGCAGTACGTGCCGCGGTTGGCGAAGGTGGCGTACGCGCCGGCCATCGTCAGCGGCGACAGGCCGTTGGACCCGAGGGTCAGCGTGGACGGGTTCTGCGGCAGCTTGGTGCCGTCGCCCTGCACCACACCCAGCTTGTCGGTCATCTGCGAGACCGGGCACATGCCGATGTCCTGGAGCATCTGCACGAAGTAGGTGTTGACGGACTTCTCCATCGCCTCCTTCAGCGCGTACGGCCCCTTCTCGGACTCGCTCTCGTTCTCCAGGTGATACTTCGGCACGCCGTCATTGACCCATGGCTTCTCGCAGGACTGCACGGTGTCCGGGTAGTCCATCTCGTACGGGGACGGGTAGACCTGGGTGGCCGGCTTGCCGCCCTCTATGGCCGCCGCGGCGAGGAAGGGCTTGAACGTCGAACCGGTCGGGAAGCCGTAGTTCGAGCCGCCCATGCTCTTGTTGACCGAGTAGTTGTACTGGGTCTCGTTGGGTCCGAAGCCGTACGGCTTGGACTGGCCCATTCCCATGATCTTGCCGGTGCCCGGCTGGACCAGCGTCACGGCCGTCGCGACCTTGTCCGACTTGTAGACGTGGCTCTTGATCGAGTTCTGCACCGACTGCTGGGACTGCGGGTCGAGCGTCGTCCGGACCGTCAGACCGCCCCGGTTCCAGATCTTGGCCCGGTCCTCCTTGGTCTTGCCGAAGGCCTGGTCGGTGAGGAAGACGTTGCGTACGTAGTCGCAGAAGAAGCCCGCGCCGCTGACGGCCGTGATGCAGCCGTTCTTCGGCTTCTTGACCTTCAGCTTGATCGGGTTGGCCTTCGCCTTGTCGGCCTCGGCCTGTGTGATGTCACCGACGTCGGCCATGCGCTGGAGCACGGTGTTGCGCCGCTTGGTCGCCTCCGCCGTGTCATTGACCGGGTCGTAGCGGCTCGGCGACTGCACGATGCCGGCCAGCAGCGCGGCCTCCTCCAGCGTCAGGTCCTTCGCCGACTTGGAGAAGTAGCGCTGGGAGGCGGCTTCGACGCCGTACGCCTGCTGCCCGAAAAAGGTGATGTTCAGGTAGTTCGCCAGGATCCGCTTCTTGCCGAGCTTCTCCTCGACCTGGATCGCGTACTTCAGCTCCTGGATCTTGCGGCCCATGGTCTGCTGAGTGGCCTGCGCGACCTTGTCCGGGTCGTCGCCGGCCTCCTCGATGAAGACGTTCTTCACGTACTGCTGCGTGAGGGTCGATGCGCCCTCCGCGGCCCCGCCCGTCTGCACATTGCGGTTCAGTGCGCGCAGGATGCCCTTGAGGTCGATCGCCCCGTGCTCGTAGAAGCGGGCGTCCTCGATCGCCACGATCGCCTTCTGCATGTACGGCGAGATGTCCTTCAGCTTGACCACCGTGCGGTCGCGCGAGTACACCGTGGCGATCATTCCGCCCTTGCTGTCCAGGATCGTGGTGCGCTGGCTCAGCGGCGGAGTCTGGAGATTGGCCGGGATCTCGTCGAATCCCTGGACCGTTCCCTTGGTGGCGAGCCCCAGGGCTCCGGCGGCCGGCAGCGCGATGCCTGCGAGCACAACTCCGGAAAGTGCGGCGACACCGAGGAACTTGGCGGCCTGCTGGGTCGTCGTGAGACCCCCGCCTGAGCGCTTCTTTGGCATGGGGGCAGCCTACGTTCTCATTCGCCGGACACACGTATATGCCTTGGCCTAAGCTGCTCTCAACTGTCACAGCAGTCCCGTTGCGCATCAACCCCCGTGCACGATCCGGCCACACGTTCAGGCGCTCCCGAAATCGCCTCCTATGTCATCGAACGTCCGTTGTGATCCAGGAGAACTGTCCCAAATCTGAGGGGATAGTCACGTATGTCCTCACCTCACTCCCCTGGGTGATCTGCCGCATACGCATAGTCCGTTCGGGCCATCCAAGATTGGGCCCGAAGGGGGTGTTGTGCTGTCGCCGCCTTCCGTAACGTCCTCAACTGGCAGCGGTGAATATGCCGCTGCCGCCGTGGGGGAGCCTCGATTCGGGAGAGGACGGCGCCGTGATGGGCTGGGTAACCGACTGGAGTGCGCAGGCAGCCTGCCGCACTACTGATCCGGATGAACTGTTCGTACAAGGGGCAGCGCAGAACAGGGCCAAGGCGGTGTGCACCGGATGCCCGGTGCGGACCGAGTGCCTGGCCGACGCGCTGGACAATCGCGTCGAGTTCGGCGTGTGGGGCGGAATGACGGAGCGGGAGCGCCGCGCGCTGCTGCGCAGGCGGCCCACCGTCACGTCCTGGCGCCGGCTGCTGGAGACCGCGCGCAGCGAGTACGAGCAGTCCGCGGGCATCCTGCCCGTGGCGATCGGACTGGACGGCGATGAACTCCACGAGAGGTACGCCGCGGTGGGATAGGGCGAACGGCCAGCTACGCAGCTCCGGCCGGGGTGGAGCCGGTCGCGAGCCGGTTCCCGATGGCTCGGAGACCTGCGAGGTCATGTACATCACCGGGCAGCGCGGCCACTTGGGTCACGGCGACCTCGGGATGCAGCGCGGTGAAGCGGTCGCGCGTACGTCGTTCGCGTGCGACTACCTGCATGCGTTCCGCGTGCAGCCGCAACAGGCCTGCGGTCAACTGCTCGACGGAAGCGGCCTCGGGAGAAGCTCCGGAAGCCGGTTCAGGATCTGTTTCCGAACCAGTTTCCGGGACCGATTCCGTTTCCGGATCCGGCTCGGAGTCTCGGGTCGTTTCGGGGTCCAACTCGTGGTCTTCGATGTCCTTGTGGGCGGCAACGGAGGCGGCGACGGCTTCGGGGGAGGCTACCGACCGGTCGTCCGGGTCACGAAGTCCAGCCTTCCCGGCCGCCTGATCCACAATGCCGACCCCGTCAAGATTTTCTGCGGCCGCCAGGGCGCGCTGGGCGGAGAGCCGGGCGGCGTCGCTGCCGTGGACGCGGTTGAGCACCAGACCGGCCAGCGGCATCTCCTCTGCGGCCAGCCGTTCCACGAAGTACGCCGCCTCGCGCAGCGCGTCCTGCTCCGGTGTTGCGACGACCAGGAACGCCGTGCCGGGCGCCTGCAGCAGTTTGTACGTGGCGTCGGCCCGGGTGCGGAAGCCGCCGAACATGGTGTCCATCGCCGCCACGAAGGTCTGCACGTCGCGCAGAAACTGACCGCCGAGCAGCTTGCCGAGGGTGCCGGTCATCATCGACATGCCCACGTTGAGGAACTTCATCCCGGCCCGGCCGCCCATCTTCGCCGGGGCCATCAGCAGCTTGATGAACTTTCCGTCCAGGAACGAACCGAGCCGTTTGGGCGCGTCCAGGAAGTCCAGTGCGGAGCGCGACGGCGGGGTGTCGACGATGATCAGGTCCCACTCGTTGCGCGCGCGCAACTGGCCGAGCTTCTCCATTGCCATGTACTCCTGCGTGCCCGCGAAACCGGCTGACAGGGACTGGTAGAAGGGGTTCTCCAGGATCGCGCGGGCCCGCTCGCCGTCCGCGTGCGCCTCGACGATCTCGTCGAAGGTCCGCTTCATGTCGAGCATCATGGCGTGCAGTTCCCCGGCGCCCTCGCCCGTGATGCCCGGCACCCGGCGCGGGATGTTGTCCAGCGAGTCGATGCCCATGGACTGGGCGAGCCTGCGGGCCGGGTCGATGGTGAGGACGACGACCTTACGGCCTCGCTCGGCCGCCCGTACGCCCAGCGCCGCGGCGGTCGTGGTCTTGCCCACCCCGCCGGAACCGCAGCACACGACGATCCGGATCTCGGGGTCGTCGAGCAGTGCGTCGGTGTCCAGCACGGGGGTGAGCGCGGGTGCGGGGTCCTGGGTGGCGGGCGTGGTGGCGGCCCTGGCCTTGTTCGTGGTGGCGGTGGTGGTGGCGCCGGTGTCCGTTCCGGTGGCTTTGTCCGTAGATGTGGGCATGGGTGTGGACGTGGGCATGGACGTGGACGGGACCGCGTTCTTGACCCCGTCCGTGTCCGTGTCCGTGACCCTGTCCGCGAACACAGACGTGCCCGTGCCCGTGGTAGTGACCTCGGTAGCGGCCGAGTCCGGGGCTGTGTCTATGCCGGTGGCAGTGGCTGCGGCCGATTCGGTGCCGGTGCCGGTGCCGGTGCCCGCTCCCGTGCCCGTGGTTGTGCCGGTGCCGGCACCCGTACTCGTGCCCTGTGTCACGTACCCACCCCTTGTCCCGCCCCGTCACCCACACCCTGCTTGCGCAGTTCGGTCGCCAGGTCGTAGAGCCCGGCGGGATCCATCCCCTCGCCGATCAGGGGGAGTTCGTACCCCGGCAGCTCCAGACCCGCGAGCACCGCACGCTGCTCACGCTCCAGCTCGACCCGCTGGGCATGCTCGGCGGCCTGCTCGACCAGAGGGCGCACGAGCCCCGCGGAGCCGGTCACGCCCGCTCGCGTCAGCGCCTTGGCGATCTCCTTGCGGCGGCCCCCGGCCGCGGTGCGCAGCGTGTCCCCGTCCAGCAGATGCGGTCGCACCATGTTCACGATGACCCGGCCGACCGGCAGTTCGGCGGCCCGGAGCTCCGCGATGCCGTCCGCGGTCTCCTGGACGGGCATCTCCTCAAGCAGCGTCACCAGATGGACCGCGGTCTCGGGGGACTTCAGCACCCGCATCACGGCCTGTGCCTGATTGTGTATCGGGCCGATCCGGGCCAGCCCCGCCACCTCGTCATTGACATTGAGGAAGCGCGTGATGCGTCCGGTGGGCGGGGCGTCCATGATCACGTAGTCGTAGATGTACCGGTTCTGCTTGTCCTTGCGGCGTACGGCCTCGCAGGCCTTGCCGGTCAGCAGTACATCCCGTACGCCGGGCGCGATGGTCGTGGCGAAGTCGATCGCACCGAGCTTCTTGAGCGCCCGGCCCGCGCTGCCGAGCTTGTAGAACATCTGGAGGTAGTCGAGAAGGGCGCGCTCCGCGTCGATCGCGAGGGCGTACACCTCGCCTCCTCCCGGCGCGACGGCGATCTTGCGCTCCTCGTACGGAAGGGACTCCGTCTCGAAGAGCTGGGCGATGCCCTGCCTGCCCTCGACCTCCACAAGGAGGGTGCGTCTTCCCTCAGCCGCGAGGGCGAGCGCGAGGGCGGCGGCGACCGTGGTCTTACCGGTACCACCCTTGCCGCTGACGACCTGGAACCTGCTCACGTATTCGAGCCTAACCAGTCGGGCCACGGGCTACGCACGAGGCTGTGCGTGCCAGGCATTACAGTCGGGCCATGACCAAGTGGGAATACGCGACCGTGCCCCTTCTCGTGCACGCGACGAAGCAGATTCTGGACACCTGGGGCGAGGACGGCTGGGAGCTGGTCCAGGTCGTTCCCGGCCCGAACAACCCCGAGCAACTCGTGGCCTACCTGAAGCGGGAGAAGGCGTAGTGGCGGGCTCCGTCGAGGCGAAGCTCGCCGAGCTCGGGCTGACGCTGCCGGACGTCGTACCGCCGCTGGCCTCGTACCAGCCGGCCGTGCAGTCCGGGGTGTACGTGTACACCTCCGGCCAGCTGCCGATGGTGGACGGCAAGCTCGCGGTCACCGGCAAGGTCGGTGCGGAGGTCACACCCGACGAGGCCAAGGAACTGGCGAAGACCTGCGCGCTCAACGCGCTGGCCGCCGTGAAGTCCGTCGCGGGCGACCTGGACCGGATCGCGCGTGTGGTGAAGGTCGTGGGCTTCGTCGCCTCGGCCGCCGACTTCACCGGCCAGCCCGCCGTGATCAACGGTGCCAGCGAGTTGCTGGGCGCGGTCCTCGGCGACAAGGGCGTGCACGCGCGCAGCGCGGTGGGCGTCGCGGTGTTGCCGCTGGACGCACCGGTGGAGGTCGAGGTCCAGGTCGAGCTGGTCGGGGACTGAGGTCTGAGCTCTGCGCCTGCCGCGGTCGTTGGCCTGTGAGCCGTACGCCGGCTGTGTCGCCGGGCGTATGAGTCGTACGCCTGCTGAGCGTCCGCTGCAGGCTCTTTGATCCCGTCCGGTCGTCACGACCGGGCGGGATCATGTGTGTACAAGGCATGTACGGGTCAACGTGCCTCTCGAACATCGTCGCGGTTCCGGATAGCCTCCGGCCATGTCCAAGTCCAATGGTCAGTGGTACCCATCGGAATGGCCCGACCGGATCCGGGCACTCGCCGCCGGTGAGCTGACGGCCGCGAGCCCGAGGCGTGCCGCGACCGTGATGCTGCTCCGGGATCCGGCCGCCGGCACCGAGGGCGGCCCCGCCGTCCACATGTTGCGCCGCCGCTCCTCCATGGCCTTTGCCGGCGGGGCGTACGCCTATCCGGGTGGCGGAGTCGATCCGCGCGACGACGACCGGCTCGTCGACTGGGCCGGACCCGGACTGGAGAGCTGGGCCGAGCGGCTCGGTGTCGATACGGGGACCGAGGCGCAGGCCATCGTCTGCGCGGCGGTCCGCGAGACGTACGAGGAGGCAGGCGTCCTCCTCGCAGGCCCGGCCGCCGACACGGTCGTCAGTGACGCCACCGGCGCCGACTGGGAGGCCGACCGAGAGGCGCTGGTCGCCCGGGAGCTGTCCTTCGCGGAGTTCCTGGACCGGCGCGGTCTGGTGCTGCGCTCGGATCTGCTGGGCGCCTGGGCGCGCTGGATCACCCCCGAGTTCGAGCCGCGCCGCTACGACACCTGGTTCTTCGTCGCCGCGCTCCCCGAAGGCCAGCGCACCCGCAACGCCTCCACGGAAGCCGACCGCACCGTGTGGATCCGGCCAGGCGAGGCGGCCGACGGGTACGACAGGGGCGAATTGCTGATGATGCCGCCGACCGTTTCGACCCTGCGGGCGCTCAGGCCGTACGGGACGGCTGCCGAGGCCCTGAAGGCGGCGGAATCCCAGGACCTCACCCCCGTGCTGGCACAGGCGCGGCTGGAGGGCGACGGGCTGGTGCTGAGCTGGCCGGGGCACGACGAGTTCACCAAGCACATCCCGCGCGGGCCGGCCGGTGGCCTCGGCGGTGACGGTGGCGGGGGAGGTGAAGCCGTATGAGCGACGCGGCCGCGCTGCCCGGACAGCCACGCGGTGGGGTCCCGTCCGGCCCGGCCACCACTCGTACCGTCAATGTCCTGGCGCCCAACGCCTCGGCGATGACGCTGGACGGCACCAACACCTGGATCGTCGCCGAGCCGGATTCCGAGCTCGCGGTCGTCATCGACCCGGGGCCGCTGGACGACATACATCTGCGGGCCGTCATGGACACCGCCGAGCGGGCGGGCCGCCGGATCGCGCTCACTCTGCTCACCCACGGACATCTCGATCACGCGGAGGGCGCGGCACGCTTCGCCGAGCTGACCCGTACGAAGGTGCGCGCCCTGGATCCGGCGCTGCGCCTCGGCGACGAGGGCCTGACGGCGGGGGATGTGATCACCACCGGGGGACTGGAGATGCATGTCGTGCCGACCCCCGGGCACACCGCGGACTCGCTCTCCTTCCATCTGCCCGCGGACAGGGCGGTGCTGACAGGCGACACGATCCTCGGACGCGGCACCACGGTCGTCGCGCATCCGGACGGGCGGCTCGGCGACTACCTCGACTCGTTGCGGAGGCTGCGGTCGCTGACCATCGACGACGGCGTGCACACGGTGCTGCCGGGCCACGGCCCGGTCCTGGAAGACGCGCAGGGAGCGGTCGAGTTCTACCTCGCGCACCGCGCGCACCGGCTGGCCCAGGTGGAGACGGCGGTCGAGGCCGGACACCGGACGGCGTCGGAGGTGGTGGCGCAGGTGTACGCGGACGTGGACCGGTCCTTGTGGCCCGCGGCGGAGCTCTCAGTGCTGGCGCAGCTGGAGTACCTGGGCGAGCACGGGCTGATCTAGGGTTCCTCGTTTCGGTCAGGCCGGATCAGCGGGCGTGGATCAGACCGGATCGGCAGGCAATGGATCAGGCCGGATCAGCGGGCGTGGACCAGGCCGGATCAGCAGGCGCGTGGACCAGGCCGGACAGCAGGCGCGGCACCGGGGCGCGACAGCCCTTGGATCCATACGAGAGGCTCTGGGACGGACATGCGCAAGGCCCCGCCGGGAGGCAGGGCCTTGCAGAGGCAGTCGACACTTCACCCGCCCGCCCGCCCGCCCGTCCGTCCGACCGGGCGGGGGGGCGTGTCCCGGGTCCGGCGTCGGGCAGCGCCTAGCGGGACCGCTTCGCCAGGCGCTCCACGTCCAGCAGGATCACGGCGCGCGCCTCCAGGCGCAGCCAGCCGCGTCCGGCGAAGTCGGCGAGTGCCTTGTTGACCGTCTCGCGGGAGGCGCCGACCAGCTGGGCCAGCTCTTCCTGGGTCAGATCGTGGACGACGTGGATGCCTTCCTCCGACTGGACACCGAAGCGGCGTGACAGGTCGAGGAGGGCGCGGGCGACGCGACCCGGGACGTCCGAGAAGACCAGGTCGGACATCTGGTCGTTGGTCTTGCGCAGTCGGCGGGCGACGGCGCGCAGCAGGGCGGTGGCCACCTCGGGGCGGGCGTTCAGCCAGGGCTGGAGGTCACCGTGGCCGAGGCCGAGGAGCTTGACCTCGGTCAGTGCGGTCGCGGTGGCCGTGCGCGGGCCCGGGTCGAAGAGCGACAGCTCACCGATCAGCTCGCCGGGGCCGAGGACCGCCAGCATGTTCTCGCGCCCATCGGGGGAGGTGCGGTGGAGCTTCACCTTGCCCTCGGTGACCACATAGAGGCGGTCGCCCGGGTCGCCCTCGTGGAAGAGCGCGTCGCCGCGTGCGAGGGTCACCTCACTCATCGAGGCGCGGAGCTCCGCGGCCTGCTCATCATCGAGCGCCGCGAAAAGCGGGGCGCGCCGCAGAACGTCGTCCACGAGTTCTCTCCTTGTCGGCCTGTTCAGGGAACCGTGGTCCCCATCATGCCGGACGGTAAAACAGTGCGATCAATCACAAACCAGTTTGACGCACGGACGTGCCGAACTGTGCGGCAGGGGGCCGATTGGGGGTGGATGCATCGCGACCGCGGCGGATGTCGGTGCGTGGCTCTAGGCTGGCCGGGTGTCTAGATCGCCGGTGAGAGCGCAGGCCAAGGGGGCTGGTGGGGTGTCGGAAGGCCGTGATTCCGCTGTGGGCGAACAGGCTGGGGGCAGCCTGGAAAAGGCGACAAAACGCGCTGCGGTCGGGCGTGCCCCGAGGGCCGGAGCCCAGGCAGCAGAGAAGCCCGTGACCAAGCCTGTGACCAAGCGGACGGCGAAGCCTGCGGCGGGGAGGGCCGCGCAGCCCGCAGTGAAACCCGCACCGAAGTCCGCTGGGAATGTCGCCGGGAAAGCCGTCGGGAAAGCCGCCGCGAAGGACGCGTCGGAATCCACCACGAAGACCACCGTGAAAGCCGCCACGAAGTCCGTCACGAAGACCACCGTGAAAGCCTCGCAGGCAGGAACGAAGGCAGGAACCAGAACCGGAGCGAAACCGGAATCGCATCTGGCGATGGTCCGCCGGGCCCGCAGGATCAACCGTGAGCTCGCCGAGCTCTACCCGTACGCCCACCCCGAGCTGGACTTCAGGAACCCCTTCGAGCTTCTCGTCGCCACGGTGCTCTCCGCCCAGACCACCGATCTGAGGGTCAACCAGACCACCCCCGCGCTCTTCGCCGCCTACCCCACCCCCGAGGACATGGCCGCGGCCGTCCCGGAGGAAATGGAAGAGCTCATTCGGCCGACCGGCTTCTTCCGGGCCAAGACCAAGTCGCTGATAGGCCTCTCCATGGCCATCAGGGACAATTTCGGCGGCGAGGTGCCGGGTCGCCTCACTGATCTCGTCACACTTCCCGGGGTCGGCCGCAAGACGGCCAATGTCGTCCTCGGGAATGCCTTCGGTGTTCCGGGCATCACGGTCGACACCCACTTCGGGCGCCTGGTCCGCCGCTGGAAGTGGACGGAGCAGGAGGACCCGGAGAAGGTCGAGGCCGAGGTCGGCGCGATCTTTCCCAAGAGTGAGTGGACGATGCTTTCCCACCGCGTCGTCTTCCACGGCCGCCGCGTCTGTCACGCCCGCAAGCCCGCCTGCGGAGCCTGTCCGATCGCCCCGCTCTGCCCCGCGTACGGGGAGGGTGAGACGGACCCGGAGAAGGCCAGGAAACTGCTGAAGTACGAGATGGGCGGTCAGCCCGGCCAGCGGCTGAGCCCGCCGCCGGACTACCCGGGCAAGCCCGCGCCGGCCCTGGGAGCCGACCGACCTACGGCGCTCGCTCCGGAACGAAATGCGTGACGACAGGCGTTGTGAGACGAGGGGTGCCTATGAAGACGCACGAACAGAGCAAGCAAGAACAAGCCACGCACGAACAACCCACGCACGAACAACCCACGCACGAACAGAACACGCGCGAACGGGCCGCGCACGAGCAGACGCGGCGTGATCGCATCGCGGAGGCGCCGACCGCGCCTGCGGCGGTCAGTCCGGCGGCGGCCGTTGCGGTGGCGGCCGCCGCAATGGCGGGCGCGGCACACGACTCCGCCATCACCGTCACGGCCGAGGGCCTGCCCGACTGGCTCGACCCCGTGGCCCGTGCCTCGCGAACCATCGAGCCGGACCAGCTCAGCCGCTTTCTGCCGCCCGAGAGCGGCGCCGGGCGGCAGTCCGCCGTACTCGTACTGTTCGGAGAGGGTGAGTGCGGCCCCGAGCTGCTTCTCATGGAGCGAGCCGGAAGCCTGCGTTCCCATGCTGGGCAGCCTTCCTTCCCCGGTGGCGCCCTGGACCCGGAGGACGGCGACCAGGCGACGACAGGGCCGCTCAGGGCCGCGCTGCGGGAGGCCCGGGAGGAGACCGGCCTCGATCCGCGCGGGGTCCAGCTCTTCGGCGTGCTGCCCCGGCTCTACATCCCCGTGAGCGGCTTCGTCGTGACGCCGGTCCTCGGCTGGTGGCGGTCGCCGAGCCCGGTCGGTGTGGTCGATCCGGGTGAGACCGCCAGGGTCTTCACCGTCCCCGTGGCGGATCTCACGGATCCGGCCAATCGCGCGACCGCGGTCCATCCGAGCGGTCACCGAGGCCCGGCATTTCTGGTCGAATCCGCCCTGGTCTGGGGTTTCACGGCCGGAGTGATCGACCGCATTCTCCACTTCGCAGGCTGGGAGCGCCCGTGGGACACCGCCAAGCAGGTGCCGCTCGACTGGCGCGCATGACAGGCTGAACCCCGTGCTGTGCTGTCCGGCCCCGCCCGGAACCAGCCGAAGGAACGGGCCCGGTGACGAATCTGCGAGGCTATAGACGGTGAACGTGCTGGACATCCTGCTGCTGGCCGCCGCCGTGTGGTTCGCGGTCATCGGCTATCGCCAGGGGTTCGTGGTCGGCATCCTGTCGGTGATCGGGTTCCTGGGCGGCGGTCTCGTCGCCGTCTATCTGCTGCCGGTCCTGTGGGACCAACTGACGAACGGATCCGAGGTCTCATCGACCGCAGCCGTCGTGGCCGTCGTCGTCGTGATCGTCTGCGCCTCGGTGGGGCAGGCATTCACCACCCACCTCGGGAACAAGCTCCGCCGGTACATCACGTGGTCACCCGCGCGCGCCCTCGATGCCACCGGCGGCGCCCTGGTCAACGTGGTCGCGATGCTGCTGGTCGCCTGGCTCATCGGTTCGGCGCTGGCCGGCACGTCACTGCCGACGCTGGGCAAGGAGGTCCGCAGTTCCTCGGTTCTGCTGGGCATCTCCCGCGTGATGCCCAACCAGGCCTCCACCTGGTTCACGGACTTCTCCTCCGTCCTCGCGCAGAACGGCTTCCCGCAGGTCTTCAGCCCCTTCGTCAACGAGCCGATCACCGAAGTCCGCGCCCCGGACCCGGCGCTGGTCGGCAGCCCCGTGGCAGCCCGCGCCAAGGAGTCCATCGTCAAGGTCGTCGGTACGGCGCCGAGCTGCGGCAAGGTCCTCGAAGGCACCGGTTTCGTCTTCTCCGACCGCAGGGTGATGACCAACGCCCACGTCGTCGGCGGCGTCGACGAGCCGACCGTCCAGATCGGCGGCCAGGGGCGGCTGTACGACGCGAAGGTCGTCCTCTACGACTGGCGGCGGGACATCGCCGTACTCGACGTACCGGATCTCCGCGCGAAGCCGCTGAAGTTCACCGACACCGACCACGATGCCCAGACCGGGAACAGCGCCATCGTCGCGGGCTTCCCGGAGAACGGCTCGTACGACGTACGTGCCGCGCGTGTCCGGGGCCGCATAGACGCCGATGGCCCGGACATCTATCACCGGGGCACCGTTCGCCGCGACGTGTACTCGCTCTACGCGACGGTCCGTCAGGGCAATTCCGGCGGACCGCTGCTGACCCCCGACGGAAAGGTGTACGGGGTCGTCTTCGCGAAATCGCTCGACGACCCCGACACCGGCTACGCCCTGACGGCCGACGAGATCCGCGAGGACATCGCGCACGGGCACGCCGCCAACCAGCAGGTCGACAGCCAGTCGTGCGCGCTCTAGTTCCGTACTTCGCGGGTGGCTGAGTCGGGTGGATTTGTTGCCTGGCCGTGTCCGGTCCGGGGGTGGTCGTGTTGACCGGGTGTGACGAAGT